>DASYJR010000244.1:0-7986 GCA_035996305.1 Amnibacterium sp. | reverse complement strand
GGGATCGCGGCGGCGGCGAACCGCACCCTCTCGCGGTACTCCCTGATCTGGGGCGGCGTGCTCTATCTGATCCTGTTCGTCTACGGGCTCGTCGTGGAGGGCACGACGGGCGGAGCGAACTTCGTGCCGCTGAACGACGCGGACAACTGGCTGCACTTCGGACTCGGCGTCATCATGTCCGGCATGGGCCTGTTCGTCGGGCGCTCCGCACCCACTGACATCCCCGGCCAGCCCCGCCCGTCGCGCTGAGGGCCCTTCCACCACGGGGACGGCGTCATGCACGTGCCGTCACTACAGTGGCGGCGTGATCATCCGGGAGGCGCAGGCCGAGGACTGGCCGCAGATCTTCCCGTTCTTCCGCGACATCGTCGAGGACGGTGAGACCTACGCCTACCCGAGCGGCCTCTCGAGCGACGAGGCCGAACGGCTGTGGACCGGCCAGGGCCGCGTCGTCGTCGCCCTGGACGGGGACGCCGTGCTGGGCACGGCGACGATGGGCCCGAACCGGCCCGGCCGCGGCGCCCATGTCGCGACGGGCAGCTTCATGGTCGATCCCGCGGCGGCCGGCCGCGGCGTGGGCCGCGCGCTCGGGACGCACCTCATCGACTGGGCGACCGCGGGCGGCTTCGCGGCGATCCAGTTCAACGCCGTCGTCGAGACGAACGCCCCGGCCGTGCGCCTCTGGCAGTCGCTCGGCTTCCGCGTGATCGGCACCGTGCCGAAGGCGTTCGACAGCCGCCGGCACGGACTGGTCGGCCTGCACGTGATGTGGCGACCGCTCTCGCCCGGCGACGAGGAGCGCCGACTGGCGCTCTGAGTCCCTAGACGCGGACGGGGAGCGCCGCCTGCACGGCCTGGGCGACGCGGCGTCCCATCCGGATCGCGCCGTCGACGTGCTGGTAGCCGTGCCCGGCGAGGTCGCTGGAGGCGAAGTGCAGGGGACCGACGGGCCGCTGCGCGTCGGCGCCGAACCGGGCGAGTCCGCCCATGTCGAAGCTCGCGGCGTACGCGCCGCGGGTCCACTCCTCGCTCGCCCAGTCGCTCTCGGCGTAGACGACCGGATGGCGGGCGGCCTCGCCGTAGTAGTCGGCGAGCGAGTCGAGCACGTCCTCGCGACGCTCGTCCGCATCCATCGCGAGCAGCCGGTCCGCCTTCTCGTCGGACACGAAGCCGACGAGCACGCCCCTCGGGTCACCGTGGTTCGAGTTGTCGTACGCCTCGTGCACGGTGCGGTACGGGCTGAAGGCGGTGCCGGAGAGGCCCTCCTCGCGCCAGAACGGCGTCTCGTACACGGCGTGCACCTTGATCACGAGCCCGAGGGACAGGTGCTGGTGCATCACGTGGCGGCGCGCAGGCAGGGCCGGCACGTAGTCGATCCGGTCGTAGAGGTTGGGCGGCACCGCGACGACGGCCTGCGCCGCCCGCACCGTGGTCCCGCCCTCGGCGTGCACGACGACCCCGCGGTCCGACCACTCGATCGTGCGGACGGGGCGACCGAGCAGCACGTCGTCGCCGAGCGCCTCGGCGAGGCGGAGCGGCACCTGCTGCAGGCCGCCCACGACGCGCTGGTCGAGGATGAAGTCGGCGTCGACGAGGTGGCTGAAGCTGCCCGCGGAGGCGGCCATGAGCAGCGCCTGGAGGGCGGAGAACGCGTGGGCCGGCTTCGTGAGCATGGCTTCGGCGATGAAGAGCGCGACGTTGTCACGGGCCTCGAGGTCCGCCGACTGCTGCTCGAGGAACGCGCGCCAGGTGACGGCGTCGAGCTCGCGGGCGCGCGGGTGCTCCCACGGCCGGTCGGGATCGATCTCGGCGACGAGCCCGTCGAGGAGGGCGATGAGGCGCTCGATCTCCGCCTGCGTCTCGGGCGTCGCGGGGAAGATGTCGCCGGTGAACCGCGTACGGGCGCCGTCGCGGCCGATGTAGACGCTGTCGCCGTCGCGGTAGCGCGAGAAGAGCTCGAGGCCGAGCTCGGCCACCGTCTCCTTCAGCGCCGTCTGGTCGGGGGAGACCCACTGGCCGCCGAGCTCCAGCAGGGCGCCGGTCCCCGTGTCGGTCTGCAGTCGGCCGCCGACCCGGTCGCGGGCCTCGAGCACGACGACGCTCGCGCCGCCGCGGCGCAGGGCGGTCGCCGCAGCGAGCCCGCAGGCGCCGGCGCCGATGACGACCACATCACGATCGAGGGACAGCATGGGGTCAGGATACGACGGTATCCGCCGTCCACGGCGTTCATCCGTGCGGAATCGGTGGAATGAGGAGCGCAACGACACGGGATCCGCTGTTCAGTGGACCGCGAGCAGGTCGACGTGGCCCGCCTGCATCGCGACGGCCACGAACGCGTAGACGCAGTAGAGGGCGAGCGCGACGCCCAGCACGTGTTCTCGTACCGATCCCGCGTGGCCGAGCACCGGCACGGAGAGGTAGCCGTTGCGCTTCCACACCGCGCGCAGGCCCGGGGTGCGGGACCAGGCGCGCGGGGGCTTCACCTGGATCGGCCAGATGAGGCTCGGGACGCCCTCGACCGTGAGCAGGTCGCCCGCGATGTGGGTCACGAACCCGAGGCCGACGGCGACGGGGAACCAGACCGGGTTGTCGGGGGAGAAGACGAGCACCGCCGCGGCGGTGAGGAGTCCGAGCAGCCACGCCGTCGACCAGCGCTTCACGACGTCGCGCGCTTTCACGGCGAAGCAGATGAGGGCGACGGTGGCGATGGCGGGCCCGATCGGCACCCGGCCGAGCAGGGGCACCACCGCCGTGAAGCGGTCGAGCAGCACGGCGAGCAGGGTGACGATCACGCCCGCGAAGAGGGTGTGGGCGCCGTGTCGGTGGCCGCCGCTCGCGTCCTCGACGGTGCGCGCCGCGAGCCGGCCGAGCACGGGCACCGAGTGCGCGATGGTGCCGCTGTGGTGGTCCGCGTCGGGGAGCAGCGCCGCACCCGCGCAGACCAGTGCGCCGGCGAGCACCCCCATCGGTGCGAGCGGATAGAGGTCGGTGCTGAGCGCCGGCAGCGTGGCGGTCGCCGCGAACCAGACGGCGGCGCCGCTCGTCGCGTGATTGATCCCCATCACGCTTCCGCATCGTCGTCGCACCACCCGCGAGCGCGTGCGCGGCGCGCCGCGTTCGAGCGAGCGCTGTCAGCCGAGCGCCTCCCGCACCGTCGCCACGAAGGCGTCGACGTCGGCCTCGGTCGTGTCCCAGGCGCACATCCAGCGCACCTGCCGGTTCGCGCGGTCCCAGTCGTAGAACCGGAACCGCTCCCGGATCCGATCGGCCGCGGCGAGGTCGAGTTCGGCGAAGAGCGCGTTGGCCTGGGTGGGGTGACTGAACTCCACGCCCGGGACGTCCTGGAGCGCGGCGCGCAGGCGGGCCGCCATGGCGTTCGCGTGGGCGGCCGTGCGCACGCCGAGGTCGTTCTCGAAGAGGGCGAGCAGCTGGGCGCTCGCGAAGCGCATCTTGCTGGAGAGCTGCATGCTCAGCTTGCGCAGATACACGAGCCCGTCCGCGCGCGCCGGGTCGAGCACCACGATCGCCTCCGCGCCGAGCAGGCCGTTCTTCGTGCCGCCGAGGCTCAGCACGTCGACGCCGGCATCGACCGTGAAGGCGCGCAGCGGCAGGCCGAGGGCGGCGGCCGCGTTCCAGATGCGGGCCCCGTCCATGTGGACCGCCATGCCTCGTTCGTGCGCGAAGTCGGCGACCGCCCGCACCTCGTCGGGGGTGTAGACCGTGCCGAGCTCGCTGCTCTGCGTGATCGAGACGGCGAGCGGCTGCGCGCGGTGCTCGTCGCCCCAGCCCCAGGCCTCCGTCTCGATCGCGGCGGGGGTGAGCTTGCCCTCGACCCCGGGCACGACGAGCAGCTTGAGGCCGCTGACCCGCTCGGGGGCGCCCGCCTCGTCCGTGTGGATGTGGGCGCTGCCGGTGGCGATCACCGCACCCCAGCGGGGCAGCAGGGCGGTGAGTCCGACGACGTTCGCGCCGGTGCCGTTGAACACCGGGAACACCTCGGCCTGCTCCCCGAACTCGGCCCGCACGACCTCGCCGAGGCGGGCCGTGTAGGCGTCCTCGCCGTAGGCGATCTGGTGACCGCCGTTCGCGCCCGCGATCGCGGCGAGCACCTCGGGCAGGGCGCCGGCGTAGTTGTCGGAGGCGAAGGTGCGGGAATCCGGGTCGTGCAGTCTCACCGTCCCATCCTTCCCGATGCGGATGTGCGCCCCGACCGCGGGCGTGGGCGACGACCGTCGCCCCGGGAGTAGGGGATCGTGCGGGTGGCGGCCGGGATGCGGTGTGTCGGCCTCCGCGCGGGACGCCGGGGGGTCGGCCGGGTCAGCCGACGGCCGTGATGCCCGCGGTCGACTCGATGACGCCGCGGAGCTTCTTGCCGAGCGCCTCGTAGAACATCGAGAGCGGGAACTCGTCGTCCAGCACCGCGTCGGTGAACCCCTTCGGGGCACCGGCGAGGATCTCGTCGGGCAGCCCCCGGGCCCACCTCGACGCCGGGTTCGGCGTCAGCGTGCTGCGGACGAGCTCGTAGGCCGCGAGCCAGTGCGCCGTCTTCGGCCGGTCGATCGACGCCCAGTACAGCTCGTTGATCGCGTCCGACAGCGCGACGACGACGTCGGGCACCTGGTCCCAGTCGATGGCGAGGCGGGTGTCGGTCCAGTGCAGGACGTGGTGCTGGTGCAGCCAGGCGAACAGCAGCTGTCCGCCGAGCCCGTCGTAGTTGCGCACGCGGCCGCCGGTGAGCGGGAACCGGAAGATCCGGTCGAACAGGATCACGAACTGGGCGAGGCGCGCGTGGTCGCGGGTGCCCTCGTCGGTCGTCTCGTCGCGCACCAGCCGCACCGCCTCCCGGTACGCGGTGAGGTCGCAGCGCAGCTCCTCGAGCGAGTAGAGGAAGTACGGCATCCGCTGCTTGATCATGAACGGGTCGAACGGCAGGTCGCCGCGCATGTGGGTGCGGTCGTGCACGAGATCCCAGAGCACGAAGGTGCGCTCGGTGAGGGCCTGGTCGTCGAGCAGCCGCTGCGCGTCTGCGGGCAGCTCGAGCTTCGTGATCTCGGCGGCCGCCGTGACCACCCTGCGGAAGCGCGCGGCCTCGCGGTCGGCGAAGATGGCGCCCCAGGTGAAGGGGATGAGCTCCTTCATCGCGACGGTCTCGGGGAAGAGCACCGCGGAGTTCGTGTCGTAGCCGCCGGTGAAGTCGACGAAGCGGATGGGGACGAACAGCGCGTTCGAGTAGCGCTCGCGCTCCAGCTCGTCGATGAAGGCCGGCCAGACCACGTCGATCAGCAGCGCCTCGAGCAGGCGGTCGGGGCTGCCGTTCTGGGTGACCATCGGGAAGACGACGAGGTGCCGGAGCCCGTCGACGCGGTGCTGCTGGGGGGCGAACGCGGCGAGCGAGGCGCGGAAGTCGGGGACGTCGAAGCCGCCGGCGGACCACGCCGTGAGGTCGGCGACGAGCGCGTCGAGGTAGGCCGCGTCGGCGTGGAACGCCGGGGCGAGCTCCTGCACCTGCGCCACGACGGTCTCGATCGAGCGCCGGGCCTCGTCGCGATCGGCGTCCTCCCGCAGCGAGCCGTCGTGCTGCTGCAGCAGCCGGAACGCGCTGACGGCGTCCTTCAGCGTGAGCCACGCGGGGGATTCGGCACCGACGGCCGTGGCGGGGGTCTGGAGCAGCGACAAGGGACACCTCCAAGCGTCCCCTCGACGGTATCGAGCGCGCGGCGCGCCGTTGCTGCGGATACCGAGCGCGCTGTTGCCAATCACGCACGGATGTTGCGTTCCATCGGGGTCCCGAGCACGGGATCGAGGATGCGCCCCTGGGCGGCGGGCGGTCGGCCGCAGGAGCCCACCACCCGGCCGTCATGACCGGTCCGCGGCCGCACGCAAGGATGGACGGATGGTCGGCGTGCTCGAGGGCTTCGGGATCATCGCCGTCGTCATCCTCGCCGGCTACGTGATCGGCGTCACCGGCGTGCTCGGCCCCGAGGCGCGACGGGTGCTCAGCCGGTTCGTCTTCTTCGCCGCGTCGCCGTGCCTGCTGTTCACGGTGCTCGCGACCGCCGACACGCGGGTGCTGCTCTCCCCGCTGCTGCTCGTCTCCGCCGGCTCGGCGCTCGTCGTCGTGGTCGTCTCGCTGCTCGTCAGCCGGCTCGTGTGGCACCGGGGCGGCGCGCAGTCGATGGTCACCGCCTTCGCGTCGGGGTACGTGAACGCGAACAACATCGGGCTGCCCGTCGCCATCTACGTGCTCGGGAGCGCGGCGTACCCGGCCCCGGTGATCCTGCTGCAGCTGCTCGTGTACGCGCCCGCCGGCCTCGTGGTGCTCGAGCACTCGCGCGGGGGCGGTTCGGTGCTGCGGACCGTGCTCCTCTCGTTCCGCAACCCGCTGCTGCTCGGTTCCCTGCTCGGCACGCTGCTCGCACTCACCCACGTGCACCTGCCCGCGCCGGTGCTCGAACCGTTCCGACTCATCGGCGGCGCGGCCGTTCCGCTGATGCTCATGGGCTTCGGGATGTCGCTGCACGGCCAGCGCGTGCTCGAGCCCGGCAGCGGGCGCCGCGACGTCGTGCTCGCCACCACGCTGAAGCTGATCGGTATGCCGCTCGCGGCATGGGTGCTCGGCGGCCCGGTGCTGCACCTCGATCCGCGCACCCTGCACGCCGCCGTGACGCTCGCCGCGCTCCCGACCGCGCAGAACGTGCTCGTCTACGCGTCCCGCTACGACCGGAGCGTGCTGGTCGCGCGCGACGCGGTGCTGCTCACGACCTTGGGCTCGCTGCCCGTCGTGCTCCTCGTGGCGCTGCTGCTGTCACCCGGGTGACGCGCGCCGAGCGAGCTCGTCCCGCACGTGCGCCACGATCCCGTCCGCGGCCGCCTCCACCTGCTGCAGCACCGAGAGGAAGTCGTCGCGATCGCCGTACCACGGGTCCTCGACGTCGAGCAGGGCCTCGTCGGCCACCGCGCCGGCGCCGCTCGTCGCCGGCGCCGACGGGTCGAAGGACCGAAGCATCCGCACGCGTCCGGCCGACTCCGCATCCGGAGCGAGGGTGCGCAGCGCACGGGCGTGGCGCGCCGTCATCGCGAGCAGCAGGTCGCGGCCGGCGACGTCCCTCGCGCTGACCCGGTGGGCGCGATGCCGGGGCACCGGGTAGCCGGCCTCCCGCAGCACATCCGCGGCGCGGGGATCGATCGGGTCGCCCGTCTCCTCGTCCGAGATCCCCGAGGAGTCGAGGACCACCACCTCACCGAGTCCCGCGGCCTCGAACCGGTCGCGGAGCACGACCTCCGCCATGGGCGACCGGCAGATGTTGCCGGTGCACACGGTCATCACGCGGTAGGCGCTCGTGGTGGAACCCGGCGACGTGGACGTCATCAGAAGATCATCGGACGGTCGTCGTCGAGCGGGGACTCCACGTCGAGGTCCACGACGACCGGGACGTGATCGCTGGGGGCGTCGCCCTTCCGCTCGTTCCGCTCGATCGACGCGCCCGTGACGAGGTCCGCGAACGCGCGGGAGGCGAGGACGAAGTCGATCCGCATGCCCTCGTTGCGCGGGAACCGCAGCTGCTTGTAGTCCCAGTACGTGTAGCCGGTGGGGATCAGGGGCCGCACCACGTCGGTGAGGCCGGCGGTCTCGAACGCGGCGAAGGCCTCCCGCTCGGGCTGCGAGACGTGCGTCGAGCCCTCGAACACCCGCATGTCCCAGACGTCCGAGTCGAGCGGGGCGACGTTCCAGTCGCCCATCAGCGCGAGGGGCTCGCCCGGATGCGCGGCGAGCCGGTCGGCGGTCGCCGCGCGCAGCCGGTCGAGCCACGCGAGCTTGTAGGGGTAGTGCGGATCGGCGAGATCGCGGCCGTTGGGCACGTACAGGCTCCACACCCGGATGCCGTCGCCGACGGTCGCGGCCATGGCCCGCGCCTCGAGCGGCAGGGTGCCGTCGGGCAGCGGGGCGCCGAATCCGGGCATGCCCCGGAAGCCGGGCTCGACGTC
>DASYJR010000243.1:0-7480 GCA_035996305.1 Amnibacterium sp. | reverse complement strand
TCGGGCCCGCCGCCCGTGCGGACCGCTCAGCCGCGTCGGCGCGTCAGCACGAGTGCGAGCACGACGCCGGCCACGACGAGCAGCGCCAGCAGGCCGGCGACCATCGAGATCAGCACGACGACGCTGCCACCGGAGACCGGCCGCGGGGCGGCGGCACTCGGTCCGCTGCGCACGGCGGCGTTCCCGCACGTCGGCCCCGCCGCCGAACCGGTGGCCGCGGACGCGCCGGAGACCGGCGCGTACCGGAAGCGGATGGAGTCCGCCACGGGGTGCCCGTCGGCGGAGACGACGCGCCAGCTGACCGTGTAGGTGCCGGGCGGCCCGAGCCGCACCGCCGTGCTCACGCCGTCGTTCCCGACGACGGGACAGGCGGTCTCGAAGTGCTTGCCCCCGGGGCCCGTGACCGCGACCACGTCGGATCCGTTGCCCGTGGAGAGCACCGCTGCGTCGAAGGTGAGCGTCACCTGCTCGGGCGACGTCGTCACGGTGCTGCCGGCCGCCGGCGTGCTGCTCACGAGGTAGTCGTGTGCCTGGACCGGTGCCGCTCCGAGCAGCACCGCGAGCGCGGTCAGCAGGAGCGCGAGGACCGCGAGCAGCCGCGCACGGCGCCCATCGGTGCTGCTCATGACTCCTCCACGGGCCCAATGCTGCCGGACGCTCCCCGTCCCTTCGCTCCACCGCCGCGGAGCGGGTCGTCCGCGCGATCGCTGGCCCCCTCGGAGTGCACGGCCGCGAGGATGCGGTCGGCGACCGCCGCGTGGTAGCGCAGGTCGGGCAGCGGCCGGCCGATGCGATTGGTGAGGTGCACCACGACGAGGTCCCGGTCGGGGTCGGCCCACGCGATGCAGCAGTTGCTCCCGTTGTGGCCGAACGCGCGCGGGCTGCTCGCGGCGCCCATCGGGCTGACCGTGCCGGGCACCGCACGCGGGCCGCCGAGCTGGAACCCCGCGCTCCACCGGATCGGGTAGCGGGCGACGCGGTCGAACCCGTCGTCACCCGAGGGCGCGAGGGCGGCGGCGACGGTCGTCGCGGCGAGCACGCGCCGCCCTCCCGCACTGCCGCCGTCGAGCAGCATCCGGTACAGCGCGGCGAGGTCCCGCGCGGTCGCCGAGAGGCCCGCGGACGGGACCACGGCGCGCCGCACGTCCGGGCGGTTCACCCGGGCCGCGACGATCCGGCCGCCCCAGCTCGAGCCGTGCACGGGCACGGCGCGAGGCAGCAGGCGCCCGGGCAGCCCGAGGTGCGTGTCGTGCATCCCGGTCGGATCGAGGATCAGCTCGCGCACGACATCGCGTTCCGGCCGGCCGGTGACGCGCCGGATCACCTCGCCCAGCACGAAGCCGGCGGCGATCGGGCTGTAGCCCGCAGCCGTTCCGGGCGCCCGCACGAGGGGGGCGGCGGCGACGCGGGCCGTCGCGCGCTCCCGGTCCCCGAGCACGACGGCGTCCCCGAGGATGCGGAGGGTCCCGAAGCCCGCACGGTGCTCGAGGACGTTCCGGACCGTCACCGCCTCCTTCCCCCGCGCGGCGAACGCCGGCCAGACGGCCGCGACCGGCTCGTCGAGGTCGAGGAGGCCGCGCTCGGCGAGCAGGTGGACGGTCAGCGCGGTGACCGGCTTGCCGGCGGAGAAGGTCCAGAACAGCGCGTCCGGACGGCAGCCGAACGCGCGGTCCAGCACGACTCCGCCGTGCAGCAGCACGACGAGCTGCGCCACGGCGCCTCGCGCCCGGATCATCCGGACGACGTCGTCGAGCGGTTCCGCCCGCATGCCCACGGCCTGCGGCGGGACCTCGCCCGGCGTGCTGCGGCTCAGGAGGCGGCGGCCCGGCCGGCGTCGTCGGCGAGCTCGAGCGGGATGGCCGGGCAGTCGCGCCAGAGGCGTTCGAGGCCGTAGTACGCGCGGTCCTCCTGGTGGAACACGTGCACCACCACATCACCGAAGTCGAGGAGCTCCCAGCGACCCTGACCGCGCCCCTCGCGCCGCTTCAGCGGCAGGCCCGCCGCCGACATGCGCTCGTCGACGGCGTCGGCGATCGCGAGCACGTTGCGCTCGCTGCTCCCCGAGACGAGCAGGAAGGCGTCGGTGAGCGGCAGCCGGGAGGAGACGTCGATCGCGACGAGGTCGTCCGCGTTCTTCGCCCATGCGGCCTCCGCCGCCTGCTGCACCTGGCTCTGCGCCGTTTCCTTCTCCACGTCGCGGATCAGAATAGCTTGAGGACCCAGCTCCCGACGAGCAGGGTGACCACACCCACAGCCATCGCACCGGCGATGATCGCGAGCACGGTGGGCAGCACGTTCCCGCGGGCGCGACGTCCGCCGATGATCGCGCGGGTCGAGCCGGTCCCGCTGACCGCACGGCTCGCGCGCACGGGAGCGACGCCGGCGGCCGGCTCGTCCTGCGACGCCTCGAAGAGCCGGTCGATGTCCAGCGAGTCGTAGTGCTCGGTGGTCGCGCCGGTCTGCGCGAGGCTGCGCGGCAGGTTCAGCGAGCCGGTGATGAAGATGTCACCGGTCCGGTTCACCGCCTGCGTGAGGTCGGGCTGCGGGTCGTCGGAGAGGATCAGCGCGTTGGCGGAGCCGTTCGACCCCTGCACCGGACGGCCGAGCAGGCCGGTGTAGTCCTGCGCGTCGTCCTCGTCGTCCGCCCACGGCAGGGCCGGGCGCTGCTGCTCCGCCTGCTTGAACATCGGCTCCGGCGCCGCCTGCGGCTGCCCGCTGCGTGCACGGCGGATGAGGGCCTCGAAGCCCGCGAGGTCGGTGACCTCGCTCGGCGGCCCGACCTGCTCGGGGCCGAACGCGGCGGGCGGCTCGGCGAACGCGGCGGGCGGCTCGGCGAAACCGGCGGGCGGCTCGGCGTAGCCGCCGGGCTCGGCGTAGGCGACGGGCTCGGCGTAGTCGTCGGGGACCTGGCTCCAGGCGCGGCCACGCCACGCCGGCTGCGGCTCGATGAACTCGGGCTCCGCCTCCGCGACCTCGGGCTGCGGGTCCGGATCGACGAGCGGCACCGGGCTCGAGAACAGGAGCGAGTCGTCGCCCTTCGGCGCGGCGAAGAACTGCGGGAGGTTGACCGGCGCCGTCATCGGCGTCTGCGCCTCGAGCTCGGCCCGGTCGAGCGCCGGCATGGCGACGGTCGGCGCATCGTCGTAGCGCGCGAAGGCGGCGGGCACGCCGGGGTCGCCGTCGCTGAACCACGCGGCCGGCATGCCGTCCTCGGTGGTCTGCTCGGCCTGGCGTCGACGCAGCTCCCTGCGGCTGATCGGCGGCTGCTGCACGGGGGTGCGCACGGTGGGCAGCGGCTCCGCCTCGTGCTCGCGCAGCACCGCGTCGCGGACGCGCTCGAGCAGCTCACCGGTCATGGGCGACGCGGGCGCCGGGGCGCTGCGCCGCGTCGGGGCCTCCGGCACGCCGGAGCGGAACCGAGCGAGGTCACCGGTGTGCGGACCGTCGACCGGCTGCGCGGGCGGCGTGTCGGCACGCCGGGACAGCGCGGCCCAGATGTCCGCCGTGTTCTGAACGGGGATCTCCTGGTCAGCGTGGAATTCCCCGCCGAAGTCATGACCCTCGAAGTCGACGACTCCCGACGGGTGGGCGCGGCCCTCGGCGAGGGCCTCCGCGGCCCGCCGCTCCCGCTCCCGGGCCGCCCGCCGGCTGATCGGCTGACCGTCCTCGTGGGTCTCCCCAGCTCGGGCGGTGTCCACGGCAGTGCCGTTTCGGCCCCCCCGCGAAGACTGGTCCTGCCACAAGGTCATGGTGCGCTCCTGTACAGACGGTGCTTGCTGATGTACTGAACCACACCATCCGGGACGAGGTACCAAACCGGCGCGCCGTGTCGCACACGCGCTCGGCAATCCGTCGAGGAGATGGCCAGAGCTGGCACCTCGAGCACGCTGACGTCGTCGTGCGGCAGGTCCGCCACGGACAGCGCGTGGCCCGGACGGGTGACCGCGACGAAGTGCGCGAGGCCCCAGAGCTCGTCGAGGTCCTTCCAGCTGAAGATCTGCGCGATCGCGTCGGCCCCCGAGATGAAGAACAGGTCGGCGTCCGGGTGCTGCTGCTTGAGATCGCGCAACGTGTCGACGGTGTACGTGACGCCGCCGCGGTCGATGTCGACCCGGGACACGGTGAACCGCGGGTTCGACGCGGTGGCGACGACGGTCATCAGGTAGCGGTGCTCCGGCTCGGTGACCGCGACCTTGTGCCAGGGCTGCCCGGTGGGCACGAAGATCACCTCGTCCAGGTCGAAGACGCGCTGGACCTCACTCGCGGCGACGAGGTGGCCGTGGTGGATCGGATCGAAGGTGCCACCCATCACGCCGACCCGGCGGCGGGTGCTGCCGGGGGGCCGAGTGGCGGATGCGGCGCTGACGGCTCCCCGCTAGACGCTCGGGCCGTGGTGGCCGCCGCCGCGCGTGGGCTTGCCGCTGTGCCGGTTCGCCACGTCGCGGTAGGACCAGGCGACGAACCCGAGCAGCGCGAACACGCTGATGGCGACGATCGGGAAGATCACGCTCGGCACCGGCAGCGGCTGCTCGTGGTAGCCGGCCATGATGTGCGGCACGGCGCTCAGAAACGTCACCGCGTCCTCCTCTCGCCCCGGATCGACGTCCAGGGACCGGTCGATTCTAGGTGGGCGCGCTGCGCGCCGGAGCCTGGTGGGCCGGCGCGCAGCCGTGCTAGGGGCGGGTCTGCCCGTCGCCGCGGACGAGCCACTTCGTGCTCGTGAGCTCCGGCAGGCCCATGGGCCCGCGGGCGTGCAGCTTCTGGGTGGAGATGCCCACCTCGGCCCCGAAGCCGAACTCGCCCCCGTCCGAGAACCGCGGCGACGCGTTGACCATCACGACCGCCGAGTCGACCTCCGCGAGGAACCGCTCGGCGTTCGCGAGGTCGTTCGTGACGATCGATTCGGTGTGGTGCGTCGAGAACCGGTCGATGTGGGCGACGGCGGCCTCGAGGTCGTCCACGACGCCCACGGTGAGGTCGAGGGAGCCGTACTCGGTCGCCCAGTCGTCGTCGGTGGCCGGCACGGCGCCCGGCACGATGCCACGGGCGTCCGCGTCGGCGTGCAGCACGACGCCCGCGCGCTGCAGGGCGTCCGCGACCGCCGGAAGCAGGCGCGGGGCGGCGTCGCGATGCACGAGCAACGTCTCGAGGGCGTTGCAGACGCCGACGCGCTGGGTCTTCGCGTTCAGGACGATCTCGGTGGCCATGCGCACGTCGGCGCTCGCGTCGAGGAACACGTGCACCACGCCGGCGCCGGTCTCGATGACGGGCACGGTCGACTCGCGCACCACGGTGTCGATCAGGGCGGCGCTGCCGCGCGGCACGAGCACGTCGACGAGGCCGCGGGCCCGCATCAGCTGGGCGGCGCCGTCCCGGCCGAGGTCGTCGACGGACTGCACCGCCTCGGCGGGGAGGCCGGCGGCCGCCAGCGCATCCCGGATCACGGCGACGAGCACGCCGTTCGTGTGCTGGGCGGCCGTGCCGCCGCGGAGCACGACCGCGTTCCCGCTCTTCAGCGCGAGGGCGGTGATGTCGACCGTGACGTTCGGCCGTGCCTCGTAGATGGCGCCGACGACGCCGAACGGCACCCGGACCTGGCTGAGACGCAGGCCGTTCGGCAGCGTGCGGCCTCGGAGCACCTCGCCCACCGGATCGGGCAGGGCCACGATCTGCAGCACGGCGTCGGCGAGGCGGGCGACCCGCTGCCGGTCGAGTCGCAGCCGGTCCTGGAGCCCCTCGGCCATGCCCGAGGCCCTGGCGGCCTCGAGATCGCGTGCGTTCGCGTCGAGCACGCGGTCGGCGGCCGCGAGCAGCGCCTCCGCGATCGACTCGAGGCCGCGGTCGCGCTCCCCGGAGGTGGCGGTCGCGAGGCGCCGGGAGGCCGCTTTCGCCGCGGCGAAGCGGGGCGACGCGTCGGTCGTGGCTGCGGATGCGGTCAGCGTGTCCGTCATGCCGCGGGAGTCTATCCGGCCGCGGATTCCACGGCGGGCGCGGGCTCGAACCAGGTGCCGATGCGCTCGCCCTCGAGCGCCCGGGCCACGTGCTCGGTGGCGGTGAGGAGCACCGCGATGCCCGCATCGGTCGCGTACCGGGCGGCCGCCACCTTCGTGGCGGCGCCGCCGGTGCCCACGCCGGTGTCGCTCTCCCCCACGACGACGCCGCTGAGCGGGTCGCCCGCCGCGACGAAGGAGATGGGCTGTGCGCCCGGCTCCCCCGGCGGCCGCGTGTAGAGCGCCTCGACGTCGGAGAGGAGCACGAGCAGGTCGGCGCCGATCAGCTCGGCCACGAGCGCGGCGAGCCGGTCGTTGTCGCCGAAGCGGATCTCGTGGGTCGCGACCGTGTCGTTCTCGTTCACGATCGGAAGGATCCGGAGGGCCAGCAGGGTGTCGAGGGCCCGCTCCGCGTTCGTGCGGTGCTTCGGATTCTCGAGGTCGCCGGCGGTGAGCAGCACCTGGCCGGCCACGATCCCGAACCCGTCGAGCTGCTCCTGGTAGCGCTTGATGAGCAGGTTCTGCCCGACCGCGGCCGCCGCCTGCTGCACGGCGAGATCGGTGGGCCGGTCGCGGAGGCGCAGGTGCGGCATGCCGGTCGCGATCGCGCCGGAGGAGACGAGCACCACCTCGATGCCGCGGGCATGGGTGGCGGCGAGCGCCGCGACGAGGGGCACGACCTGGCCGACCTTGTTCCCGCTGATGGACGAGGAGCCCACCTTGACGACGATGCGCGTCGCGCCGGGCGCCTGCTCCGGCACCGTCGGCACGGTCACGGGCGGGACTCCGAGCCGACCGCGGCATCCCCCTCGCGCTCGGCGATCCGCTCGGCGTCGAGCTCGGCGCGGGCGGCGGCCTTCGCGTCCATCCGGTCGCGGTACCCGGTGCGGCGCTCCTCGGTGGTGCGCCGGCCTGGCTGGTTGAAGCGGAGGTCGCTGCCGCGCGGTGCGGTGATCAGCTCGGCGGTGGACATCAGCGTCGGCTCCCAGTCGAACACGACGCCGTCGCCGGGACCGATCACGACGGTGGAGCCCGGCACCGCGCCGGCTTCGAAGAGCGCGTCCTCGACGCCGAGTTTCGCGAGCCGGTCGGCGAGGTAGCCCACGGCCTCGTCGTTGGTGAAGTCGGTCTGGGCGACCCAGCGCTGCGGCCTGGTGCCGAGCACGCGGTAGACGGGCTCGGTGCCGCCCTCGACCTTGACGACGAAGCCCTGCTCGTCGATCGGGGTCGGCCGCAGCACGATGCGAGCGGGCTTCGCCTGCGCCGCGCGGTCCGCGCGATCGCGCTCGACCAGCTGGGCGAGGGCGAAGGAGAGGGGCTGCAACCCCTCGTGGCTCGCGGCGGAGACGGCGAAGACGCGGAAGCCCCTCGCCTCGAGGTCGGGCCGGACGAGCTCGGCGAGCTCCCGGGCGTCGGGCGCATCGATCTTGTTCAGGGCGACGACCTGCGGCCGGTCGAGCAGCGGGGTCTGACCGATGGGCACGGGGTAC
>DASYJR010000242.1:0-4612 GCA_035996305.1 Amnibacterium sp. | reverse complement strand
TCCGCCTCGACCGCGAGTTCCACCTGCTGTCCTACTCCGCCGCGACGACGACACTGCTCGGGGAGCTGGTGCACCGCCTCTGGAACACCACCCAGCACTACCGCCGGGCCTACACCCGGCTGCTCGACGAGAACAGCAACCGCATCGTGCACGACGAGCACCACATGCTGGTCGATGCCGTCGCCGGCGGCGACGGTGAGGACGCCGAGCGCGTCCTCACCGGGCACATCCGGCGGACCCGTCTCCAGCTCGCGCTCCATCCGGAGGTGTTCGCACCACCGCCGGTCCCCGCCATATCCCCGGAACCGCCCCAGGAGGCACCGAGATGAGCTCCATCACCACCGAGCCCCGCACGGATCCGTCGGGAGCCGCCGCCGAGCGGCTGTTCGCCGACCTGTACATCGACGGGCAGTGGCGCCCGGGCGGCGACGGCCGGCGCTTCGCCGTGGTCGACCCGTCCGACGGCTCGACCATCACCGACTTCGCGATCGCCACCGAGGCGGACTGCGACGCCGCGGTGGCGGCCGCGGACGCGGCTCTCCCCGCCTGGTCCGCGACCGCGCCGCGGCAGCGCTCGGAGGTGCTGCGCCGGGCCTACGAGATCCTCACCGACGAGGTCGAGGTGTTCGCCACGATCATGGTGCGCGAGAACGGCAAGTCCTTCGGGGACGCCATGGCCGAGGCGGGCTACGCCAAGGAGTTCTTCCGCTGGTTCGCGGAGGAGGCCGTGCGCATCCCCGGCGAGTACCGGCTGTCCCCCGCCGGCGACAAGCGGATCGTCGTCACGCGGCAGCCGATCGGGGTCTCGCTGCTGATCACGCCGTGGAACTTCCCCGCGGCCATGGCGACCCGCAAGCTCGCACCGGCCCTCGCCGCCGGCTGCACGACGATCCTGAAGCCGGCCCGCGAGACTCCGCTGACCGCCGCGTACATGGTCGACGTGCTCGAACGGGCCGGCGTGCCGCGCGGCGTGGTCAACCTCGTCACGCCGGTCCCGACGGGGCCCGGCGTCGCACGGATGCTCACCCATCCCGCCGTCCGAAAGCTGTCGTTCACGGGGTCGACCGAGGTCGGCCGGGAGCTGCTGCACGCCTGCGCCGACACGGTGGTAGCGCCTCGATGGAGCTCGGCGGCAACGCGCCGCTGATCGTCCTGGCCTCCGCGGACCTCGACCTCGCCGTCGAGGGCGCGATGGTGGCGAAGATGCGCAACGGCGGCTCCGCCTGCACGGCCGCGAACCGCTTCTACGTCCACGAATCCGTCCACGACGAGTTCGTCCGCCGGTTCGGCGAGCGGCTCGCGCAGGTGCGGGTGGGCCCCGGGCTCGACCGCACCAACGACCTCGGCGCCCTGGTGTCGTTCGCGGAGCGGGACAAGGTCGCCGCCCTCGTGGCGACGGCCGTCGACGAGGGTGCCCGGGTCGTGCAGGGCGGCGCGGCGTCGGAGGCCGGCGCCTTCTACGAGCCGACCCTGCTCGTCGACGTCCTGCACGGCACGACCATCACGAGCACGGAGATCTTCGGTCCGGTGACCCCCATCGTCCGGTTCGACGACGTCGAGGACGCCGTACGCCAGGCCAACGACACGATCTTCGGCCTGATGGCCTACGTCTTCGGCGAGGAGCGGGAGGCCATGCAGGTCGCCCAGCGGCTCGAGGCCGGCATGGTGGCCGTGAACCGCGGGGTGGTCAGCGACCCCGCGGCGCCGTTCGGCGGGATGAAGCAGAGCGGGCTGGGACGCGAGGGCAGCTCGGAAGGGATCCTCGAGTTCCTCGAGGAGAAGTACATCGCCGTCACCGCGTGACGGGTCGGCCTCCGGAGGGTGCTTCCTCCGGAGGCCCTGTCGACCCGCGCACGACCAGCTCGACCGGCAGCACGATGCGCACCGGCGTCACCCCGTTGCTCTCGGCGTCCAGCTGATCGAGGAGCAGCCGCGCCGCCTCCGCGCCGAGGTCGAAGTGCGGCACGCGGACGGTCGTCATCGGCGGTTGGAAGTCGCCCGCGAAGGGCATGTCGTTGAAGCCCACGACGGAGACGTCCCCGGGGCAGCGCAGGCCGTGCTCTCGGAGCGCGTGGTACGCCCCGAGGGCGAGGAGGTCGTTGCCGGCGACGATCGCCGTCGGCATCGGCAGCCGATCCTCGACGACCTCGCGGGTGAGTCGCGTCCCCTCCTCGACGGAGTACGCGACCGCCCGGAGCACCTCGCCCTCGAGCCCGAGCTCGGCGCACCGCGCGAGGAAGGCGCTCGCCCGGATCGTGCCGGTCGAGAAGGTGCCCGGTCCGGCGAGGTGGACGACCCGCCGATGCCCGAGCGCGGCCAGGTGGTCGAGTGCGTCGCGGATCCCCGCGGCGTCGTCGCCGACGACGGCCGGGAACGGCACGCCCCGTGCGTCGCGGTTCACCATGACCGCCTTCACCCCGCGCTGGAAGGCGTCGGCGGCGGAGGCGTGCTCGCTGTGCCCGGTGGCGAAGATGAGCCCGTCGACCTGCCGCTGCAGGAGGGAATCGACGAGGAGTCGCTCCAGCTCGTCGCTCCCGTCCGTGTTCACGATGACGGCCGAGTAGCCGCGGGGCGCGAGCGTGCTCTCGATGCCGCGGACCATCGGCGGGAAGATCGGGTTCGTCAGATCCGGGACCACGACGCCGACGGTCATCGACGAGCTCGTGCGCAGCCCGCGAGCGATCGAGTTGGGCGTGTAGCCGAGCTGCTTCGCCGCCCGCCGCACGCGCGCGACCGTCGTCCGGTTGACGCGGCCCTCGGTCTTCGGGTTCAGCGCGCGGGAGACGGTGCCCGCATGCACGCCCGCCAGGCGAGCGACGTCGGCGATGGTCGGCCGCGTCGTCACGGCGTCACCCTAGCCACGCCGCTCCTGGTCCACGACGAATCAGTACGCGTTGGTGACGAAGAGCTCCTGCGAGGGGAACTTCGTCAGCACGTGGGCGCCGGTCGGCGTCACGACCACCTCCTCCTCGATGCGGGCACCCGAGTACCCGTCCGAGGCGGGGCAGTAGGTCTCGAGGGCGAAGACCATGCCCGATTGGACCTCGATCGGATGGTCGAGGCTGTTCAACCGGGAGATGATCGGCCGCTCGTGCAGCCCCAGCCCCAGCCCGTGGCCGAACTGCAGTCCGAACGCCGCGAGCTCGTTCGCGAAGCCGAACTCCTCGGCCTTCGGCCAGCGCCGGGCGATGTCGTCGGTTCCCACGCCGGCGCGCACGGTCGCGATCGCCGCGTCCATCCACTCCCTCGCCTTCGCGTAGGCGTCTCGCTGGCTCGGCGTGCTCGCTCCCACCGCGAAGGTGCGGTAGTAGCAGGTCCGGTACCCGTTGAAGGAGTGGATGATGTCGAAGAAGGCCTGATCCCCGGGACGGATGATCCGGTCGGTGAAGTTGTGGGGATGGGGGTTGCACCGCTCCCCCGAGATCGAGTTGATGGCCTCGACCTGGTCGGAGCCCAGCTCGTAGAGCCGCTTGCTGGCCAACGCGACGATCTGGTTCTCGCGGACGCCCGGCTTCAGCGCCTCCACGATGTCCTGGTAGACGCCGTCGACCATCGCCGCCGCCTGGTTCAGCAGCATGATCTCGTCCTCGGACTTGATCTGACGCGCGTCGAGCATCAGCTGCTGGCAGTCGACGACCGTCAGCCCCTGGCGCTGCATCTCGAACAGGAACGCCGGTTCCACGATGTCGAGGCCGACGGGGAGGCCGGCGACCCCCGCATCCTCGAGCAGGCCCTTGATCTCCCGGACCGCGGACTCCATCAGTCCCGCCGACGGCGCGATCGCGCCGCGCATGCCCAGCATCCCGGGGCGGTTGTCCTCCTCTCGGAGCCACGGCGAGTAGAGCTTGTGGTGCCGGACCGCCGATCCGAAGTCCCAGAGCATCGGCTCGCCGCCGCGGGTGAGCAGCGCGTACCGGGTCATCTTGTCGCCGAGTGCGCCTCCGACCCAGGACTGCGTGGTGTACCGGATGTTGTAGAAGTCGAAGAGCAGGAACGCGCCACACTCGCTCGACTCCAGCGCCGCCTTCGCCCGGCCGATGCGGTAGTCGCGCAGCCGGGGGAAGTCGACGCGCATCTCGTAGTCGACGGCCATCTGGCCGAGGGCCATGGGCGGCTTCTCGGTGGCGGTGCTCTGCTCCCGCCACAGGGGACTCATCGCACGCCGCCGGCCACCACGCGCACCTCGTGCGACTGCTCCGGCAGGCCGTCATCGACCACGGCGTGCTCGGATTCGAGCACCAGGCCCGCGCCACGGGCGACCTCGACGATCAGGGTCGCGAAGTCCTCGTCGCGATGGCCGGCCCCCACCGCAGCGGCCACGAGCTGGGCGGTGGCGCTCGCGACGGGCATCGGCACGTCCAGGTCGTGCGCGGCGGCGAGACCGAGGTCGAAGTCCTTCCGCAGCAGCGGCATCGTGAAGGTCGGTGAGAAGTCGAGGTTCACGAGCGCGGGCGACTTGTAGCGGGTGAAGGTCGAGCCCATCACCGAGTCGTTCAGGAACTCGAGGAACGCGGCGCGGCTCACGCCGCCGCGTTCGGCCAGCACGGTGATCTCGGCCAAGGACTGGGTCACCACGCCCAGGAACACGTTGTGGCAGATCTTCACCAGCCGG
>DASYJR010000241.1:0-9787 GCA_035996305.1 Amnibacterium sp. | reverse complement strand
CCTCGCCTGGAGCGACGAGTTCGCGGGGAGCGCGCTCTCGTCCTCGAAGTGGACGACGCTGAACAACTCGACCTTCGGCGACGGGAACCAGCAGCTCGAGTGCGAGCTGGCCCGGAACGTCACGCTCGGCGGCGGGGTGCTCTCGCTCGCGGCGCAGCGCGAGCAGCCGAAGGTCACCTGCGGCTCGAACGACTCGCGGTTCCCGGGCGGCCGCTCCTACTCGGGCGCGACGATCGAGACGAAGGGCAAGGCCGGGTTCACCTACGGCTACTTCGAGATCCGCGCGAAGCTGCCGATGACGCCGGGTGCCTCGAAGGGCCTGTGGCCGGCGTTCTGGCTGCGTCCGGTGGACGGCGGCGCCGGTGAGCTCGACGTGCTCGAGACCATCGGCACGGATACGTCGGGCACGCCCGACACGGTGCACCAGACCATCCACCCGGCCTACGGCAGCGGAACGCCGCAGCAGGTGAACACGGTGGACTACCCGTCCGGTTCGCTCTCGTCCGGCTACCACACCTACGGGGTCGACTGGGAGCCCGGATCGATCAGCTGGTACATCGACGGGAAGCTCACCTGGAGCCGCACCACGGCGACGACGTCGTGGATGAAGCAGGACTTCTCCCGGCCCTACTTCATCCGCCTGAACCTCGCGGTCGGCGGCTCCTGGCCCGGCTCGCCCACCAGCGGCACCCGGTTCCCGGCGTCCTACGACATCGACTGGATCCACGTCTACCAGCACTGACGACGAGCCGGACCGCCCCCGGCGGTCCGGCTCCAGCCGCCGCCCAGCGGACGGCCGCACGCTGTCTCCGTCCCATGAGCGGGCGAGCACGGAGGTCCGGATGAGCGGGGAGGCCGTCAGCGGCGTCGCGATCGTCGGACCGGGCCGGATGGGGGAGGCGCACGCCCGCGCCTGGGCCGCGCTCGCGCCCGACGTCGAGGTGGTCGCGGTGGTCGGCAGGCCGACCGCGCGGGCCCTGCCGGCGGTGCCCGAAGCGCGGCTCGTGACCGACCTCGAGACCGTGCTCGCGGACCCCGGCGTGACGATCCTCTCGGTCTGCACCCCGACCGACACCCACCTCGAGCTCGCGTCGCGGGCGCTGGCCGCCGGCAAGCACGTGCTGCTCGAGAAGCCGCTCACCCGCACTGCCGCGGAGGGGGAGGAGCTCGTCCGCGCATCGGAGCGCGCTGCAGGCGTGCTCATGGTCGCGCAGGTCGTCCGGTTCTTCCCCGGCTATGTCGCGGTGCGCGACCTCGTGACCCGGGGGGACCTCGGCGCGCTGCACGAGGTGCGCGTGCAGCGGCTGTCCGCGACGGGCGGCCGCCCGGCGTGGGTCGACGACGACGAGCGGTCCGGCGGCGTGCTGCTCGACCTCGCCGTGCACGACTTCGACCAGCTCCTGCTGCTCCTCGGGCCTGCCCGTCGGGTGGAGGCGGTCGCCCGCGACGACGGCACGGTCGAGGTCACGGTCGACCATGCCGGGGGCGCGACGGGTCGGCTCCGCGCCGGCTGGGACCTCCCGGCCGACTTCCCGTTCAGCACGCTGCTCGAGGTGACCGGGATCGACGGCCGTGCGCGGCACACCGCCGTGGCCGGATCCCCGGCGACGAACGACCTGGAGGTCGAGGGCCCGCACGGCGTCCGCCGCTCGGCCGTCGACGGTGAGGACCCGTACACGGCGCAGGCCCGGTACTTCCTCGACTGCGTCAGGACGGGACGGCGCCCCGAGCACGGGGACCCGGCGGCATCCCTCGCCGCCCTGCGCCTGGCGCTCGCCGCCCGGACGTCGCTGCTCGAGCGGCGATCGGTCGACGTCGACTGAGGCCCGGTCGCCTCGCCGCCGCGCTCACGATCAGGCCGCGATGGTCGCGAACCCCGTGTCGAGCAGCGCGCGAGGCGCGAGCCGGGCGAAGCCCGCGACCTCCCAGACCGGCAGCGCCCGGGCCGCGGCCGCGGCCTGCAGCACCGGGCCGGGCACCGGTCGGGAGGCCGACGTCTCGTGCACGGCCTCCCTCGTGAACGTACGGCGGAGGGCGAGGGCGACCCGCTCGGTCTCGAGCGCATCGCCGGTGACCAGGAGCACCGAGGTTCCGGATTCGGCGCCGTCGAGCGCCCACCACTGCGCCCGCGCGCTCGGCAGCACTCCGGCGCCCGTCCAGCGGACGCCCGGATGCCGCAGGTCGGGCATCGCCGTCAGCAGCGGATCCACCGCGTCGACGAGCGCGCCGGGGATCGTCACCCAGAGGGCGTTCGTCGCCGCACGCACCGCGTCGTAGGCGAACGCGCGCACCGGGTCCTGGACGCCGGGGCGGGGGAGGTCGGCCGGGAGGACCGCCTCCGCCGTGGAGCGCGAGCCGGGCCGGCCGAAGTGGAACATCCGCTACCCCCGAACAGGTCACGACGTGGTGCCTCATAGGTACCGTGCCCGGCCGAGCGAACGCCGCTGCGTGAGCGGCGTGTGCGGGATCCGCCGCCCGCCCGCCGGATCAGCGCAGGAAGACCTCCGGGTCGAACTGGTCGAGCGGGATGATGCGCACGCGGGGCAGCGGCGAGTTGAAGGCGTGCACGTCGGTCTCGAGGTCGTAGAGCTGCACGTCGAGCCCGGCGTAGGCGCCGCTGACGAGCTCGGGGAACCCGAGGATGCCGACGCGGTGGTCGGCGTCGAGGAGCCGCTCCACCTGCTCGAGGTAGTCGCGGTCGTGGCTGCCGAGCAGCACGTCGGCGTCGCGGCCGACCAGCGCGTCCAGGGTGCGCTGGATGCCGATGTCGACGACCTTCTCGTTCGGGCCGCCGGCGAGCGGCACCGGCCGGAAGCCGATCTGGGTCAGCGCCGTGACGAACGGCCCGGGCAGGTAGCCGTTCGAGGCGTTGAGGAAGAAGAGGCCCGTCGCGTCCTGGTCCCAGAGCCGCCTCGCGAAGTCGAGCACGCGCTCCCAGCGCGGCCGCTCGCTGGGCTCGGGCTTGCGGCCCAGCACGGTCGATCCGAGGGTGGCGTCGATGTTCTCGCCGTCGACGAGGACGAACGTGCGGCGTTGCGGCATGGAGCCTCCGCGGGTCGGTCGGCCCCTCGGCCGAGCGGTGTGGTGGTCCACATCCTCGCGCACCACGGATCGCCGCACTCGGAACGGTTCGCGCCGGTGCTCCGCGCCGCCTCAGGCCGACCGCCGCACGATCTCGTCCGTGAGCGCGGCGCGCACCCGGCGGTAGTGGTCGGGATCGTCGCTGTACCGGGTCATGGAGAGCGTGCCGTCCCGATCCACGATGCCGAGCACCGCGTCCGTGCCGGCGAGGTCGCGGAGCGCCTGCATCGCGCGATGGTCGGCCATCGCCTCGGCGAAGACGCGGTAGCGGATGGACTCCCAGGGGCGGCCGTCGTCGCCGGGATAGACGACGAACGGGTCGCCGGCCAGGAAGGCGCCGCCGGCCGTGGTGTCCCGGAACGGATCGATCGGGCCGGTGGAGAGGTGGGCGTTGTAGAAGTTGAACCCCCAGTGCAGGAAGCCGGCCGCGCGGAAGCGGAACAGCTGGCTGCCGAGCACCCGGTTGCGGGTCGACGGCTGGCCGATGAAGCGATTGGCCACGCCGGCGTGCTGACCGACGCAGTAGTACATCCAGAGGTCCCCGACGCCGGCGGCGAAGAACGGGTCGAGCGCGTCGGTCGCCACGACGGGGTGCTCGACGACACCCGAGGAGTAGAACGCGAAGTCGCTCAACGCGTCGACGACGGTGCAGCCCTCGAGCAGGTCGTCGACCACGGCGCGGGCCGCTCGGTACGACGCGAGCATCGCGTCCCCGTGCGGCTCGTCGGAGATGTGGAAGATCACATGCTCGAGACCCCATCCGGTCTGGAGCTCCTGCCGCAGCGCCGGGATGAGGGCCTCGAGCAGGCGCCGGTACTCGGGGTCCGTCGCGGCGGTGTGCCAGCCGAACCGCTGCACGGTCGCAGAGCCGGACCGCACGTACACGGCCGGGGGATGCTCTGCGCCCCACTGGGTGAACAGGTGCGCGATCTCGAGGTGACGCATGCCCTGCCGGCGGCAGAGGTCCATCCAGCGGCGCAGGCGCGCGAAGTCGAAGCGGTAGCTGCCGTCGTCGTCGACGATGTCGACGAGCTGCACGCACAGCCGGGTGCCGCCGACGGCGGTGTCGAGCGGCGGCGTCCAGACGGGTGTGAGCACCGAGTTGACGCCCATCCCCGCGGCCGCGGCCACGTAGCGCTCCAGGATCGCCCAGTACTCCTCGCCGTACACCTCGACGTCGTAGAAGGTGGCGAGTCCGTCGCCGTGCACCCAGTGGGTGTTCACGATGTCCAGCGCCGGCAGCGGCTGGGGATGCACCTGCACCGGCACGGTCGTCGTGAAGAGCGCGCGGCCCGTGGCCGCGGACCGCACGGTGACCCCCACTGGCAGCTCGCCGTCGAGGGCGGGCGCGGTGACCGTGAACCAGACCGCGCGCCACTGCCCGAGGTACGGCACCACCCGGCCGCCGGGCGGCAGCGGACGCAGGAGGTCGGGGTAGAGGCCGGCGGTGTCCCGCAGCCAGCCGTCGTCGTGCGGCTCGAACGCCACCAGGGTGCACGGCACGAGGTCGACGGTCGCCACCGCCGTGATCGCTGCCGCGGCGGCGCCGACCTCGACGACGACCTCGCCGACGTCGTCGAACGACTGCGCCGCCGGGGGCAGGAACGCGATCTGGAACGAGACCGACTCCCCGGCGAAGGCCGTGATCGGGATCGCCCGGTTCATCGGCCGGGGGCGCCGGTCGGCGAACACCTTCTCGAGCGAGTCGCAGACGACGAATGTCCAGGCGTCCCGGATCCCGGTCATCGGGCGATCCCGACGGCCGGCAGGGGCTTCTCGAGCATCCAGAAGGAGCGGCCGACCCGCGCGCCGGCGGTGCGCGAGTAGAAGGGGATCGCGGTCTCCGCCACCCAGCCGATCTGCGCGAACCGCACGCCCCGGGCGGCCATGTCGGCGAGGCAGAGGGCCGAGAGCACGGCACCGATGCCGTGCCCCTGCTCGGCCGGATCCGTGGCGATCGGCCCGTAGAGCGACGGGCGATGGATGCCGTGCGCGGCGAAGCCGACGACCCGCTCGCCGCGGAGTGCGAGGAAGATCGGCGGTGGGTCGCGATGCAGGGCGGTGCGGGTCTCGCGGAACCAGACGTCGGAGGTGTCCGACCAGAGCCGCAGCGTGTGCTCCGCGACGGCCTCCGCGTCGCCCGGTTCGCCCCGTCGCACCGCGATGCCGGCGCGCTCGAGCCGGGCGAGCGCGTCCGAGCCGGGTGCCTGGACGTGGTCGAGGGCGACGTCCATGTTGTAGACGGTGTTCGCCCGTCTGTAGCCGCCACGGAGCAGCATCGCGAGGAACGCGGTGTAGCGGATGTCGACGCCGGGCCAGGCGTAGGTGTGCAGGTTCTCGCCGGCCCGCGACCGGGTCGCGCCCGTCGCCGCCGCCCGTCGCTCCCACTCGGTCAGCAGCGCCCGGGCGACCCCGCGATCGCGGGCGGCGGGCGCGACGGCCACGAGGTCGAGGAACGCGTCGTCGCCCTGGATGCTGCCGAGCAGCACCCCGGCGGGCTCCCCGTCGAGGTCGACGACGAGCCGCACCCGGGTCGTGCCCGCATCCTGCTGCCAGAGCAACCGGGGCAGCTCCGCCGCGTCCTCCTCGTCCAGGTCGAAGCCGGCCGCCGCGATCGCGCAGGCGGCGGGCAGATCCGCATCCGTGGCGTCTCGTGGCGTCATTTCGTCGCCCCCTTCAGGAGTCCGGAGAGCAGGTACTTCTGCAGCAGCACGACGAGCAGCACCGGCGGCAGCACCGCGACGAGCCCGGCGGCCGACTGCAGCCCGTAGTCGCTGCTGAACTTGCTCGCGAACGTCGGGATGAGGACCGTGAGCGGCTCGGTGTCCGACGAGTTCGCGTAGACGAGCGGGATGAGGAACGCGCCCCAGCTCGCGAGGAACGTCACGACCGCCGCCGCGACGAGCCCGGGTGCGACGAGCGGGCCGATGATGCTGCGGAGCACCCGGGCCGTGCCGGCGCCGTCGAGCCGGGCCGCGGCCTCGAGGTCCTCGGGGAGGGTCACGATGTGGCTGCGGAGGATCCAGATGGCGAGCGGGAGCGCCGCCGAGGTGAGCACGAGGATCACCCCCTGCTGCGTGTTGATCTGCCCGGTGGCCGTGGCGAGCTGGAACAGGGGGATCAGCACCAGGTAGACCGGCACGGCGAGCGTGATCGTGATCACCGTGAGCAGGATCCGCGAGCCGGCGAAGCGCAGCCGCGCGAACGCGTAGGCGGCGGGCAGCGCCACGGCGAGGGTCAGCACCGTGGTGCCGAGCGCCTGCACCACCGAGCTGCCGAGCGCCGAGAGGAAGACCCCCTGCGTCGCCGATCCGGGACCGAGCAGCCGGCCGAAGTTCCCGAGCTCGACGCTCTGCGGGAGCAGCGCCGCGGGGGACCGGCGGATGTCCGCGACGCTTGCGAAGGCGATGACCGCCCCCCAGTAGATCGGGGCGAGCGACCACACGACGACGAGGATCCCGACCACGATCCGGACGCCGCCCCACACGGGCCCGTACCCGGTTCGACGCCCGGCCATCAGTACTCCTCCTCGCGGTAGACCAGCCGCAGGTAGACGAGCGAGATCGCCGCGGTGATCGCGGTGGCCACGACCGAGGCCGCGAATCCGAACCCGAAGTTGAAGTCGCGGAACGCGTAGAGGTACATCGATCCGGCGATCGTGATCTTGTCCGGGTCGAGGCCGACGAGCACGTACACCTGGTCGAAGAGGCCGATCGCGAGCACGGCGCCGTTCAGCAGCACGATCGCGAGGGCAGGCCGCAGCAGCGGCAGGGTGATCGAGCCGAACTGCTTGAGGCGGCCGGCGCCGTCCACGAGGCTCTGCTCGTAGATCTCGCGGGGGATGCCCTCGAGCCCGGCGAGCAGGACGACGACCCCGAGCGGCACGGCGCTCCACGCGACCGTCAGCCCGATCACGACGATCCCGGCGATCGGCTTGTTCAGCCACGCCTGGTAGCTCCCGATCACTCCGGCCGACTTCAGCACCGAGTTGAGCAGCCCCGATCCGGTGGGATTGAGGATGAACGACCACAGCACGCCCGCGACCGTGCCGGGGATGGACCAGGGCAGCACGATCACCGTGAGCGCGATCGCCCGCCAGGCGCCCTTCAGGCTCTGCAGCCACAGGGCCGTGCCGAGGCCCATGAGCAGCACGGCGAGGGTGATGACGACGAAGTACCCGCCGGTGTTCAGCAGCGCCTGCTGGAACGTGCCGTCCGACAGCACCGCGCTGTAGTTGCGGACGCCGCTGAAAGCGCGGTTCGGATCCGTCAGCTCGTAGCGCTGGAAGCTGCCGACCACGCTGCTGACCGTCGGGTAGAGCACGAGCACGGCGATCACGGCGAACGCGGGCGCGACGAGCGCGAGGCCCAGCCGGTTCGCGCGACGGCGGGCGGCGGACCGGCCCGGGCGCGCACTGCGCCCGGCCGGTCCGCTCGCCGCCGGAAGCAGAGCTGCTCGGTCGGCTCGCACCGCCTACCCCTGCGACGCGAACTGGTCGGTCTGCTGCGCGAGCTTCGCGATGCCCGCCGCGGCGGGCGTGTGCCCGAGCGCCACCGACTGGATGGTGGCGGCCGCCGTCGAGCTGAACTTCGAGTACCAGGTCGGCGTACCGCCAGGGATCACGGCCTGGATCGTCGGCTCGAGCGTCTGGATCGTCTGGGCGTCGGCGAGCTTGCCGCTGGCGGCCAGCTCCTTCAGCGCCGCGGTGCTGGGCGGCAGGAGGCCCATGTCGGGGTCGTGGTAGGCGGTGATCAGCTGCGCGGGCTGCAGCCACCAGGTGATGAACTCGGCGGCGGCCTCCGGGTGCTTCGAGGCCTTCGGGATGGACAGCGCCTCCTCGAGGCTCACCGTCGGCCCGGTCGCGTCCTTCTGGCCGGGGACGTGCGCGAACTGCAGCTGGTCCTTCGCGATCTTGCTCTTCGCCGGATCCGTGAACTGCGCGTTCCCGCCGGGTCCGGTGGCGAGCACCATCGCGGACTGGCCCGCCGCGAAGTTGTCGCCGACCTGCTGGTCGGTGAGGCCGATCGCGCCCGGATCGACGAGGCCCTCGCTGTAGGCGGTGTGGATGAACTCGAGCGCGGCCTGCCCGATGCCGCCGCTGTCGAACGCCGGCTTGCCCTTCGGGGTGAGGATCTGGCCACCGGAGCTGCGCACCAGCGCGTACCAGGGCGTCGACGTGCCCTCGAGGATCTTCAGCGGCAGGCCGATCGGGTGCGCGACGATGCCCGCCTTCTTCACCGCCCGGGCGGCCGTGAGCACCTCGTCCCACGTCGTCGGCGCCGACGTGATGCCCGCCTTCTTCAGCATCGTCATGTCGTACTCGGTGCCGCGGAAGTCGAGGGAGTACGGGATCCCGATCTGCTTGCCGCCCTGCACGAACGTGCTCGCGCCGACGGAGTCCTTCAGCTGCGCGGGGGAGAGGTACTGGTCGAGCGGGGCCAGCCAGCCGGCGGCGCCGAACTGCGACACCCAGGTCCAGTCCAGCTCCACCACGTCCGCGGGCGCCTGCCCGCTCGCCTCCGTGGTCACGACCTTGTCGTGGATGGCGTCCCAGGCGAGGGTCTGCATGTTCACGGTGATGCCGGTCTTGGCCGTGAACTGCTGCAGGACGGCCTTCTTGAAGGAGCCCCACGGCGGCATCATCACCGTGATGGTCGTGCCCGCGTACTTGCGGTCGAGCGAGCCGGGCTTGAACCCGGCCGCCGGCGTGGCCGATCCGCCGCCGCCGCCGGAGCTGCAGGCCGACAGCGCCAGCGCCGTCACCGTCGCACCGACGACCGCGATCCGTCGCCACGTCCTCCGAAGGTCTTCCACGGGTATCCGCCTCTCGCGTACATGCGATCGCCGGAGCCTCGACCAGCAGGATGGTCCGACGGGCGGTGCCGGCGGCGCCTGGTCGTGGTCGGAAGCTATTGAGCGGGCGGCCGACGGTCAAGGAAATGCGCAACGCGGATGAGGGGAACGCGGGAACGGCCCGGCTCGCGCCCCTCGGAGGCGGCCGGCTGGAGCGGGGAGTGGCCCGGGGTCAGCGGTCGTCGCGGATGCGGAGCCCGCGCGCGACGGCGGCCGTGAGCACGGCCGCGAGCGTGAGCCAGCCGGCGGCGATCGCGATCAGGAGATCCATGGGGACAGGCAAGCGGATCAGCCCGCCCCCCGGCTTTCGGGCGGGTATGCGTTCGGTGAACATGTGACGGCGACCGCGCTTCCGCACGGCGCGCCCCGCCCCACCCCGCTGGTGGACCAGACCGCGAATCGGTCGTCTCGAAACCACGGCGGCGCGGCGCTCAGCGCAGCAGTGCGCGGATCTCCGCCGGCAGGGCCGACTCCGGGGCCGAGTACGTCTCGGCCCCCGCCGACTCGCCCTCCACCGTGAAGTCGTAGACGAAGCCGTCGGGGCGCGGGGGAGCGTCCGTCGCCGGATGTGCGCGAAGGGTGCCGAGGATCCGGTCCACGGCCTCCGGGTCGCTCACCTCCGTGGTCCGCGGAACGCCCGCGAAGCCGCCGCTGCGCGTCACGACGATGCGCCTCACGTGACCCGAACGCCCACCTGGGTCCACGCCTCCGTCACCGCCTGCTGCTCCGCGGATCCGTAGAGCCGGGCGGCGGTCTGCGCGGTGACGCTCGCGAACTCCTCGAACGTGGCGCTCGTGCGGAGCCCCCCGCCGGTCAGGGTCGCGTACCAGATGTGCCCGGCCGTGTCCCAGCT
>DASYJR010000240.1:0-11601 GCA_035996305.1 Amnibacterium sp. | reverse complement strand
GCCTCGTCGTGAACTCGTCGCGGGGTGGCGGGGCGAAGGACACCTGGATCGTCCGCGAGCCGCACGAGCACGACCACGAGGCGGAGACCGGGCACGGACACGGCGGAGGGTGAGGAGGCGGCATGTGCGGGATCGCGGGTGAGATCCGGTTCGACGGACGCGCGCCGGACGAGGCGGCGATCGCGCGGATGACCGCGTGCCTCGTGCACCGCGGCCCCGACGGCGAGGGCCTCTGGCGGCGGGGCCCCGTCGCCTTCGGCCATCGGCGGCTCGCGATCATCGACCTCTCCCCCGCCGGGGCCCAACCGATGGTCGACGCGGAGACCGGCGCGACCATCGTCTTCAACGGCTGCATCTACAACTACCGGACGCTCCGCGACGAGCTCGCCGCCGCGGGGCACCGCTTCTCCTCGACCTCCGACACGGAGGTCGTGCTGAAGGCGTGGCACGAGTGGGGCGAGGACTTCGTGCAGCACTTCCGTGGCATGTTCGCCCTGGCGATCGCCGAGCCCGACAGCGGGCGCGTCGTGCTCGCCCGTGACCGCCTCGGCATCAAGCCGCTCTACCTCGACGAGCGGCCGGGGCTGCTGCGCTTCGCGTCCACACCCCAGGCGCTGATCGAGGGCGGCGGCGTCGACACGGGCCTCGACCGGGTCGGGCTCGCCCACTACCTCAGCTTCCACGCGGTCGTCCCCGCCCCGCGCACCGTGCTCACCGGCATCCGCAAGCTGCCTCCCGCGACCGTGCGGGTGATCGAGCGGGACGGGACGAGCCGGGAGCACGTCTACTGGTCCCCCGACTTCACCCGCGATCCCGCCCGCGCGGACTGGTCGGACCGCGACTGGCAGGAGGCGCTGCTCGACGCGCTCCGCAGCGCGGTGCAGCGCCGGATGGTGGCGGACGTGCCGGTGGGCGTGCTCCTCTCGGGCGGCTTCGACTCGTCGCTCGTCGTCGCGCTGCTCGCCGAGGCGGGCCAGCAGGACCTCGCGACGTTCAGCATCGGCTTCGAGGACGCCGGCGGGGAGTCCGGTGACGAGTTCGCCTACTCGGACCTCGTGGCCCGCACCTTCGGCACGGCGCACACGCGCATCCCGATCCCGTCGGATCGCCTGCCCGCTGCCGTCGACGCGGCGATCGGGGCGATGGGCGAGCCGATGGTGAGCCACGACTGCGTCGCCTTCTACCTGCTCGCGGAGCAGGTGTCGAAGTCGGTGAAGGTGGTCCAGTCGGGCCAGGGCGCCGACGTGGTGCTCGGCGGCTACGAGTGGTATCCGCCGCTCTCGGACGTGGACCGCGACGACGCCCTCGACGCCTACGCCGCCGTGTTCGCCGACCGGCCGTGGGTGGCGATGCGCGAGCTGCTGAACCCCGAGTGGCTGCCGCCGGACGACCCGCCCGGACGGTTCCTCGCCGACCGGTTCGCGGCGGAAGGAGCCGAGACGGCGGTCGACGCCGCGCTGCGGATCGACACCACGGTCATGCTGGTCGAGGACCCGGTGAAGCGCGTCGACACGATGACGATGGCGTGGGGCCTCGAGGCGCGGGTGCCGTTCCTCGACCACGAGTTCGTCGAGCTGGCCGCGACGGTGCCACCGGCGCTGAAGCTCGCGGACGGCGGCAAGGGCGTGCTGAAGCGGGCGAGCCGCGGACTCGTGCCCGACGCGGTCCTCGACCGCAGGAAGGGCCATTTCCCCGTCCCCGCCATCCGCCAGCTCGAGGGACCGCTGCTCGAGCACGTCCGCGACGCGCTCACCGACCCGGTCGCCCGCCGCCGGGGGCTCTTCCGCCCGGAGACCGTGGACCGCATGCTGGCCGACCCGAACGCGGAGCGCACCCCGCTCGGCAGCAACGCGCTGTGGCAGCTCGGGCTGCTCGAGCTGTGGCTGCAGCGGCACGGGGTCGGATGAGGGCGCCAGGATGGGGAGGATGACTCCCGACGCCGCCGTCCGCACCGACACCGCGATCCGCACCGGCACCGCCCTCGTCGACGCCTGGGGCAGCTGGGGGCCCACGCTCACCCCGGACGGCATGCGCATCGCGTTCATCAGCGATCGGTCGGGCGTGCCCGAGGTGTGGGTGCAGGACGTGCCGCCGCAGGGCGAGGCGCCGCCCGCGACGCGCATCCCCCTCTCGACGGATCCGGTGCTCGAGGTCTCCTGGTCGGCGGACGGCCGCTGGCTGGCCTGCGTCGTCGCGACGGACGGCGGCGTGCGCACCCAGGTGTGGGTGGTCCGGCCCGACGGAACGGAGGCGCGCTGCATCGCGGGCGGGCGGGAGGAGCACGCCGAGCTCGGGCCCTGGGCCCGCAGCGGCCACCGGGTGGTGGTGACCTTCCCCTCCCCCGGGTCCGGCCGGCCGTCGCGCTCGTTCCTCGCGGATCCGCGCACCGGCATGCTCGACCCGCTCGCCACCGGCGGCCTCATCCACGTGCTCGACCTGTCGCTCGAGGAGCGCTTCGTCGTCGTCGTCGACGGGGAGCGGGGCCGCCAGTTCGTGGTCGTCGTGGACCGGCTCGAGGACACGCACGTCCCGCTGCTGCACCCGGGCACGGGCTCGACCGAGACGGCGCTGATCCGCCCCGCGCCCGAGGGCGACTCCGGCCCGCTGTACGTGTACCTCGCCTCGGACGTGGGGCTCCCCCGGAAGCAGCTGATCGGCCTGCCGTTCGGCCCCAACGGCCACCGCGGCGAGCCGCGCACCCTCGCGCGCCGGGACGACGCGGAGCTCGAGGCGGTCGACGCCGACGACGCGGGCCGCCTGCTGCTGCTCGTCTGGAACGTGGCGGGCTCGAGCGAGATCGAGCTGTTCGACACGACGACCCACGAGCGCACGGCCGTTCCCGGGCTGCCGGGGCTCGTCGCCACCACGCCGGTGCTGTCCCGCAACGGGCACAGCGTCGTGCTGGGCGTCGAGGGGCCCGCCCGGTCCCGCGAGCTGTGGCAGCTCGACACCCGCGACCACCGCTGGCGCCGCGTGACGGCGGCGCCGCGGGAGCCCGGCGGCCTGCTCGTGCCGACCCTGGAGCGGTTCGCGAGCGAGGACGGCCTGCCGCTCACCGGCTGGCTCTACCGCGCGCAGGACGCCGGACCCGACGCGCCCGCCTACATCGCCCTCCACGGCGGCCCGGAGGCGCAGGAACGGCCCACGTTCAACCCGCAGCACCAGGCGCTCGCGCTCGCCGGGATCTCGGTGCTGGCCCCGAACATCCGCGGCTCCGCCGGCTTCGGCCGGGAGTTCGTGCACGCCGACGACCTCGAGGGCCGGTGGGACGCGTTCGCCGACGTGCGCGCCGCCGCCGACCACCTCGTGCGGGCCGGGGTCGCGTCGCCGTCCAGGATCGCGGTCGGCGGCCGGTCGTACGGCGGCTACCTCACGCTCGCCTCGCTCGTCTTCTCGCCCGGCCGGTTCGCGGCCGGCGTCGACGTCTGCGGGATGAGCGACCTCACCACCTTCTACCGCGACACGGAGCCGTGGATCGGCGCCGCCGCGGTCACGAAGTACGGCCATCCGGTACGCGACCGCGCACTGCTGGAGGCCATCTCGCCGCTCCCGCGGGCCGCGGAGATCGCCGTGCCCGTGCTCGTCGCGCACGGGGAGCACGACACGAACGTGCCGCTCGGCGAGGCGAAACGGATCGTGGCCTCGCTCCGCGCCGCCGGCCGTGAGGTCGAGTACCTCGAGCTCGCGGGCGAGGGCCACGAGTACCGCCGTGCCGACTCCCGCAAGCGCCTGCTCACCGCGACCGTCCGCTTCCTGGCGGCGCACCTCGGGGTGGCCTGACCCCCTTACACTTCCCGCGATGGCCGATCGGGTTCGGGTGGACGTGTGGCTGTGGGCCGTGCGCGTCTACAGGACCAGGTCGCTGGCGACCGCCGCCTGCAAGGCCGGCCACGTGGCGGTCAACGGCGAGAAGGTGAAGCCGAGTCACGCCGTGCGGGTCGGGGACGAGGTGCGGGCCCAGGTCGCGCACGAGAAGATCCTCGGCGTCACCGGGCTGCTCGAGAAGCGCGGCAGCGCCGAGGTCGCCGCGACCGCGTTCGAGGACCGCACCCCACCGCCTCCGCCCCGGGAGGAGACGCCGGCGCAGGTGCTCCGCGACCTGGCGAGCGGCCGGCCCACCAAGCGCGACCGCCGCGCCATCACCCGCCTGCGCGGGTACTGACCCGACCGCACCCGCCGCAGGACGGCGCGGGCCGGAGACGCCGCGGCGCGCGGGGCGCGGCTCAGGGTGCCACGGCTCAGTCGGGCTCCGCCGGATCGAGCACGTGGTGCTCGTCGGGGTGATCCGGGTCCTCGCCCTCCGACTGGGACGGCCTGCCTTCGGGCTCGAGCACGATCTCCGGCTCGGTGGCGGGGTCCTCCCCCTCGGCCTGCGAGGGGTGCGCGAGGTCGTTCTCGCCGGCGGTGTCGCTCATCGCGGTGCTCCTTCCCGATCTACTTCGCGGCTTCGCGGAAGTCGTGGCGCGGATCCTCGAGGTCGTCGGTCGGTGTGAGGTCGGTACGACCGAGCGCGTCGGCCACCCAGCCGGCGAGGATCCGGATCTTCCGGTCCGTCGTCGGCATCGCGAGCAGGTGGTATCCGCGGTGCGCGAGCCACGCCCACGCGTCCTTGAGCTGGATGCCGTGGATGTCGGCGGCGCCGTGCAGCACGCCGTAGGACGCGACGGTGCCGAGCGTGTAGTGCACGTACGGCCGCGGCCGCCGGCGGCGGATCGCCTTCGGGATGCTCTCGCCGAGCAGCACCGCCTGCCGGAGCGCGTTCTGCGCGTTGGGCGGGTAGAACGCCGGCTGCTGCTGCTTCGTCCTGTCCGGGATCTGCGCGATGTCCCCGGCCGCCCAGACGCCCCGCACCCAGGAGCCGTCCTCGCGGACGACCTGCAGGCGCTCGTTCGCGACGACGTGGCCCTTCGGGCCGCGCGGCAGGTCCATCGCGTCCAGCACCGGGTTGGGCTTCACCCCGGCGGTCCAGACGATCATCCCGAAGGGGATCTCCTCGCCGTCCGAGAGCCGGGCGACGTCGTCCTCGCACGACTTCAGGGTCGTCTGCAGCCGCACGTCGATGCCGCGCTCGCGCAGCTCGCCGAGTGACCACCGCGACAGCTCCGGCCCGACCTCGGGGGCGATCCGGTCCAGGGCCTCGATGAGGACCCACCGGGGCCGCTCCCCGCGGAGCTCGGGCTGGGCGGCGATCGCCTTGTTCGACAGGTCGGACAGCTCGGACAGCGCCTCGACGCCCGTGTAGCCGCCGCCGACGAACACGAACGTGAGGTTCTTGCGGCGCTCGGCCTCGTCCGTCGCCGCCGCGGCGCGGGCGACGTTCAGCAGCACCTGGTTGCGGGTCCCGACGGCCTCCTCGACCGTCTTGAACCCGATGCCGCGCTCGGCGAGGCCGGGTGTCGGGAAGACGCGGGTCACCGCACCCATGCCGATCACCACGTGGTCGTAGTCGAGCCGCCGCTCCTCGCCGTCGACGGTGCGGACCGTCGCGACGCGGCGCCGCGAGTCGAGGCCCGTGACCTCGCCGCGGAGCACGGAGGCGTGCGAGAACGCCTGCCGCAGGTCGACGGTGACGTTGCGCGGCTCCACGTGGCCGCCGGCCACCTCGGGCAGCAGCGGCTGGTACGTCATGTATGCGCGGGGCTCCACGACCGTGATGTCGAGGTCGACCTCCGTGTGCTTCTCGAGCGTCCACGTGACGTACAGGCCGACGTAGCCGCCGCCGAGCACCAGGACCTTGGATCGCGAACGGGGCATGCGGGCTCCTTCCGTGCGCGCCGGCCGGAGCAGGCGGCCGTGCCGATGCCGGTCAACTTCCCACCGCGACCTGGACGGTTCCTGGCGGTCGACCGGATGCGACGAGCGGACGGACGCCCCGGAGCGCTGGACCGAGGCCGATGTCCACGAGGAGCACCCGGCCCGCGAGACCACGGCCGGGCGGCAGGAGGAGGCCCGCCTTGACCGCGCCGAACGTGACGGTGACGGACGCCGGGAGGACCGGGCCGGGCGCGGATCCGTCGTCAGCGCCGACACCGCTCGGCAGGTCGACCGCGACGACGGCCGGCCCGTCCCCGCCCACGACCGGCAGCAGCGCCTCGACGACCTCCCGGGCGGGCGATCTGAGCGCCGGGCTCGCGGCGGCGCCCGTGCCGAGCACGCCGTCGAGCACGACGTCCGACTCCCGGGCGAGCCGGACCACCGCCGCCGGATCCCCACCCGTGAGCACCTCGGCACCCGCCGCCGTCGCGGCCGTGAGCCCGGCGTCGTGGATCCGGCCGCCGAGCGGCACGACGATCGCCGTGCAGCCGTCGGCGAGCAGCTCCGCGGCGGCGAGCAGGGCGTCGCCGCCGTTGCTGCCGCTGCCGGCGAGCACGAGCAGCCGCCCCGCGCCGCCGGGTCGCGCGGCGAGCACGTCGCAGACGGCGACGGCGAGGCCGGCGGCGGCACGGGCCATGAGCGGCACGCCCTGCTCCAGCAGCGGGCGCTCCGCTTCACGCACCTGCGCGGCGCTGTACCCGGCGGTGAGGTGGCGAGGTGTCATGCGTTCATCGTGCTCGAAGCGGAAGTCCGGCACGATGGCTGCAACGGAATGGAGACCCGATGCGCATCATCGTCACCGGCGGCAACGGCAAGCTGGGCAGGGCGGTCGTCGCCCACCTCAAGGACACGGGCCACGACGTGTTCGTCTTCGACAAGGTGGCGGCGCGCGAACCCGGCTACTTCCCCGTCGACCTCACCGACTACGGGCAGGTGCTCGACGCCGTCCTCGGCATCGAGGAGCACCACTCGGGCGTCGACGCGATCGTGCACCTCGCCGCGGTCCCCGCGCCGGGCGTCGTGCCCGACGTCGCCACGTTCGACAACAACGTCCCGTCGACCTACCACGTGCTGCAGGCGGCGCGCCGCGCCGGCATCAAGCGGATCGTGACCGCCTCCAGCGAGACCGTCCTCGGCCTGCCGTTCGCCGTCGATCCGCCCTACATCCCGGTCGACGAGGAGTACGACGCGCGCCCCGAGAGCACCTACTCGCTCGGCAAGCACCTCGAGGAGCAGATGGAGATCCAGTTCTGCCGCTGGGATCCCGAGCTGTCGATCACCGCGATGCGGTTCTCGAACGTGATGGAGCCCGGCGACTACGCCGCCTTCCCGTCGTTCCAGGGCGACGCGACGCTGCGGAGGTGGAACCTCTGGGGGTACATCGACGCCCGTGACGCCGCGGACGCGGTGCTGAAGGCGCTCGAGGTGCGCGGCCCCGGCTTCGAGCGGCTGATCATCGCGAACGCCGACACGGTCATGGAGCGGCCGAGTGCCGAGCTCGCCGCCGAGGTCTTCCCCGATGTTCCGCTGAAGAAGCAGGTCGAGGGCACCGAGACCCTGCTGTCGATCGACAAGGCGCGGCGTCTGCTCGGGTGGGAGCCCACGCATTCCTGGCGGTCCTGAGCTCAGGCGACACCCGGCCCACGCTCAGCCCGCCTGATCAGAGGCCGAGTACGGTCGCGGGCGCCGAAGGGAGCATCATGCCGAAGAGCGAGCAGGACCTGCCGTCCACGATCGAGCGGTCGGACGAGCACGCGCAGGAGATCTACAGCGAGACCCTCGAGTCGGCGGAGCGCAGCTACGGCGACGGCGAGCGGGCCCACCGCACCGCCTACGCGTCGCTGAAGCACAGCTACGAGAAGGTCGGCGACCACTGGGAGGCGAAGGACGAGAAGGGCCCGTCCGACGCGGGCGCGGCGCAGGGCGGATCCGCTGCGCACGACACGAAGGGCGGCGTCGACGCGAACGCGTCGAAGGAGCACCTGATGGACGTCGCGAAGCGGCTCGACGTCCCCGGGCGGTCGAGCATGACCAAGGACGAGCTCGTCGACGCCATCCAGAAGGCGAACGCGAGTCGGACCCGCAAGGCCCGCGGCTGACGCCCGGCGGCGATACTCGTCGCATGCCCACCGCACTCGTGACCGGGGTCAGCAGGCGGGCGGGCATCGGCTGGACCGTCGCCGCCCGCCTCGCCGCCGACGGCTGGGACGTCTCGGCGACCGGCTGGCCGGGGCACGACCGCGAGCAGCCCTGGAGCGACGACCCCGGCAGGGCGCCGGCCGTGCCGTGGACGGCCGTCGACCTCGCCGACCCGGACGCCCCGGCGCGGCTCGTCGCAGACCACGTGCACCGGACGGGGTCGCTCGACGCGCTGGTCGCCGTGCACGCCAGGTCGAGCGACCAGGACCTCGTCGCGGTCACGGCCGCCGAGCTCGACGCGTCCTTCGCCGTGAACGCCCGCGCCACCGTCCTGCTCGTGCAGGCCGCCGCGGCGGCCGGAGTGCGGCGCGTCGTGCTGTTCACGACGGGGGTGCATCAGGGGCCGATGCCGACCGAGATCCCGTACGTCGTCTCGAAGGCCGCGATCCAGGGGGTGACGGCGACGCTGGCCGCCGCCCTCGCGCCGTCCGGCGCGACGGTGAACTGCGTCAACCCCGGGCCGAACGACACCGGCTGGGCGGACGAGCCGACCCGCGAGGCGATCCGCGCGGCGATGCCGCTCGCGCCCCGCTGGGGCACGCCCGCCGACGTGACCGAGCTCGTCGCGTTCCTCCTCTCCGACGCCGCCGGGTGGATCACCGGGCAGACGATCGACTCGGACGGCGGCTGGGGCGTCCGCGACGGGGTCCCGCCGCGGGACTGAGGTCAGCCGCTCCTGGACGGCAGGCGCACGTCGGTGACGTACCAGATCCGTCCCTCACCGGTGCAGCCCGCGACCGTGCCGATGCTGCCCGGTGCGCCGAGGAACGCCATCACGGCACCCGGCGGCACGAGGGCCTGGCCCGCGTCGTCGAGCAGCCGCAGGCGGTCGTCGGCGCTCCACCCCCGTGGCAGCACGAGCAGCACGCGCCCCTGGGCGGCCGCGACCGAGAAGCAGACCCGATCCCCGCTGCGCGTCGCGGTGACCCGCCCCTGCACCACGCCCGTCGGACCGTGCCCGGCGTTCCGGTCGGACGTCGCCACCCGGAACGTGCCGCGGTGCTGCCCCTGCGGGAGCAGCGCGACGCCGCCGAGGGCGAGCACCAGCACGCCGATGATGAGCAGCAGGCGACGGACGCGCTGCACGCGGAGGCGGCGCACCGCGACGTCGAACCCGCTCACCGGGGCACCGTACCGGCAGACGGCGGAGGTGGGCGCGCGGGACGCCCCGGTAGCGTTCCCGGCATGCGGACCGGGCTGCGGCCCTACGATCTGCACGACGACGGGAGCGACATGGCCGACATCAAGAAGGGGCTCGCGGGTGTCGTCGTCGACACGACCGCGATCTCCAAGGTGAACCCGGAGACCAACTCGCTGCTGTACCGCGGCTACCCGGTGCAGGAGCTCGCCGCATCCTGCTCCGTCGAGCAGGTCGCGTGGCTCCTCTGGCACGGTGAGCTGCCGACCGACGACGAGCTCGTCGCGTTCGAGGCCGACGAGCGCACCCAGCGCGCGTTGCCCGCACCGCTGAAGACCGTCATCGACGGGCTGCCGACGAGCGCCCACCCGATGGACGTCGTCCGCACCGCGGTGAGCGTGCTCGGCGCCCTGGATCCGGATGCCGAGGTGTCGACCCGCGAAGCGAACCTCGCGAAGTCGGTGCGGCTGTTCGCGGTGCTGCCGGCGGTCGTCGCGTACGACCAGCGCCGCCGCCACGGGGAGGACGTCGTCCCGCCCAGGGACGACCTCGACTACGCCCGGAACTTCCTCTGGATGGCGTTCGGCGAGGAGCCGGGCGACATCGAGGCGGACGTCTTCCGCATCTCGATGATCCTCTACCTGGAGCACTCGTTCAACGCGTCGACGTTCACCGCCCGGGTCGTCACGTCGACGCTCGCGGATCTGCACTCGGCGGTGACGGCGGCGGTCGGCGCGCTGAAGGGGCCGCTGCACGGCGGCGCCAACGAGGCCGTGATGCGGGTCTTCGACGAGATCGGCAGCGCCGACGCCGTCGATGAGTGGCTCGACCGGGCGCTCGCGGCGAAGCGCAAGATCATGGGGTTCGGCCACCGCGTGTACAAGCACGGGGACTCCCGCGTGCCGACCATGAAGGCCGCGCTCGACTGGCTGATCGCGAAGCGCGAGGCGCACGGGCTCGGCGAGCTCTACGAGCGGCTCGAGGCCGCGATGCTCGAGCGGAAGAACATCCGCCCCAACCTCGACTACCCGAGCGGTCCCACCTACGCGCTGCTCGGCTTCGACACGTGGACGTTCACGCCGCTGTTCGTCGCGAGCCGCGTCGTCGGCTGGACCGCCCACGTCATGGAGCAGCTCGAGGCGAACTCCCTCATCCGCCCGCTGTCGGAGTACGTGGGTCCGGAGGAGCGGCATCTGCCCGACGGGGTCGCGTCGCTCGCCGCCCACCGCTGACGCGGGTGCTGAGCGCGGCGGATCAGCGGGACGGCTCGGCCGGCCCGAACGTCTGACTTCGGATCGCCTCGGTCAGCGCGGCGATCGGCTCGCGCGGTGCGACGGGGTTCGCGAGGAGGCGGAAGTCGACCTCGGCGAGGTCCGGCAGCGAGAACCGGTTCGTCACCTTCGTGAGGTCCGCAGGGATCAGGGAGTGCGGGAAGACCGACACCCCGAGTCCGGCGCGCACCGCCGCGACGAGCGCGCCGACGTCCCGGACCGTGCACGCGACCCGCCAGCGGCGGCCGTGCCGCTCGAGCGCCTCGATCGCCATCGTGCGGCTCAGGCTCGGCGCCCGGTACATGACCAGGGGCACGGGCTTGTCGGCCTCCACGGCCGTGGTCTCCTGCCCGACCCACACGAACCGGTCGCGGAGCACGAGCACGCCCTCCCCCGGCGCCTCCGCCGGCTCCTTCACGAAGACGAGGTCCAGCTGCCCCGCGGCGAGCCGCCGCACGAGCGGCCCGCTCTGGCCCACCGTGAGCTCGAGGGTGATCTGCGGGTTCTGCTGCCGGAAGTGGCGCAGGATGCGCGGGAGCTGCGTGATCGCGAGGTCGTCGGCCGCGCCGAACCGCAGCCGCCCGCGGGTCGCCGGCCCCGCGAAGTAGGCCTCCGCGGCGGCGTGCGCCGCGAGGATCGAGCGGGCGAAGCCGGCCAGCGCGTCGCCCGCGTCGGTGAGCCGCACCTCCCGCGTGTCGCGGATCACGAGTGGGCGGCCGACGGACTCCTCGAGCTTCCTGATGTGCTGGCTGACGGTCGGCTGACTGAGCCCGAGTCGATGCCCGGCACCGGTGAAGCTCCCCGCGTCGACGAGGCCGAGGAAGGTGCGCAGCAGGGCCGGGTCGTACACACGCTCGCCCTTCTATTCGAAACACCGATGTGATTCATTACTCGCATTCGCTTCGGTAATGCTCCCGCCTGCGTACCATCGACCGAGGCATGAGCGCAACACCCGAGTCCTCCGTCCCTTCCTCCGCCCCGATCCCCACCTCCCGCCGCACCTGGCGGGACAGCTTCACCTCGCTGTCCGTGCCGAACTTCCGCCTCTTCGCCGGCGCGAACATCCTCGCGATGACGGCCACCTGGATGCAGCGGGTGGCGCAGGACTGGCTCGTGCTCCAGCTCACCGGCAGCGTCGCGGACGTGGGCGTCACAGTCGCCATGCAGTTCGGTCCGATG
>DASYJR010000239.1:0-7498 GCA_035996305.1 Amnibacterium sp. | reverse complement strand
GGTTGTAGTGGTGCTCCTCGAGCTCCCGCCACCGGGCCTGCTCCTCCGCCACGGCGGGCGCGTCGTCCGCACGCTCCATCGCGGCGAGCGTCGCGACGACGGCGTCGTCGACGGCCTCCCGATGCTGGAAGAGCGTGTCGTCGAGGTCGAAGAGGACCACAGCGATGCTCATCGGCCTTCCTGCGCCCTCTGCGGCAGCCGTCTCCTGGGTCCCGGGAGCCGGTTCCGACGCGCCGCCTCGTGCGGCGTGGCGGCCGTGCGACGGGGAGCGTCGAGGTCGAAGAGGACCGCAGCGATGCTCATCACTGGACCTCGGCGGGCCAGCCCGGCTGCGGCTCCCGGGGCTCGCCGGCGAACAGCTCGCCGTGCCAGCTGTCGGGATGCGCCCCGTCCCGGTGCGCGACGGTGGCGGGCGCGGTGCCGGTGAAGTGGAAGCCGGCGCGGCGGGCGGTGCGGGCGGACGGGATGTTGCCCACGAGGCAGGACCAGGTCATCCGCTCGTTCCCGGCACGGAACCAGTGGTCGACCACCACCTCGAGGGCCTCCCCGAGGTAGCCGTGGCCCCGGTGCGGCGCGCCCATCCAGTAGCCGACCTCGGCGGACGAGCGCAGGGCGATCACGCCGAGCAGCAGGGCGTCGGGCACGTCGGCGAGGCGGATCGCCCACGTCTGCTCCGTGCCCTCCTCCCACCACCGGGGAGCCAGCTCGAGCAGGAACCGCTCCGCGTCCTCACGGCGGTACGGCACGGGCACGGTCGTGCAGCGCTGCAGCGTCGGGTCCTGGCAGTACCCGGTGACCGCGTCGATGTCGCGCTCGCCCGGCGCCTCGAGCACCAGCCGCGGCGTGCGCAGCACGACGGGCGTCATCGAAGGCGCCGGAAGAGGCCGACCCGGTCGTAGACCTCGTCGAGCTTCGCGTCCGCGATCCCGGCGGCGCGCTCCGCGCTCGCCGTGAGGATCCGGTCGAGCTCCGCCGGGTCCGCGAGCAGCTCCTCCGTGCGCTGCTTCAGGGGCCCGAACACCTCGACCACGGCGTCGGCGACGTCCTTCTTGAGGTCGCCGTAGCCGCGGCCCGCGTACTCCGCCTCCAGCCGTGCGACCGGCACACCTCGGAAGGCCGACAGGATCGCGAGCAGGTTCGAGACGCCCGGCTTCGCCTCGCGGTCGAAGCGGATCTCGCGCTCGGTGTCCGTGACGGCCGAGCGGATCTTCTTCGCCGTCACGGCAGGATCGTCGAGCATCCAGACGATGCCCGCATCCGACGCCGCCGACTTGCTCATCTTCACCGTCGGCGTCTGCAGGTCGTAGATGCGGGCGGTCTCCCGCTGGATGAGCGCTTCGGGGAGCACGAACGTGTCGCCGAACCGGCTGTTGAAGCGGCCGGCGAGGTCGCGGGTGAGCTCGACGTGCTGCCGCTGGTCGTCCCCGACCGGCACGCCGGTCGCGTCGTACAGCAGGATGTCGGCCGCCATCAGGATCGGGTAGGCGAACAGCCCCACCGATGCCGCATCGGCACCCTGGCGCTGCGACTTGTCCTTGAACTGCGTCATCCGGCCGGCCTCGCCGAAGCCGGTGATCGTGTTCAGCACCCAGGCGAGCTCGGCGTGCGCGGACACCTGCGACTGCACGAACATCGTCGAGCGGGCCGGATCGATGCCCGCGGCGAGGTACTGCGCGGCGAGCGTGCGCGTCTGGGCGCGGAGCACCGCCGGGTCCTGCGGCACCGTGATCGCGTGCAGGTCGACGATGCAGAAGATCGCGTCGTAGTCGTCCTGCAGCGCCTTCCACTGCAGGATCGCGCCGATGTAGTTGCCGATGTGGAGGGAGTCGGCGCTCGGCTGGATGCCGGAGAAGATGCGGGCCTTGTCGGTCATGGTGCTTCCGGGTCGGAGGTCGTCACGGGTCTGGGCGGCGGAGCGCGGCTACAGGGCGTAGTCGGCGACCACGGGCGTGTGATCCGACCATCGCCCGTCGCGGGAGTCGGCCCTGTCGACCGCGTAGCCGGCGACTCGCTCAGCGAGCCCGGGGGAGGCGAGGTGGTAGTCGATCCGCCAGCCGGTGTCGTTGTCGAACGCCTGCCCGCGCCACGACCACCACGTGTACGGCCCGTCGACCTCGCCGGCCGCGCGGCGGCCCACGTCGACCCAGCCCAGCCCGGCGCCCGCGTTGTAGCGCGGATCGTCCTCGGCGCCCACCATGCGATCCCAGTACGCGCGCTCCTCGGGGAGGAAGCCGCTCGCCTTCTGGTTGCCGCGCCAGTTCCGGATGTCGAGCCGCCGGTGGGCGACGTTGAGGTCGCCGACGACGAGGGCGAGGGGGTTGTGCGCGGCGAGCTCGGGCAGCCGGGCCTCCATCGCGTCGAGGAACGTGACCTTCTCGACCTGCTTCGGCGTGCCCGCCACGCCCGAGTGCACGTAGGCGGAGACGACGGTGAGCACGGCGTCGCCGACCTCGAAGTCCGCCTCGAGCCAGCGCCCGGCGGTGTCGAAGTCCTCCTCGCCGATCGCGACGCGGTGGATGTGCGCCGTGCCGCGCGACGCGATCGCGACACCCGCCCGGCCCTTCGCGGTCGCGGCGTCGTGGAGCACGTTCCACTCGGGACCGAGCAGCTGCTCGAGGTCGTCGGTGGAGGCGCGGACCTCCTGCAGGGCGAGGATGTCGACGCCGCGCCCGTCGAGCCACGCGCCCATGCCCTTGCGGAAGGCGGCGCGCACCCCGTTCACGTTGACGCTGGCCACCCGGGTCGTCGTGCTGGCCATGCTCCGAGCCTACCGACCGGCCCGGACGGGTCTCAGCGCGCGGGAGGTGCCCCGGCCGCCTCCGCCTCCGCGGTGTCGGGTGTCGTGTCGCCGCTGGGCTCCTGGGCCTCGGTGAACTCGCTCACGGTGGGCACGGCCGCGCGTCGCCGGTCCTCGGCCCGCTCCTCCGCCTCCAGCTGCCGCTCGAGGCGGCGCCGGGCGAGGCCGCGGGCCGTGCGGATCCGCTCCTCGAACTCCTGCCGGTTCGCGTCGGCCACGAGCCGGCGTGCGTCCTCGAGCTCCCGTGCCTCGTCGAGCCCCCGCTGGTCCGCGCTGAGCCTCCGGGGGTCGATGCCCGCGTCCTGCATCCCGACGGCGATCCATGAGGCGGCCACCAGGATCACCTGGCAGACGACGTTGAAGTAGAGCAGCACGCCGATCAGGGTCGCGAAGGCGCCCACCAGCGGGTTCGACGAGGCACCCCCGAGCAGGGTCGTGCCGAGGGTCTGCAGGAACGCGAGCGCGACGCCGCCGATGAGCGCGCCGGCGAGCAACCGCCTCCGCGGGATGGGGATGCCCGACAGCAGGCGGTACGCGGCGGCGAGCAGGCCCGTGTCGATGACGAGCAGCAGGACGGCGCCGGCCGCCGTCGTCGCCGCCTGCTCGAGCCAGGACGCCTTTCCGAGCCCGAGGAGGGACGCGACGAGGCCGAGTGCCGTGTTGCTGACCAGGCTGATGATCGCCGTCACCAGCACCACGGCGCCGAAGGCGACCGTGTATCCGGCGTTCTTCAGGATCAGGACGACCGGGTTCGTCGTCAGGCCGGGCAGGGCGAACATGATGCGGATCGCGGTGCGCAGCGTGCCGACGAAGCCGACGGCCGTGAGCAGCAGGCCCACGAGCGAGATCACGCTGCTCCAGCTCAGGCCCGTCGCGTCCAGCAGCGTGGTCGCTCGGATCGCGCCGGGATGCGCGACGCCCACCGTGTCGGTGTAGGCGACGAGCCGGGGGATGAAGTCGTCCAGCGCGCCGAACAGCGAGGTCTGCAGGAAGGGGTTCCCCTTCACGACGAACCCGGCGATCGAGAACGTCAGCCAGAGGCCCGCGAAGACGGCGAAGATCGCCTGGTACGTCATGCCTGCGGCGATGAGCGGACCGTTGTCCGCGAGGTAGTGGAACCACACCCGGACCGGTTTCCAGGCGAGGGCGCGCTCGACGAGCCCGGGGAACCCGGTGGCGTGCGTGGGCGGGTCGGGACGCGCGCCCGACGCCTGCACCGGCACGTCGGCGTCGCGGACGCCCTGGTCGGCGCCGCCCTGGCTCATGGCGTCACTGTAGGCGCGGCGATCCGCGGATCCGCCGGGCGCCGGCTGGGCAGTTGTCAGCGACAACCCGCCCCATATGCTGTGGTCAGCACCCGTCCGAGCAAGGAGGCACGCGCGATGCGACTGACCGGGATCGGCGTGGGCAGGACGGTCGCGGTCGGGCCCGTGCGGCGGATGCCGGACCCCCTCCCGGAACCGCCGGAGAGCGCGACGCACTCGGGCGCGGATGCCGAGGTCGACCGAGCGAAATCGGCGTTGCAGCAGGTCTCGGCGGAGCTGAACGAGCGCGGCCGCCGCGCCGGCGGCGAGGCGCGGAACGTGCTCGAGGCGCAGGCCCTCATGGCCGAGGATCCCACCCTCGTCGACGGGGTGATCGCGCGGATCACCGCGGGTCGCACGGGGGAGCGGGCCGTCTTCGAGGCCTTCCTCGAGTTCCAGGTGATGCTCGTGGGTCTGGGCGGCTACATGGCCGAGCGCGCCACGGACCTGGGCGACGTCGCCCAGCGCGTGATCGCGCGGCTCACCGGCGTGGCCACCCCGGGCGTGCCCGAGTCGGACACCCCGTTCGTGCTCGTCGCCCGGGACCTCGCGCCGGCCGACACGGCCCTCCTCGACCTGGACAAGGTGCTCGCCCTCATCACCCGCGACGGCGGCCCGACGTCGCACACCGCGATCCTCGCCCGCGCGAAGTCGATCCCCGCGATCGTCGGGGTGAACGGCGCCGAGCAGCTCCGCGACGGCCAGACCGTGATCGCCGACGCGTCCACCGGCGCGATCGAGGTGGATCCGGACGACGCGGCCGTCGCCGACGCGCTGCGCCGCATCGAGGAGCGCAAGACGCTGCTCGCCGCCCCGATCACGCCCGGTGCGCTCGGCGACGGCACCAGGATCCAGCTGCTCGCGAACCTCGGCAACGCGAAGGACGCGCCCGGCGCCGTCGAGCTCGGCGCGGAGGGCGTCGGCCTCTTCCGCACGGAGTTCCTGTTCCTCGACGCCAAGTCGGCGCCCACCGTGCGGGAGCAGCGGGAGCAGTACACCGCGCTGCTGAAGGCGTTCCCGGGCAAGAAGGTCGTGGTGCGGGCACTCGATGCGGGCGCCGACAAGCCGCTCGCCTTCCTCAACGACAGCGAGGAGGAGAACCCGGCCCTCGGGCTGCGCGGCCTGCGGGTGCTCCGCGTGCACGAGGACATCCTGCGCGAGCAGCTCACCGCCCTCGCCGAGGCGGATGCCGCCACCGAAGCCGACCTCTGGGTGATGGCGCCCATGGTCTCCGAGCCCGAGGAGAGCGCCTACTTCACGGCACTCGCGAGGGAGCTCGGCATCACGACGGCAGGCGTGATGGTCGAGGTGCCCTCCTCCGCGCTGCTGGCGGCGCAGGTCCTCGAGTCGGCCGACTTCGTCTCGATCGGCACGAACGACCTCACCCAGTACACGCTCGCCGCGGACCGGCTGCTCGGCACCGTCGCGAACTTCCAGGACCCCTGGCATCCCGCGGTCCTGCGGCTCGTGGCCGAGGTGGGCAGGGCGGGTGCCGCGGTCGGCAAGAGCGTCGGCATCTGCGGCGAGGCGGCCGCGGATCCGCAGCTCGCCGTCGTGCTCGTCGGCCTCGGCGCCACCAGCCTCTCGATGACGCCGGCGGCGCTCGCCGACGTGCGCGCGGAGCTGCTCACGGTGACCCTGGACGAGGCGAGGGCCCGCGCGGCGGCCGCCCTCGCGGCCCCGTCGGCCGCCGCGGCGCGCGCCGCCGCCGCGTCCGCCTGACCGTCAGCAATGGCGGATCTGGTCTGCAGCGGAGGACCAGAACTCGGTTCCGGGCCCCCGCAAGCGACCACATCCTCCGCAGGCGACTAGGCCGCCAGCGCCCCGAGGACGGCGGACTGCACCGACGGCCAGTCGAACAGGACCTGCGCCCAGGTGAACCGAAGGGTGCGGTAGCGCCGAAGGGCGGCAGCGGCGTCTCGAGTGCGGTCGCGTTCGAACCGCCCTGCGTGATACTCCCTGCCGTCCAGCTCCACGATCAGGCGACGCTCGACGAGCAGATCCACCCGTCCGACGCCGGCGATCTCGACCTGTGGTTCGACCAGCAGGCCGAGCTGCTGCAATCGGTAGCGCGCGATGGACTCCAGACCGGACTCGCATCGGGCGTCCGCGGCGGCGACCAGCGCCCTGAGGTGCGTCGGCAGCAGGAGGCGAGGGTGGGGCGATCCTGCTCATGGAGCAGCCGAAGCCGAAGCGCGGAGTCGAGCGCAGCGACGGCCATCTCCGGCGGGACCCACACCGTCAGGTGCTGGAGGAGCATGAGTACGGGCACGATGCCGGAGAGGAACGCGGTGCCTGGAAGCCCGGAGGTCCAGTGCACGTGCACATCCGACCGGGCGACCAGGGGCCGGCCCGGAGCGTCGGGGTCCATCAGCCGTCCGGTCGAGGGGCGGACGGCGACGTGGAGCTCGCCGTCCACGCCGGGAGGTGTCCAGATCTGCAGCGCCGCAGCAGCAGTGGTGCCGGTGGCGGGGCCACCCACTCGCATGGCTCGGACAAGGCCGGAGGGGGTCCTCGGCGCGGCGTAGCGCCCGCGTCGCACGAGGAGCAGCCGCCCGCCGGTCACCGCCGCGCGGACCTTCCGGTCGGTCCAGCCGTCGGCTCGGAGCTCGTCTCGCGTCCAGAATCGGTCGTGCACCGCCGGAGCATGCACCGGAGCCCGGTTCTCGCGCCGCTCGGCGCGCAGGCGACGGCCCGGCGCGGGCTCCCCGAGCGGCTGGGGAGGAATGAAGTCCTCACCCCGCCGTCTTCAACGGAGGATCCGGTCGCCCACGGAGGACCTCAGGCCGCCTCGGCTCCTCCTTCGGCGACGAGATCCTCCCTCACCGACGACACGGCGGGGTCAGGTGACCTTGACGCGGTGCGGGCCGCGGATCGTCGCGGCCTTCACCTCGCTGATCGCCTTCGTGATCTGGATGCCGCGGGGGCACGCCTCCGTGCAGTTGAAGGTGGTGCGGCAGCGCCACACGCCCTCGCGGTCGTTCAGGATGTCGAGGCGCACGTCGGCCGCCTCGTCGCGGCTGTCGAAGATGAACCGGTGCGCGTTCACGATCGCCGCCGGCCCGAAGTACTGGCCGTCCGTCCAGAACACCGGGCACGACGTGGTGCACGCCGCGCAGAGGATGCACTTCGTGGTGTCGTCGAACCGTTCCCGCTGCTCCGCGGACTGCAGGCGCTCGCGACCGGCGGGCGGGGGCGTCGAGGACTGCAGGAACGGCTGCACCTGCCGGAAGGCCGCGAAGAACGGCTCCATGTCGACGACGAGGTCCTTCTCGAGCGGCAGGCCCTTGATCGCCTCGATGTAGATGGGCTTCGTCGGGTCCAGATCCTTGATCAGGGTCTTGCACGCCAGTCGGTTGCGCCCGTTGATCCGCATCGCGTCCGAGCCGCAGACGCC
>DASYJR010000238.1:0-9328 GCA_035996305.1 Amnibacterium sp. | reverse complement strand
CCGCCGCCGTTCGCCGTGACGGTCGTCTGCTCGGCGACGGGCCACTGGAGGCTGCCGCCGACGCCGCCGCGCCGGTCGTACTCGGTGAGCAGCGCGCCCTTGAGGGTGAACGTGCCCGCTTTCGACGTGAAGACGGTGCCGTGCTGGAACGTCTGCCTCGAGCCGCCGCCGTTCGCCGTCGATGTCACGGCGTTCGCGGTCGGGCTGCCGAGCGCGCCCGACGCCCCACCGTGCGTGGTCCAGTAGGTGCTGATGGCCCCCGTCACCGACAGGTGGGTCGAGCCGAACCACTGCGTGAAATAGAGGTAGAAGTTCCGGTTCCCGTAGGCGGAGCAGGAGTTCCCCGTGCCGTACCCGGCGGCGAGGGCCGCGGCGTTCGGCACGTAGGGCGTGTAGTAGTACAGGCTCGCGGTGGCCTTGTTCGCGATCGTGACGGCCTTGGATCCGCACGACGCGTCGGGGTTGTAGAGGATCGCCGACTGCTTCCCCACCGGGAACCAGCTGAACGACGTCCAACCGGGCCCTCCCGTGCCGGGCGGGGTGGTGTAGCGGACCATCCAGTAGCCGAGCCCGTAGACCTGGTTGAAGAAGCCGTACTTGCTGGAGTCGCACGGTGCCGTGTCGGGGCAGCCCAGCCCCGTCGCCGAGCGGTAGGCGTTGGGGTACCAGTTGAGGTTCACCCCGGTGATGAGCCCCTGCTCCTTCTGGAGCGTCACGAGGATGACCTGCGGGTTGATCCTGCACGCCTTCGCGACCTTGAAGATGATCGTCGCGGCGGTCTCGCTGCTCGCGCCCGTGTAGGTGCTGCACATGAGGTTGGCGCCCATGGTCTGCGTGTTCGACCTGTACGTCCTCAAGCAGGAGTAGCCGGCGGAGCAGGTCGGCTGCTGCGCGTCCAGGAACGACTGGATCTGGGCGACCGTCATCGTCGAGGAGTTGTACATGACGGCGTCGCTGATGATGTCGGCCGGGTTGAACGACGACAGGATGCTCGCGGTCGAGGCAGCCGCAGCCGGGCTGGCCCGGGCGGGCGTGGGCGCACCGGCGAGCGCGGCGAGCGCGACCGCCGCTGCGGCTCCGCCGGCGACGAGCGCGGCGACGAGACGCCGCGCGCTCACTTCGTCACCTCGACGGTCTTGGCGGCGGAGACCCCCGCGGCGGTCCTGGACGAGTACGAGACGCGCACCGTCCAGGTGCCGGAGGACAGGGCGCTGCCCGGGATGGCCATCGGGTTGCAGCCCACGTAGGTGGAGACCGCGGCGGCCGGCGCCGAGGCGGTCCGCGTGACGCCGCCCTTGGTCACGGTGGCGGTGCAGGTACCGCCGCCCTCGACGAGGTTCGGCACGAGGGCGCTGACGTCGAGCTCACTGCTCGAGGCGTCCCAGCCGGCCAGGGTGACGAACGGCGACACCGCCCGCTTCGTGCTCCCCGGCACGAGCGTCGGCGCCGGCGTGGGCGTCGGCGATCCGAACGGCGTCGCGCCCGGATCGGGTGCCGTCGCGCTGGGCGTCGACGTCGGGATCGACGGGTCGATCACCTCGGTCTGGTGCGGTGACGACGTGACGACCGGAGTCGGCGCGACCTGCAGCAGCGAGCACGAGGACAGGACGACGACCGCGGCGACCGACACGGCCACCGCTCCCCCAGCGCGCACCCATGACAAAGCGTTGTGTTCCCCCACCGGGCCAGGGTAGGCAGCCACTGCGGAATGAATCACCAGGTCGTGGGGGTGTTCCGGCGCGTCGCGCGGCCCCAGTCCGGGGGCCCCTCCCCCGTCCGCGGGGCGGGAACGGCACCATCCGGCCCCCGTCCGAGGGGTGTTCGCGCGCGGAAGCGCTGCGCGACGCCGCCGCGTGCTGCCGCGGGCTCCGGCGCGGCCCGTGTACCGTGAACCGGTCATGACCTGGATCGGCGCCGCCCTGCCGGTCGTCGCGACGGTGCTGATCGTGTTCGTCCCGGGCACGGCCCTGGCCGCCGCGCTCAAGGTGCGCGGGGCCACGGCCCTCGCGCTGGCCGGCCCGCTCGGCTTCGGCGCGATCGGCGTCGCCGGAGTCGCCTCCGCCGCCCTGCACGTGCGGTTCGGCTGGTGGTCCGTGGCGATCACCGCGGTCGTCGCCGGTCTCGTGCTGCTCGGCATCCGGCTGCTCGCCTCGCGGTCGGGCGCGCCGCTGCCCGGCTGGGACTCCTGGCGCCCATCCGCCGTGCTGCCGGTCGTGCTCGGTGTCGGGATCGCGAGCGTCGCGATCGGGTCGATCGCGTTCGCCGCGGTGGCGTCGCCGGACCGGATCAGCCAGACGTACGACGCGGTCTTCCACCTGAACGCGGTGCAGTCGATCGTGCAGTCGGGCGACGCCTCGAGCCTGCACCTCTACCGGCTCACGCATCCGACGCAGACGACGGCGTTCTACCCGGCCGTCTTCCACAGCATCGCCGCGATCGCCGTCGAGACGACCGGGGTCTCCGTGCCCGTCGCCGTGAACGCCGCCTGGCTCGGGACGGCCGGCCCCGTCTTCGCCTGCGCCTGCGCATTCGCGGCCCGGGTGCTGTTCGGCGGGACGGCGCTGCGGCGGGGCGAGGCGGCCCCGGCCGTGCAGCCGGTGCTCGTCGCGAGCGCCGCGGCGGTGCTCGCCTCCGCGTTCGTCGCGTTCCCCTACCTCCTGCTCGACTTCGGCACGCTCTACCCGAACGGGCTCGCCTACACGACGCTGCCGGTGGGGCTCGGCCTCGTCGCGGCCGCCACCGGCTGGCCCGAGCACAGCCCCTGGCGTCCGGAGAGCCCGGGGCCCCGGTGGCGCACGGTGCTGCTGCTGGTCGGCTGGCTGGGCGGCGCCGGCTTCGCGCATCCGCGTTCCCTCGTCGCGATCCTCGTGCTGGTCCTGCCGCTGCTCGTCGCCTGGTTCGCGGCCTGGATGCGGGCGCTCGCCCTCCGGGGCCCCGCGGGTGCGCGCCGGGCCCGGGTGATCGTGCTGGTCGTGATCCTGGGCGTCGTGCTCGTCGCGGCCGGCGCGCTGCTGTTCGTGCTGCACTACTACGACGTCGCGAGCCGGCCGATCTCCGACCATCTGAACGGCGGTCCCGCGAAGGCGCGGGAGGGATTCGGGACCGCCGTGCTCCAGGGGCTGCTCGCCACGAGCCTCGTCTCCCCCACCCAGTCGCCGCTGCCGCCCGCCCTGCTGCTCGCCGTCGTCGCGCTGAGCGGGCTCGTCGCCCTCGCGATCCGGCCCGGTCTGCGCTGGGCCGTCGTCACGTACCTCGCGATCGTGCTGCTCTACGCGGCCGCCGCGGGCAGCGACAGCGACCTCGCGAAGCTCGCCACCGGCCTCTGGGACAAGGACAAGTTCCGGATCCTCGCGATGCTGCCGACGATCGCGGTGCCCGTCGTCGCCTGGATCCTCGCCGCGGGCGGCGCGGAGCTGGTCGCCGTGCTGCGACGCCGCACGCACCGCCGCCAGGACCCCCGCGACCGCACCGTCGTCGCGTCGGTGGCCGCCGCGACGCTCGTCGTGGCCGCCGCCACCTGGTTCGGCCCGGCGCTCACCGGCGCCGGCACGGCGATCGGCACCGTCTTCTCGCTGCCCGACACCGCGAAGCAGCAGCGGCTCGTCGACGCCGACGAGGTCGAGCTGCTCACGCACGTCGGTCGCTTCGTGCCGGCCGGCCAGGTGATCGCCGACGATCCCTGGAACGGCACCGCGCTGGCGTGGGCGCTCGGCGGCCGGCAGACGCTGTTCCCGCACCTCGGCGGGTACTGGGGCACCGAGCGGAAGCTCGTCGCCGCGCATCTCGACGCGGCGCCCGGCGACCCCGCGGTGTGCCGGGCGGTCCGCGACCTCGACCTGCACTGGCTGCTGGTGGATCCGGAGCGGCTGTGGAACAACAACGCGGAGGCCAAGGCGTTCGCCGGCATCGACCGCGCGGCGCAGGGCACGGGCGTGCAGCTCGTGGCGTCGTCGGGCTCGACACGGCTCTACCGCATCACCGCCTGCTGGCCCTGACGCGGCATCCCATCCGCCGTGTTCAGGACCTCCCGCGCGTCACGCGGAGCCGGCCGACCGATCCTCCTGATTACCGCCGCCGGATCCTGAAAACGGCGGATGGGGCGGCGGCTCGGGGCGGCGGACCCGGGGCGGGTCAGGCCTGGAAGGCCTGCACCAGCGTCATGAGCAGCTGGGCCGAGCGGGCCAGCACGAGCCCCGTCAGGTAGAGGACGCCGCAGAGCGCCCAGAACCGGTTCACCGTGATGAGCCACTTCGCGCCGCGGTACGCCATGGCGGTGATGATCGGCACGACGGCGGCCATGACGGGCAGGTTCGGGTCGATGACGGCCGTGTCGCCGGACAGCGACCACCACACCGAGAAGCCGACGAGCGACAGGGCCGCGGCCCACAGCTCGACGGGCAGCCGCCTCGCGAGCACGAGCAGTCGGGGTCCGGTCTCCTCCGGTCGCGGCACGACCAAGTAGCGCACGACGCCGGTGCCGGAGGCGAGGAACAGGAACGCGGCGAGAACGACGGTCGTGAGCGCCGTGAAGTGCCATGCGTCGAAGACGATCACCTGCTGCTGGAACCACGGCAGGATCGCGTGCGGCTGGAACTCGCGGAGGAACGCCGACGCCCGGCCGGCGTAGCCGTCCGCGCCGAGAGCGGCGAACCAGAGCAGCTGCCCGAGCGCGAACGGCACCGCCCACGCGCCGACGAACCGGCCGAGGTCCCGCACCCGGTCCCGGGCCCGGGGGCCGGAGGGCGACGGGAAGAGGGCGAGCGCGAGGACGAAGGCGGGCAGCGCCAGCAGCATGAGCGCGTGCACGACGGCGGCGAGGCCGAGCAGCACCGCCGGCAGCACGCGGCGCTGCGGCAGCAGCGCGATCGCGGCGGCGAGCAGCGACGCGGCGATCCAGCCTCCGGTTGCCACCGACGGCCCGTAGACGATCGCGCTCGGATCCGCGCGGAGGTTCAGGGCGAGCACGGCGAGGATCGCGCCGATCCCGGCCCACCGCCCGGCCGCCCTGCGGCCGATCACGTAGAGGCTCGCGAGCAGCACCGCGTGGAAGGGCAGGATCAGCGCGCGAGCGACCTCGACCGGAAGGTGCACGAGGTCGAGGCTCGCCTGCTCGGCCGGGGTCACCGGGGCGAGCACGAGCACCGCGAAGAAGATCGTGAGGTGCACGGCCACGAGCACCGAAAGCACGACGACGAAGAGCACGTCCATCGTGGTCCGGGGGCGGGCCACGCGGAACGGCGGGGTCGCCGCGACGACGCCGTCGCGGAGGCGGGTCACGGAAGACACGGCCTCGAGGGTACTGGCGACGCGCCGATAAGCGAGCACCGGCCCCCGGGCGCGCCGTGCACTATCCCGCGGCTTTCAGGGCGCTGCTGACCGTCGCGCGGATCGCGGCGTAGTCAGGAGCCGACGGATTCGGCACGCGGGGCGGCACGAACTCGATCGTCGCCGGCTTCTGGCCCCGGGCCTGCAGCGCGGCGCCGGCGAGCTCGCCGAGGAGGCCCTGGGGGATGTCGGTGGTGACCGCCAGGGAGCCCGCCTTGCCGATCGCCTCGAGCCGGGTGAGCAGGGTGACGGGGTTCATCTGGTGCAGCATCGCCGTCTCGAGCTCCCGCTGGCGAGCCATCCGGTCGTAGTCGGACGTGCCGTGCCGGCTGCGGGCGTACCACATCGCCCGGTTGCCGTTCATGTGCTGCACGCCCTTCTCGATCCAGACCTTCACCCCGGTCGGGTTGCCGTTCGCGTCGACGCCGCCGCCGATGGGCAGGCGCTGCTTCACGTCGATGGTCACGCCGCCCATGGCGTCGATGAGCTTGCCGAACGCGCTCATGTCGACGAGCACGGAGTACTGGATCGGGATGCCGAGCGAGCCCTCGACGGCCTCCTTCGTCGCCTCGATGCCCGGCTGCGTGTGCTGCGCCTTCGCATCCGGGTAGAGCTGCGGGCTCTTCAGCTGCACCTCGGTGTAGATCGAGTTCAGCTCGCAGACGTCCACGTTGCAGGTGTCGTGCCAGCCGTACCCGTGCGGGTACGCCTTGAGCATCGGCGAGCCCGCGGCGAACGGCATCTGGTCGAGGTTCCTCGGCAGCCCGAACATCACCATGTGACCGGTGAGGGCGTCGACGCTGACCACCGAGATGCTGTCGGGCCGCAGCCCCGAGCGCCCTGGGCCCGCATCGCCGCCGAGCAGCAGGATGTTGTAGCGGCCGTTGACCGGCATGGCGAACCGCGTGCCCGCGAAGAGCGAGCCGAGCGCGTCCTTCGCCTGCCCCGCGAGCACCGCGCCCTGCACCGCGGCACCCGTGCCGGCGACGAGCGCGACGACGAGCAGGCCGGCGACCGCGATCCTCGAGGCGGACCGCACCGTGCCGAGCCGCACGAGGCGCAGCGTGTCGATCGTGAGCACGATCCAGAGCACCGCCCACCCGAGCACGACGCCCTGCAGCACGGTGAGGCCGACCGCGTTCGTCGGCACCGACAGCGGGATCTGCGGCAGCACGACGAGCAGCCCGGCGGCGATGAGCACCGCGACGAGGCCGATCAGCCAGATGCCGAGCGCGAAGCGACCGAGGCGGCGGTTGCCGGCGAGCGCCTGCGCGCTGCCGGGCACGAGCACGTGGAGCACGAGGAGCCACCACGCGCGCCGGGTCATCAGCGCGGGATCGGCGCCGTTGGGGTCCCGGAAGACGGATCCGCGGGACGCGCGCGGCGCCTCGAGCCGCGGCCGAGCCGCGGAGAGCGTCATCGGACGCCTCCCGGGGACGTCTCGCAGCTCGGGCTCGGCATCGCGGCAGGGTACCGCGGGCCCCTATGGGCGTGTGGCGGCGGCGCAGCGCGTCGCCCGCGCGCCCGTTCCGCGTGGGTCGGCGCAGGTCGGGGTCAGCGCAGGGCGGCCGTGACGAGGCGATGGAGGGCGGGCACGTCGGGCGCGGCCGGCTGCGGGACCAGCGGAGGCACGAGGGCCAGCTGCTGCACCGGCTGCGACCTGGCCTTCAGGCGTGCACCGTGAGGTCGGTGAGCACGGTCTGCGCACGAGCAGGCCGACCTGCAGCACGGTGAGGCCGGCGGACGAGGTGAGGATCGACACGAGGATGTCGGCCTCCACCACCTGCACGAGCACCGCCGTGAGCAGCACCGCTCACAACGCGGCGACGATCGCGACGGCCACGCGGCCGACGACGCGGTTGCCGGCCACCATCTGCGGGCTCCCGGGCAGCACGAGGGCGAGCGCGACGAGGATCCACGCCCGTCGCGTCATCTGCTCGGGACTGCGCCCCCGCGTGCGCACCAGAGGGCCGTCCGCCGGATGCAGCGCTCGCCGCCGTTCCGCGTGCCGGCCCGGCCAGCTCACCCGAGGTGCTCCCGGTCGAGGCCCGCGTCCTTGGCGGCGACGGACCGTTCGAGGTCGGCGGTGTAGGTGCGCAGCCGCTCGGTGAGAGCGGCGTCGGCGGTCGCGAGGATGCGGACGGCGAGCAGGCCGGCGTTCGCGGCGTTGCCGATCGCGACGGTCGCGACGGGGACGCCGGTGGGCATCTGGACGATCGAGAGCAGCGAGTCGAGGCCGTCGAGCGTCTTGAGCGGCACGGGCACGCCGACGACCGGCAGCGGGGTGACGGCGGCGAGCATGCCGGGCAGGTGGGCGGCACCGCCGGCACCGGCGATCACGACCTTCAGCCCGCGATCGGCGGCCGCCTCGCCCCACTCCAGCATCGCGCGGGGCGTGCGGTGCGCCGACAGCACCCGGGCCTCCCAGGGCACACCGAAGTCCTCGAGCACCGCGGCGGCGGCCCGGAGCACCGGCCAGTCGGAGTCGCTGCCCATGGCGATGCCGACGAGCGCAGCACTCCCAGCGTCCCCCACGGTCCCCATGCTAGGGCGTGCCCCCCAGGCGCGCGGCGGCCGCGCGGGCCCGGAAGACGAGGTCGTCGAGGTCGTCGCCCGTCGTCGTCACGTGCCCGATCTTGCGTCCCGGGCGAGGCGCCTTCCCGTACAGGTGCAGCTTCACAGTGGGGTCCGCGGCGAGCACTGCCGGCACGCGCGAGTCGAGGTCGCCGTCCTCGGGTCCCCCGAGCACGTTCACCATCACGCTCCAGGGGTCGCGGCAGCCGGTCGCGCCGAGCGGCAGGTCGAGCACCGCGCGGAGGTGCTGCTCGAACTGGCTGGTCGTGGATCCGTCGATCGTCCAGTGGCCGGAGTTGTGGGGCCGCATCGCGAGCTCGTTCACGAGGATCCGCTGGTCGGTCGTCTCGAAGAGCTCCACCGCCAGCGTCCCGGTGACGTCCAGCGCCTCCGCCACCGTCATCGCGATGTCGCAGGCGAGGTCCGCGATCCGGCCCGCGCTGTGCGGGGCGGGTGCGATCACCTCGCGGCAGACGCCGCCGCCCTGCACCGTCTCCACGAGGGGCCACGCGACCATCTCGCCGGAGGGGCGCCGCGCGACCTGCTGCGCGAGCTCGCGCCGGAAGTCGACGAGCTCCTCCGCGAGCAGCGGGCCGTCCGCCAGCCAGTCCGCGGCCTCGGCGCCGGACGCGACGACCCGGACGCCCTTGCCGTCGTAGCCGCCGCGGGGCGTCTTCACGACGCCGCGGCCGCCGCGGCTCGCGAGGAACGCGTCGAGCTCCGCCTCGTCGGCCACCTCGGCCCACGCCGGTTGCGGCACCCCGAGCTCGGCCATGCGGCGCCGCAGCACGAGCTTGTCCTGCGCGTGCGTGAGGGCACCGGGACCGGGCCGCACCGCGACGCCGGCGTCGACGAGCGCGGCGAGCACGGGCTGGGGCACGTGCTCGTGGTCGAACGTGATCACGTCGACGTCCCGGGCGAACTCGAGCACGGCATCCGTGTCCGAGGCGGCACCGACGCGGCTCACGGCGATGCGGGCGGATGCGTCCGGCCCCTCGCCGAGCACGGCGATGTCGATGCCGAGCTCGATCGCCGCCGGCACCATCATCCGTGCGAGCTGTCCGCCACCGAGAACCCCCACGCGCATCGCGGCCACCCTGCATTCTTGCCCGCTTCTCAGCGGAGCACGACCTATGCTCCGCGCAACGGTCCGGGCCGTGTCGCGAGCGAAGGAGACGTCCTGGCCCACCGGATCCTCGGCCCCGAACGAAGAGAGCGTATGCGTCGTCCGTCTGTCGGTGCACTCGGGCGGCAGCTCGTGCAGTTCGCCCTTGTCGGCGGCGTCGGTTTCGTCGTGGACACGGCTGTGTTCAACCTGCTGCGGTTCACGGTGTTCGACCCGACGCGGATCCACGAGGGGCCGCTGCTGGCCAAGACCGCATCGACGATCGTCGCGATCGCGGTGAACTGGGTCGGCAACCGCTACTGG
>DASYJR010000237.1:0-22223 GCA_035996305.1 Amnibacterium sp. | reverse complement strand
CGGACGCCGGGAGCAGCGCCGCGGCTCAGCCGGCCCAGCCCGTCGCAGCAGCCCCCGCGACCCTCCGTATCCGGCACGTCGCGGCGGCGGACCCCGCCGCCGACGGCGGTCACGCGGCCGGGTCACCGGCCGCAGGTGGATCCGCCCCGGCCGCCGCCGCGCCGCAGCAGACCGTCTTCCAGCCACTCGCGCCCGTCGCAGCGGCGGCGCCCGTCGCCGCGCAGCAGGCGCCGGCGGAACAGCCCCTGGCCGCGCAGCTCGTCCCGCCGATCGCCGCCCTCGCGTCCGCGGGCAACGGCGAGCACGTCGTGGTCGTGCGGGTCACGCCCGAGAACCTGGGCACCGTGACCGTCCGGGCACACATCGCGGACGGCTCGATGAAGGTCGAGCTCTTCGCCGCCCCGCACGCCCGCGACGCCATCAGCGCGATGCTGCCCGACCTGCGCCGGGACCTCGCCGCATCCGGGTCCACCGCCGGCGCGACCCTCGGTCTCGGCACCGGGGACGCGCCCCAGGGCGGGTCCCGCGGATCCGCCTCGGGCGACGACGCACCCCGCTGGGCCCGGCTCACGCCGTCCACGTCCGCCGCCACCCCATCCGACCTCCCCGCCCGCTCGCCGTGGCGGGGAGCGCCCGCCGCCGGGCGCCTCGACGTGCTCGCCTGAAAGGACGCCGCCATGACCGACGCCGTGACCGCCCCCACCACCGGGACATCGCTGTACTCCACCCCCGCGACGCGCACGCCGACGCAGGCGTTCGACTCGCAGATGTTCCTGAAGCTGCTCGTGACCCAGCTGAAGAACCAGGACCCCAGCTCGCCGATGGACAGCACCCAGATGATCAGCCAGACGTCGCAGCTCGCCTCCATGCAGCAGCTCACGAGTCTGAACAGCGCCACCACCGAGAGCTACAACCTGCAGATGCGCTCCGCCGCCGCCAACGTGCTCGGCAAGACCGTCAGCTGGACGGACGCCGCCGGGACCGCGAAGACCGGCGTGGCGACCGCCGTCTCGTTCAGCGGGACCACCCCGAGCGTCACGGTCGGCGCGGACACCGTCGCCCTCACCGCCCTGACCGGCATCAGCACCCCCACCTCGTCCTCCACCTCCTCCTGATTCCCGGCCGCCCCCGCGGCACCCCCAAGCCATGACGGCGAACCTCCCGGCCAGGACGGCCACCACCGGCGGCACACCACCGACCGAACCGTTCCGAAAGGCTCCCCGCCATGCTCCGCTCGCTCTACGCCGGCATCTCCGGCCTCCGCGCCGAACAGACGATGCTCGACGTCACCTCGAACAACATCGCCAACGTCAACACGACGGGCTTCAAGTCCTCGAGCGTCCAGTTCGAGGACACGCTCTCCCAGACGCTCTCCGCCGCCGGCCTGCCGCAGGCCACGAAGGCCGGGACCAATCCGAGCCAGGTCGGACTCGGCGTCCGGGTCGCCGCGATCAACACGAGCCTCGCCCAGGGCGAGCAGCAGTCCACCGGCAACAACCTCGACACGATGATCTCGGGTGACGGCTACTTCGTGACGACCGTCGGCACGCAGACGCTGTACACCCGCGACGGTGCCTTCCACTGGGACGCGCAGGGTCGCCTGGCCACGGCCGACGGCGGGCTCGTCGAGGGCTGGTCGGCGGTGAACGGGGTCATCAACACGGGCGGTGCGCCCGTCGGCATCAGCCTGCCGACCGGTACGGTCGCTCCCGCGGTCGCCACCACGAAGGCGGCGGTCACCGGCAACCTGGACTCGACCGGCAGCGGCGGGATCTCGGTGAAGGAGATCAGCGTCTACGCGAAGGACGGCACGCAGAAGACGTTGTCCGTCACCTTCACGCCGGGTGCCAACGGTGCCTGGACCTACTCGGCCGGCGACGGCACCGGCGCCGCCGTGACGGGCAGCCTCCAGTGCACGAACGGCAAGGTCACCGGCGCCACGACGGCGACCACGTCCGACGGCATCGTCATCGACATGACCGGGCTCACCGGCTTCGCCAGCCTGGCCACCGCGACGATCGCGTCCCAGGACGGCACCGCCGCTGGTCGGCTGCTGTCCACCACGATGGGCAGCGACGGCACGCTCGCCGGCACGTTCAGCAACGGCGCCACGGTCCCGCTCGCCCGGCTCGCGCTCGCGACGTTCGTGAACCCGGAGGGCCTCGAGAAGGCCGGGAACTCGACCATGCAGCAGACGTTGAACTCCGGTACGCCGACCCTGACCACCGCCGGGGACGGCAGCGCGGGCACCATCGTGGCGGGCGCCCTCGAGGCCTCCAACGTGGACCTCAGCCAGGAGTTCACCAACCTGATCATCGCCCAGCGCGGCTTCCAGGCGAACGCGCGCATCATCACCACCTCCGACCAGGTGCTGCAGGAGCTCGTCCAGCTGAAGCAGTAGTCCGGGCCGACGTCGCGGCGGGGTGCCTCCTTCGGGCGCCCCGCCGCGTCGTCGTTGCACGCGAACTGGGGGCATGCGCATCCTGTCCCGCACCTGACATCGTCGAGGGATCCGCCGATGGTGTTGTCGACGGCGGAATCGACCCCACGGACGGGGTCGGCCGTGTGCCCATGGATGGGGGAGGAATGATCCTGCTGACGCGCCTGAACGGCAGCACGTTCGCGGTGAACCCTGATCTCGTCGAACGCATCCAGGAGTCGCCCGACACCTCCGTGGTGCTCGTCGACGGGACGACGTTCATCGTCACCGAGACGATCGACGAGGTGATCAGCGAGATCGCGGAGTACCGCGCTCGCGTCATCGCCCTCGCCCACTCCATGCACTTCGAGGCACCACCCGCCGTCCCCGCGTCGTCGCGAGGGGGGCGCCGGTTCGGTGTCGTCGACGGCGCCAAGGCTTCCGTACGTCCCGTCGACGCGCGGCGCGGAGGGTCCTGATGGATCCCGCGACCCTCGGCGGCATCGCCGTCGCGTTCGGGTCGTTGCTCGTCATGGCGTTCCTCGAGGGCGCCAACCCGATGTCGCTCATCATCCCGGCGCCGATGATCCTCGTGCTCGGCGGGGCGATCGGCGTGGGCATCGCGTCGACGACGCTGCCGGACGCCATCCTCGCGGTGAAATCCCTGCCGAAGGCGTTCCTGTTCAAGGGTGTGAAGCTCGGCGCCGACATCGACCGGCTCGTCGAGCTCGCCGAGGTCGCCCGCAAGCAGGGCCTGCTCGCCCTCGAGGCGCAGGCCGCCGAGGTCGCCGACCCGTACCTGAAGAAGGCGCTGCAGAACGTCGCCGACGGCATGGACGCGGACGAGCTGCGGATCATGATGGAGGACGAGGCCGCCGCGAAGGAGAAGACGGCCCGCTCCGCCGCCAAGTTCTACAACTCGCTCGGCGGATTCGCGCCCACCGTCGGCATCATCGGCACGGTCGTCTCGCTCACCCACGTGCTCGAGAACCTCTCGAACCCCGCCGGCCTCGGCCACTCCATCGCCGGCGCGTTCGTCGCGACCCTCTGGGGCGTCATGTCGGCCAACTTCATCTGGCTGCCCATCGGCGGCCGGCTCGGCAAGGTCGCCGACCTCGAGGCCGAGCGCTACACCGTGCTCGTCGAGGGCGTCATGGCCGTGCAGGCCGGATCGCAGCCCCGCGTGCTCGGCGAGAAGCTGCGCGCCATGGTGCCCGAGAGCCAGCTCGGCAGGTCCGCCGAGAAGATCGCCGAGAAGGCCGCCAAGCCGGCGAAGGCTGCGAAGACCGCGGAAGCGGCCGCCTGATCGTGAGCAGCGGCAGACGCCGCAAGGGGGGCCACGGGGGCGAGTTCCACCTCGACGAACGCTGGATGACCTCCTACGCGGACATGATCACGGTACTGATGTGCCTCTTCATCGTGCTGTACGCGATGTCGACGGTGGATTCGCACAAGTTCGACGTGCTGAAGAACTCGCTCGCCTCCGGCTTCGGCGTGACGAACAGCGCGAAGCTCGACCTCACCAAGGGCATCCCGGTGCCGAAGCAGCTCATCGACAAGAACGGCATCGGCTTCACGGCGTCGAACACGACGACCGGCTCGCTGAAGCTCGAGAAGACGATGAAGGCGGCGATCGACGCCGCGCTGCAGAAGGCGAACGCGTCGAAGCTCGCGGACGTGAAGGTCGACGCCAGGGGCATCACGATCGGCCTCGTCGGCTCCTCCGCCTACTTCGACGGCAACGACGCGTCGCTCCGGCCGGCCGCCGTCACCGTGCTGCGTGCCGTCGCGCCGATCATCGGGCAGGGCGTCCAGACCGTCACCGTCGAGGGTCACGCCGACCCGCACGGCTCGCCGGGCCGGTTCGGCAACGACTGGAACCTGGCCGCGGCCCGCGCCGGCAACGTGCTGCTCTACCTCGTGGACCACGGCGTCGCGGGCACGCGGATCTCCTCGGTCTCCTACGGCTCGGCGCAGCCCGTCGCGGGGGAGGGCAAGGCGACCATCGAGAAGAACCGGCGGGTCGACATCGTCGTGCACACCGCCGCGGCGGCCTCGACCGCGTCGCCGGCGGCTCCGGCCGCCACCCCGACCCCCACCGCGAGCGCCGGACACTAGCACGGGTCGTTCGGGCGGTCCCCGAGTGTCGTACCCCTGATCGGGGGGTGCCGCTGGGAGGATCCGACTCGTGACGGATCGGCGGGGCCATCGTGTCCGCGTGCACCCGCCTGGGGCCGCGGCGGTCGACGCGCGCCCGTACGACTTCGAGCGTCCCGAGCTGCTCTCCGAGCCGCAGAACGAGCGGCTCGCCTCCGCCTTCGAATCCTTCGGCCGTTCGCTCGGGCTCCAGCTCACCGCGAAGACGCGCACCGTCATCGACGTGGAGTACGGCGGGTTCGTCATCAGCCCCGCCGGAGCCCTGCACGATCCGGACGACGCGGCCGCCTACGTCGTCGCCGCGGTCGAGGGCGTCCGCGCCCGCGCCGTGCTCCGTCTCCCGCTCGCGGAGGCCCGCTTCTGGGCGTCCCGGCTCGTCGGCGGCACCGGCGCCGCCTCGGGCGAGGAGCGGCTGCTCACGCCGGTGGAGCGGGCCCTCGTCTGGCACCTCGTCGACGAGCACGCGGTCGAGCTCCACCTCGCGTTCGACGGCAACCTGCCGCCGCTCGTCGTCGAGGCGTTCGCCTACGACCGGCTCGGCGAGCTCGCCGCACCCGACGACCTCATGGTGCAGGCGGGCTTCGCGCTCGACCGCGCCGGGGCCCGCGTCGTGCTCACCGTGACGCTCCCCGCCGAGCCGCTGCTCGACGCGCTCGGCCACGGGACCGCCCGGCAGGAGCCCGCGGTCGTGACCCGCCTGCTCGAGCGGCACGTCGCCGGCGCGCCGGTCGACATCGCGCTGCGCTTCGCCGACACGCGCGTCGGCGCCTCGGTCGTGCTCACTCTCGCGGAAGGTGATCTGATCCCCCTGAATCACCCGCGGCACCAGCCGCTCGCGATCACGATGGACGGCCTCCCCGTCGTCCGGGCCGCGGTCGGGGGGAACGGCGACCGTCTTGCATGCGTCGTCGTGGATGCATGAGGAGCCGCACGTGACGTTCCCCTCCGCCCTGCCCGACGCCGGCACCCGGCAGCAGGACGACGCCTCGCTCGAGACGGCGTGCGCGAACGCGCTCGTCGACGCCCTGCCGGGCACCGCCCTGATGGCGCAGCGACACGGCGGTGAGCCCGTGCCGCCGGCGGAGCTGACGAACGGGGTCTCCGCCACCTACGTGGGGTCGCGATCGGCCGACTTCGCCCTGATCCTGCTCGACAGGACCGAGCTGACCGCGGCGGCCGGGGGGGACGCCTCGCTCGTCCGGCTCGGGGACGTGCTCCGGCCCGCGCTCGAGCAGGCCGCGGCCGTGATCGGCGGCGGCATGCTCGGCGACGCCGGGGACGGCGCGCCCGCGTCGCTGTTCCAGTCGCCCGACACCGTCGTGTTCGACCTCGTCGGCGAGACCGGGATCGCCGGCTGGTTCGCCGTGCAGCTGCGGGGCGCCCCCGCCCCGCGCCGCGGTGGCGACGTGTCCGCGAAGCTCGGGCGGATCAGCAACGTCGAGATGACCCTCGCCGTCGAGATCGGCCGGGCCCGCGTCTCCGTGCGCGAGCTGCTCGACGCCCAGCCCGGCACCGTCATCGAGCTCGACCGGTCGGTCGGCTCGCAGGCCGACGTCTACCTCAACGGCCGGATGATCGCGCACGGCGAGGTCGTCGTCGTCGACCGCCAGTTCGCCGTCCGGATCACCGAGGTTCTCGACACCATCGACGAGGACTGACCCGTCTCCATGGACACCCTGTTCCTCGCGCTGCGCGTCATCGTCTCCCTCGGGGCGGTCTTCGGCGCGCTGTTCGTGGCGCACCGCTGGATCACGAAGGGCCGCCCGGGCAAGCCGCGCGGCAAGTCGATCGGCATCGTGGCTCGGCAGGGGCTCGGGACGAAGGCGGGCGTCGCGATCGTCGACGCGGGTGGCCGGCGATACCTGCTCGGCGTCACCGAGCACGCCGTGACCGTGCTCGACCGGCTCGGGCCCGCCGAGACGGACGACGGCCGCGTCGCCGTCGTCTCCACCGCACCCGTGCCGCTCGTGGCTCCGGTGCCGACGGCGTTCGACCGCGAGCTGATCCGGGCGACCGGCACCGGCACCGGGGGAGTGCCCGTCGTCGTCGGCCCCGACGCGGGCCCCTCCGGGCCCCCCACGCAGACCATCTCGCTCCCGCACGCCGTCCGGCAGCCGGCGGCGCAGCCGGTGCCGGCGCAGTTCGCGACCCGCAAGGCCGCCCTCGCGGCGGAGGACGCCCGCGCCGCCGCCGAGCGCGCCCGGACCGCGAAGGCGTCGCCGCTCGCCGGATCCGTGCTCTCGCCGGAGACCTGGCGGCAGACGGCCGCCGCCCTGAGACGACAGCGGTGATGCGCGGCGCTCCCGCGACCGCCGGCCGGGTGCGCCTCCCGGCGGCGGCGATCGCGAAGACGTGGTGGCCGACCGGCGTCGTCGCCCTGCTCGGCGTGCTCGTCGTGCTGTACCTCGTGCTCGCCTCGCCGCTGTCGGCGCTCGCCGACCCGGTCGTCCCGGTCGTGCCGACGCCCACGCCGACCGCCGGATCCGGTGCGGTGTCGATCACGATCGGCGGCCCGAACGGGGCGCCGTCGACCTCCGTCATGGTGCTGATCGGCATCACGCTGCTGTCCGTCGCGCCCGCGCTGCTGCTGATGATGTCGTCGTTCACGAAGATCTTCGTGGTGCTCGCGATGACGCGGAACGCGCTCGGCCTGCCGACCGTGCCGCCGAACCAGGTGCTCGCCGGGCTCGCGCTGTTCCTGTCGCTGTTCATCATGTGGCCGGTGCTCCAGCAGGTGAACACGGCCGCGGTCGGCCCGTTCCTGGCGGGGAAGATCGACTTCAACGCCGCCATCGGCGCCGCGTCCGTGCCGCTGCAGCACTTCATGGTGCAGCACACGAAGGAGAGCGACATCGCGCTCATGACCCGGGCCGCCGGTCAGGCGAACCCGGCGAGCCCCGCGACCGTGCCGCTGGTCACCCTCATCCCCGCATTCATGCTGTCCGAGCTGCGGGCGGCGTTCATCATCGGGCTCGTCGTCTTCGTGCCGTTCCTCGTGATCGACCTCGTCGTCTCGTCCGGACTGATGGCGATGGGCATGATGATGCTCCCGCCGACGATGATCGCCCTGCCGTTCAAGATCCTGCTGTTCGTCCTCGTCGACGGATGGGGCCTCATCATCACCTCGCTCGTGCAGAGCTACCGGACGGGATAGCCGTGACCCAGAACCAGGTCATCGACCTCGCCCTCCACGCGCTCCTGCTGGCGGCCGAGCTCGCCGCGCCGCTGCTCGTCACCTCGTTGGTCGTCGGGTTCGCGATCTCGGTGTTCCAGTCGATCACGCAGATCCAGGAGCCCACGCTCTCGTTCGTGCCGAAGGCGGTCGCCGTCGCGATCGCCCTGCTCGTCTGCGGGCACTGGATGATCTCGGAGGCCGTCACCTTCACGCACGGCCTCTTCGCCCTCATCCCCACCTACACCGGCACGGGTGTGACCGGGTCCGGTGTCGCCGGCAGCGGCTGAGCGCCGTGAACCTCACGCTCGACATGGCGTACCTCGAGGCCGCCATGCTCGCCGGTGTCCGGATCGTCGCGTTCCTGATCCTCGCGCCGCCCTTCTCCTTCTCGGGCATCCCGCTGCGGGTCAAGGGGATGCTGTCCGTCGCGCTCTCCCTGCTCGTGGCCCCACGGGCAGCGACCGGCCTCACCACCGAGCTCGACACCGGCACGTTCCTGCTCGCGCTCGTCAGCCAGATCATCATCGGCGCCCTGCTCGGCTTCCTCTGCGCCATGGTGTTCGCGGCCGTGCAGTCCGCGGGCAACCTCGTCGACCTGTTCGCCGGGTTCTCGCTCTCGCAGGCGTTCGATCCGCAGATGAACGTCAACGGCGCCCAGCTGACCCGCCTGATGCAGATGACCGCGCTCGGCCTGCTGTTCGTGAGCGGGGGAGCGGAGCTCATCCTGAACGGGCTGTTCCGCACGTTCACCGCGCTGCCCGTCACCGGCATGTTCGACGTCGCCGCGGGCGACACGCTGCTGCCCGGGCTCGGCCAGCTGTTCGTCGCCGCCGCGCAGATCGCGGGCCCCATCGTCGTGGTGCTGTTCCTCGCCGACGTGGGGCTCGGCCTGCTCACCCGTGTCGCGCCCGCGCTGAACGCCTTCCAGCTCGGCTTCCCGCTGAAGATCCTCATCACCCTGCTCTCGGGCGGGGTGCTGTTCCTCGCGCTGCCGAGAGTCGTCTCCTCGCTCACCGACGACGCCCTCGGGCTGATGGGGGCGCTCCACTAGATGAGCGACACGAGCGCCGAGCGCACCGAGAAGGCCACCCCCAAGCGGATGGAGGAGGTGCGGCGGGAGGGCAAGCTCTCCTCCAGCCGCGACATGACCGCCTGGGTGTCGATGGGCGCGGCCGCGCTCGTGCTGCCCGCGGTCGTCGGCGCCGCGGCGAGCGCGCTGCAGGCCCTCGTGCTCGGACTGCGGGGCGTCATCCTCGCCCCCGACGCGGCGAGTGCCCAGCGCTACCTCGACGACGCGCTCTCCCGCGTCCCGCCGATCCTGCTGCCGATCTTCGCCGCCGCGGTCGTCGGCGCGCTCGTCGGGGCGCTGCTGCAGGGCGGCATCCACTTCCGGCGCTTCAAGTTCTCGGGCAAGCAGTTCGACCTCGTCGCGGGGGTCGGGCGGATGGTCGGCCGCCAGGCGCTCTGGGAGGGCGCCAAGGCGCTGCTGAAGACCGGCGTCGTGGGCGTCGCGGTCTTCGCGTCGATCCAGGGGATCCTGCCGCTGCTCGCGAGCTCCGGCGCCATGCCGCTCGCCGCGCTCGTCGGCATCGCCAGCGGCGTGCTCACCGCCGTGCTGCAGGCCGCGATCCTCGCCGGCATCGGCCTCGCCGCCGTCGATCTCTTCGTCGTGATGCGTCGCAACCGCAAGCACACCCGCATGACCCGCCAGGAGATCAAGGACGAGGCGAAGACCAGCGAGGGCGACCCGCTCGTGCGGCAGCACCGGCGGTCGAGGGCCCTCGCGATCTCGCGCAACCGGATGATCGCCGCCGTCGCGAGCGCCGACGTCGTGCTCCTGAACCCCACCCACGTCGCCGTGGCGCTGAAGTACGAGCCGGGCAAGTCGGCGCCGCGCGTCGTGGCGAAGGGGGCCGGGGCGATCGCGGCGAAGATCCGCGAGCGCGCCGCCGACGCCCGCGTGCCCATGGTGCACGACATCCCGCTGGCCCGCGCGCTGCACGCCGCCTGCGAGGTGGGGCAGGAGATCCCGGAGGAGCTCTACACGGCCGTCGCCCGCGTGCTCGCGTTCGTGATGTCGCTGAAGCGCCGCGGCGCCGCGCTCGGCGTGCACCGCATGGCCCCGGCCTGAGCCGGCGCGGCGCGCTCGGCCCCCGCGGGCCGTTTCGGGCGTCACGGGCGTCCGATGACGCCCAGAGGTGTCCGAAGTCGCCCGCCGGCGTCCGAAGCGGCCGCGGCGGCTCCTTGAGGGCGCCCATCAGGCCGCCCTGGTATCAACGCGGGAAGCCGCGCCGCGGCACCACCGGGAGGACGCCATGGGCCGGATGATCACCCTCGAGGCCGACGGGCCGTTCGACGCCTACGTCGCCGTTCCCGACGGCGCGCAGCCGCCGAAGGGCGGCCTCGTCGTCATCCACGAGATCTGGGGACTGGTCGACCACATCAAGGACGTGGCGGAGCGCTTCGCCCGCCAGGGCTACGTGGTGATCGCGCCCGACCTGCTGAGCCGGGTCGGCGTCCGACCGCAGCTCGGCCAGGAGCTGCAGCAGATCATGTTCAGCCCCGACGAGCGGGTGCGCAGCGAGGGCCAGCCGCGGCTCCGCGAGGCGACCGCGCCGACCCAGGCGCCCGCCTTCGCCGCCTGGGCGGTGACGGCGCTGCGGCGTGCGGTCGACCGGCTCGAGGAGACGCCCGGCGTCGTCAACCGGGTCGCGGTGACCGGCTTCTGCTTCGGCGGCACCTACTCGTTCGCGCTCGCCGCCGAGGATCCACGCGTGCGGGCGGCCGTCCCGTTCTACGGCGCCCCTCCGCAGACGACGGAGGTCGACAAGATCACCGCCCCCGTGCTCGCGTTCTACGGCGACCGGGACGAGCGGCTCATGAGGTCGCTGCCCGAGGTGCAGCGGGCGATGCGGAGCAGCGGGGTGGACTTCACCTCGCACGTCTACGCGGGTGCAGGCCACGCGTTCTTCAACGACAGCAACCCGCACACCTACGTGCCGGCAGCGGCGGCGGACGCCTGGATCCGCACCCTGGGCTTCCTCGACCGGGCGATCGGCGACCCCGCCACGGCGGTGCCGACCCGCAGGAACGACGTGGGCACCGAGACGACGCCGCCGGCCGTCGCCGGGTGACCTGAGCGGATCGGCCGGCCGGCCGGACGGCGAAGCCGCCAGAATCGGTCCATGCGCGCACGGCCTGCAGGAGTCGCGGCCCTCGCGCTCGTCGCCGCGCTCGCCGGGTGCGCGGCGACCCCGCGGCTGCCGGCCGGGTTCCCGGCGGGCGTCCCGGTGCTCCACGGCAGCGTCCTCGCGACGAAGCACGAGTACGGCGAGTGGTACGTCTGGGTGCGTTCGGCGCATCCGCTCGCCGACTACCGGACCGCCCGTGCCCTGCTGCTGAAGCACGGCTACAGCGAGACCGCGAACGACGAGACGGCGGGCGGCAGCACCGGCCAGTTCTGCTCCCCGCGCTGGTGCTCGAACCTGACCGGCTACCACGATCCGACCTACGGCGACTCGGTCTCCTACGAGGTCTTCGCCACCACCGGGATGAACGCGATCGGCTGAGCCGCGTGGCAACCCCGATCGGGGGGCGGAACGCCGGAGGATGGGCGCGGGACCGCTGCGCCCGTCGGCATCGACGGCGGCGGCCCTGCGTTCAGCGCACGGCGGAGCCGCGCGGGCTGGCGGTCCTCCGGCGGAGCCGGATCCCGGACCACCCGGCTCCAGGGAGAGAAGTGCGACGACTCCGTCTCGGCCGCACGGCCGCCGCGGTCGCGGTGCCGCTCGGCGTGGTGGCGATCATCATGCTGCTCGTCGTGCCCGTGCCCTCGTGGCTGCTCGACCTGCTGATCACCGTGAACATCCTGTTCGCCCTCGTGATCCTGCTCACGACGATGTTCGCGAAGCGGCCCCTCGACTTCTCCGTCTTCCCGTCGCTGCTGCTCATCGCGACGCTGTTCCGGCTCGGCCTGAACGTCGCGTCGACCCGCCTCGTGCTCGGGCAGGGCTACGCCGGCGAGGTGATCCACGCCTTCGGGCAGGTCGCCGTCGGCGGATCGCTGATCATCGGCGCGGTGATCTTCCTGATCCTCGTGGTCATCCAGTTCGTCGTGGTCACGAAGGGCGCCGAGCGCGTCGCCGAGGTCGGCGCGCGCTTCACCCTCGACGCGATGCCCGGCAAGCAGATGGCGATCGACGCCGACCTGAACTCGGGCCTCATCACCGAGGACGACGCCCGCAGGCGCCGCGCGGACGTCGCCGCGGAGGCCGACTTCTACGGCGCGATGGACGGCGCGAGCAAGTTCGTCAAGGGCGACGCGATCGCGGGCATCGTCATCGTGATCATCAACATCGTCGGCGGCATCGGCATGGGCGTGCTCATGCACGGCCAGCAGATCACCGACGCCCTGAACACCTACACGCTGCTCACCATCGGCGACGGGCTCACCGCGCAGATCCCCGCGCTGCTCATGGCCGTCTCGACGGGCATGATCGTCACCCGCTCGAACGCCGAGTCGGACCTCGGCGAGACCGCGGGGCAGCAGCTCGCGCAGTCCCGCACCGCCCTGATGATCGCGGGCGTCGCCGCCTGCGCGATGGCGCTCATCCCCGGCATGCCGCTCATCCCGTTCCTGCTCGTCGGCGTGACGCTGATCGTCGTGTCGCGCCGGCTCGCCCGCGCCGAGCAGCGCAAGGCGGCGGCGGCCGCGCTCGCCGTGGCCGCGACGGGTGAGGCGTCCGCGGCGTCGGACAGCCCCGAGGAGCTCATGGAGCAGATGCGGGTGCACGCCCTCGAGGTGCAGCTCTCCGCCGACCTCGTGGACCTCGTCTCCGGCGTCAGCGACGACCTGCTCGCCCGCGTGAAGTCCCTGCGTCGGCGGATCGCCATGGAGTACGGCGTCGTCGTGCCGCCCGTGCGCACCCGCGACAGCGTCGACCTGCCCCCCTCCACCTACGTGCTCCGCGTCGCCGGAGTGGAGATGGGCCGCGGCATCGCGCCCGTCGGCAAGGTGCTCGCGATCGGCGACCAGCTCGACGCCCTGCCCGGCACCCCCACCATCGAGCCGGTGTTCGGGCTCGCGGGCAAGTGGATCCCGGCGGAGATGCGCCACTCGGCGGAGATCACCGGCGCGACCGTCATCGACCGGGGCTCGGTGCTCGTGACCCACCTCTCGAACGTCATCACGAGCAACGCCGCCCGGCTGCTGTCCCGCGAGGACGTCCGCGTGCTCACCGAGGGGGTGAAGCGGGTGAGCCCCGCCGTGGTCGAGGAGCTCGTCCCGAACCTGCTCACGCTCGCCGAGGTGCACCGCGTGCTGCAGGGGCTGCTGCAGGAGCGCGTGCCGATCAACGACCTGCCCCGCATCTACGAGGCGCTCACCCTCCGGGCCCGCGTGTCGACCGATCCCGAGGGACTCGTCGAGGCGGCACGCGCGGCGCTCGGCCCGGTCGTCGTCTCCGCGCACCTCGAGGACCGCACGCTGCGCGTCATCATGATCGACCCCGTGCTCGAGCAGTCGATGCTCGAGCAGCTGCGGCCCTCCGAGATCGGCTCGCAGGTGCTGCTCGACCCGCAGCGGATCGGGCAGGTCGTCGACTCGCTGCGCGCGGCCGTCGCGCAGGCCGAGGCGCGCGGCTGGGCGCCGGTGCTCGTCTGCGCCCCGGCCCTCCGATCGGCGGTGCGGCGGCTCGTCGCGCCGCAGACGAACGGACTGCCGGTGCTGTCCTACCAGGAGGTGACGTCGTCCGACGTCACCATCGAGACCGTTGGAGTGGTGCGTGCCCTCGATCCGATTTCGGCTTGACAAGCCGACCCTGACCGGGCTGGCGGAGCAGGTGCGCCGCGACTACGGTCCGGACGCCCGCATCGTGGCCACGCAGGAGACCATCGTCGGCGGCCTCGGGGGGCTCTTCGGCCGCAAGGTGGTCGACGTGACGGTCGAGCTGCCCGACGCGGCGCACATCGACGGCTCCCACGAGTTCGACATGCCGACGCGGGTGGGCCTCGCCGCGCTGCTCGAGGACGCGGACAGCCAGGACTTCGGCGCGTCCGGCGATCCGTTCTCCGACCTCCTCGTCCCGTCGAGCGTCGCCGTCCGCGAACCGGCGGTCTCGACCCAGGGCCACGACTTCGCATCGATGCTCGACGCGCTGCGCATCGACGTCGAGCCGGTGCCGGCCGGGGGTGGCGGAACGCCGGCCCGGCCGCTCGCCGTGCCCGACCTGCGCCGGCCGACCTGGGCGACCGCACCCGTCGTCGTGCCGCGCACGCCCGACGCGGCGCCGCTGCCGGCCGAGCCGGACGTGCTGCCCATCCGCCGCGCCGCGCCGCAACGCCAGGCGGAGCCGGACGTGCTCGCCGAGCAGATCGTCTGGGCCACGCCGCGGCCCCGCTCGCGAACCGGCCGGACGCTGCCGGGCGCCCCGCCGCCGCAGCGCACTCGCGCCGGCGATCTGCTGCTGCTGGTCGGGCTCGGCGACGACGCGGTGCGCGTCGCGAACTCGGTCCGAGACCGGATGCAGCGCGGATACGTCTGCGACGGCGGTTCCGTCGAGGGCAACACCCGCCGCCGGGTCGACGACCGCCGGGGCGCCCTCGCCGCCCGGGCGTACGGCGTGCGCAGCGAGCAGCCGGTGATCGTCGCCTACGGCATCGGCAGCGGCGACCTCGCGGATCCGCGCTTCGACGGGCTGCTCTCGATCGACAGCGACCAGGCCTGGCTCGTGGTCGACGCGACCCGCCGGCCGGAGCACACCCTGCAGTGGACGGGCGCCCTGCGCGGCCGGCTCCAGGTCGACGCGATCGCCAGCGTGCGCACCCGATCGGCGGGCACGCCGCATCCGATGCCGGAGCTCGGGCTGCCCGAGGCCTGGAGCGACCTCGCGGGATAGCGCGGCGCGCCCCGGGCGCGACGCGCCCCGGGTCGTAGAGTGGCCCCGTGCTCGTACTCACGCGGAAGAAGGGCGAGCGCATCCTGATCGGTGACGACATCGTCGTCACCCTCATCGACATCCGCGGCGACGGTGTCCGCATCGGCTTCGACGCCCCGCGCGGCGTGCCGATCCAGCGTGCCGAGGTCGTCACCGCCGTCACCGAGGCGAACACCGAGGCCGCCGCCACGACCGCCGCCGCCGGCGAGCTGCTGGTCGGACTGCTGTCCCGGGGTCGCAATGCGGCGTCCGTCGCCGAGCCGGAGCTCACCGCTCCCGCCGGCGCGGAGCTGCCGCTGGAGCCGCAGGCACCTCCGTCGGCGCCTCGTCCGGTGCCGAAGCCGGGCCCGCGCCCGCACCCCTGACCGCGGCGCTGTCCGCCGTGTTCAGGAGCCGCCGCCGTGATCCAGGGAATCCGGCGCCGAATCCGGCCCGCCGTTCGAGATGTGCTGAACGCGGCTGAGGGGGTCAGAGGTAGTTCTGCACCACCGCGAGGATGGTCGGGCCGAGCACCGCGATGAACAGCACCGGCAGGATGAAGAGCATCAGCGGGAAGAGCACCTTCACCGGGATCTGCATCGCCTTCTCCTCGGCGCGCTGCCGGCGCTTCACCCGCATCTCCTTCGCCTGCGTGCGCAGCACCGTGCTGACGGAGATGCCGTAGGTGTCGGCCTGCACGACCGCGCGGACGAACGCCCGCAGGTCGGGCACGTCGGTGCGTGCCGCGAGCGCCCGGTAGGCGTCCCGGCGGGACATCCCGACGCGCATGTCCTGCAGGGTGCGCACGAGCTCCTGCGCGAGCGGCCCCTTGCCGTTGCGCCCGGCCCGAGCCATCGCCGACTCGAAGCCGAGCCCCGCCTCGACGGCGATGAGCATCTGATCGAGCGTGTCCGGCAGCTCGAGCGCGATCGCCGCCTGCCGCTCGAGGCCGCGGCTGTAGAGCAGCAGGTCGGGCACGAAGTAGGCGGTGACCACGACGAGCAGCACCATCACGAGCACGATCCCGTTGCTCGTGCCGCTGATCACGAGCAGGCCGAACAGCGCCGCGACGATCGCGAGCGCCGGTTTCGCCAGCAGCACGCGGCTGAGCGGCCAGCCGGCGGGCCGGCCGGCGAGGGCGAGCAGCTTGTCGAGCTTCACCCGGTTCGTCGGGAGCACGAGCAGGCTGCCCAGGGAACCGGGATCGCGCACGATCCGCGAGGCGGCGGCCTCCTCGTCGATGCCGAGCAGCAGGTTGCCGCGCACCTCCCGCCGACCGGACGCGTCGCCGGGCACGGCGCTCCACGCCAGCAGCGGGAGGGCGAGGCCGACCGCGCAGACGGCGATCAGGACGGCGAGCGGCACGGGTCTCCTCCTAGAACTTGAAGCTGACGATCTTCTTGAGCCACAGGGCGCCGATCGTGATCAGCACGACGGCGACGCCCATCAGGGCGTAGCCGAGCGGCGACTGGACGAAGCGGGCGACGTAGTCGCGGCTCGTGACGAAGAGGATGCCGAGCACCACGAACGGCAGCGCCAGCAGGATGTAGGCGGACATCTTGCCCTCGGCGGACAGCGCCGCGACCTGGCGGCGGATCTGCCCGCGCTCCCGGATGGTGTGCCCGACCTCGTCGAGCACACCGGCGAGGTCGCCGCCCACCTCGCGGTGGATCGCGATGGCCTGGGCGACCCACCCGAAGTCCTCGTTGCGCATCCGCGTGGCCGCCTGGTCGAGGGCGTCGTTGAGGTCGCGGCCGAGGCGGGTCTCGTTCACGATCCGGGCGAACTCCTCCGCCGTGGGCGACTCCGCCTCGCGGGAGACGGCGTCGACCGCGCGGAGGAGGCTGTGGCCGGCGCGCATGCTGCCGGCGAGCAGGCCGAGGGTGTCGTCGAGCTGGTTCGCGAACACCTTGCGGCGCCGTCCGCCGCGCATCCCGAGGTGCACGCGGGCACCGACCGGGCCGACGACGGCACCGACCAGCACGCCGAGCACGCCGAGCGGCAGCGCGAGCACCGCAGCGACGACGAGCGAGACGCCGGTGACCATCAGCACGTACCGGGCGGGCGGGGTCCGCATCCCGGCCGCCTCGAGGGCCCCTGCCAGCCGCTGGTCCCAGCCGTGACGGCCGAGCACGTCCCCCACGGCGTCGTCGAGCGCGGAGCCCGATCGGCCGAACGGGGCGGCCGCTGCGGGGTCACCGGGGCGGCGGCGGTCCTTCGGCAGCCGCGGCCTGCGCGGCCCGAGCACGCCGAACAGCACCGCGCACACGGCGGCGACCACGAGCACGACGGCGATCGCGAGCATCAGCGGGTCCACGGGGGAGCGGACTCGAACACAGACTGCGGCACGGCGATGCCGAGGTCCGTGAAGCGGTCGACGAAGCGGGGCCGCACACCGGTCGACACGGGCTTGCCGAGGAACCGGCCGTCCGCGTCGACACCCGCCGAGTAGTCGAAGACGAACGCGTCCTGGAGGGTGACGATGTCGCCCTCCATGCCCTGCACCTCGGTGATGTGCGTGACCCGGCGCGTGCCGTCGCGGAGGCGCGTGAGCTGCACGATCACGTCGACCGCCGATGCGATCTGCTCCCGGATGGCCCGGAGCGGCAGATCCATGCCCGCCATGAGCACGAGGGTCTCGAGCCGGGCGATGGCGTCGCGGGGCGTGTTCGCGTGGATCGTCGACAGCGAGCCGTCGTGACCCGTGTTCATCGCCTGCAGCATGTCGAGCGCCTCGCCGCCGCGGCACTCGCCGACGACGATGCGGTCGGGCCGCATCCGGAGGGAGTTCTTCACGAGGTCCCTGATGGTGATCTCGCCGCGGCCCTCGATGTTCGCCGGCCGGCTCTCCAGCCGCACGACATGGCTCTGCTGCAGCTGCAGCTCGACCGCGTCCTCGATCGTGATGATCCGCTCGCCCTCCGGGATGAAGGAGGAGAGCACGTTCAGCAGGGTCGTCTTGCCGGTACCCGTGCCGCCGGAGACGAGGATGTTGAGATGCGCGGCGACGCACGCGTCGAGCAGCTGGGCCATCTCGGGCGACAGCGAGCCGAACCGCACCAGGTCGTCGACCGTGAGCGGGTCGGCGGCGAACTTGCGGATGGTGAGCGTGGAGCCGGAGACCGCGAGGGGCGGGATCACGGCGTTGACGCGGGAGCCGTCCTCGAGGCGTGCGTCGACGAGCGGCGAGGACTCGTCGATGCGGCGGCCGACGCGGGAGACGATCTTCTCGATCACCCGGCGCAGCTGCTCCTCCGAGCGGAACCGGGAGCCGGTGAGCGTGAGCTTGCCGGAGCGCTCGACGAAGATCGAATCCGGTCCGTTGACCATCACCTCGCTGATCGAGGGGTCGTCGAGCAGGGGCTGCAGCGGTCCGTACCCGAGCACGTCGTCGCTGATCTCGCGGACGAGGCGGCTGCGCTCCTCGTTGCTGAGCGGCACGCGCTCGGCCTCGACGATCTCGGTGAGCGCCTCGCGCGCGTAGGTGAGGAGGTCCGACTCGGTGAGGTTCGGGTCGTTCATCCGGCTGCCGAGGCGCTCGAAGAGCGTCTCGCCCACCCGGGACTTCAGCGTGAGCAGTGCGTCGAGCACCGGCTCCGGCTTCGGCGCGGGCGCCGGCTTCGCGGCGGGTGCGGCGACCGGCACCGGCTCCGGATCGCTGTCCAGGGCCCCGGGAGCGCGTCCCGCGAGGCGCTCGGAGAGCTTCACGGGGCCACCGCCCGCTTGTGGGCGCCCTTGCCGGGCGCGGCCGCGGCCGGATCGAACCGGCCGGCGAGTGTGCGGAGCGCCTTCGCGGCGCGGCCGCGGGCCTTCTCCTGCAGCAGCGGCACGCCCCGGTTCGTGGAGTAGGCGACGTCGCGGGAGCGCGGGATGACCACGTCGACGGGCGTGCGGATGGCGGCCTCGATGTCGCGGATGGAGAGGCCGGTGCCCCGGTCGGCGAGGTTCACGGCGACGCTGCGCCGCCCGGACCCGAGGCCGAGCCGGTCGATGACCTCGATCTCCTCGCGGAGGCCGCGCACGCTCGGCACGTCCATGGTGCAGATGAGTACGGTCTCGGTCGCCCGCTCGAGCGCGGCGAGCGCGTGCTCGCCGAGGCCGGGCGCGGTGTCGACCACGACGTAGCGGAACTCCCGGGCGAGCTGCTCCAGCACGTGGCCCACGTCCTCGCCCGAGATCCGGTCGGCCTCCGCGGGGTCGGCGGGCGCGCAGAGGGCGTAGATGGAGCTGTGGTGCACGGAGAGGAAGGTCTTCAGCACCATCGAGTCGAGGCCCGCCGCGCCGCCGACCGCGTCGGCGAGCGAGTGCTCGGGCTCGAGCCGGAGTGCGCTCGCGACGTCGCCGAACTGCGCGTCGAGGTCGACGAGCACGGTCGACATCGGGGCGATGCGGCCGAGCGCGACCGCGATGTTGGCGGCGAGGGTCGTCTTGCCGACGCCGCCCTTCGGTGAGGCGACCACGATGATCCGGCCCTCCTCGACGGGCGCAGCGGCGGACGGATCGCGGCGGCGGCCGGCGGCGGCGGCGAGCGCCCGCTCGAGCAGCACCCGGATGGAGTCCGGATCGGCGGCGGGGTCGAGGATGTCGCGCACGCCGGCGCGCATCGCCGCGAGAGCGAGCTCCGGGTCGGGCACCCCGACGAGCACGACCGCGATGGCCGGGTGCTGCACGTCGAAGGCGGCCGCGAGCCGCAGCGCGTCCTCGTTCGAGACGCCCGGGCCGAGCAGCACGAGCTCGGTCGGCTCCGGGCTCGGGACGAGCAGCGCGGCGGGGCTGTCCGGCAGCACGGCCGTGCGCACGACGCGAAGGCGCCCGGTCAGGCCGCCGGTCACCGCCCGGGTGACGCGCAGCTCGAAGTCCGTGTCGGCGGTGACGAGAACGAATCGGCTCACTTGAGCACGTCCCCTCGCGTCACGGTCGGCAGGGACCCGGCGACGGAGTCGGCGGGCTCACTCGAGAGCCAGATGGTGCCGTACTGCGCGGCGTAGACGATGCGCTGCACATCCGCAGCCGGCCGGGCGAGCGTGATGAGCACCGATCCGCTCGGCGCCGCCTGCCCGTTCTTGCCGCCGGCCTGGGCCGGCGCGCCCTGCACGTCGGTCACGAGCACCTTCTGGAAGACGAGCTTCGTGGTGCCGTCGTTGCCGGTCGGGTTCGGGAAGGAGAAGTAGACGGCCACGTTCTCGCCGGGCTGGATCTTCCCGCCGACCACACGATCGGGGGTCAGCTGCACCGTGACCTCCTGCATCCCCTTCGGGACGGCGACCGTGCCGGTCTTCTGGACGGAGGACGGGGCGACGAAGCGGCTCTTCAGCAGCTGCTCGCCCGGCACGAGGTCGACGGCGGCGACGGTGCCCTTGAGCCCGGTGAGGGTGGTGAGCGCGCCGGTGGCGACGGCGGTCGCCGGCATCGGCCTCGTCGCCACGCTGTCGCCGATGCGGTCGACGGCGGTGCCGGCGGTCACGGGCTTCACGACGACGAGCACGGGCACGGTGCGCTGACCGGCGAGGGCGCGGGCGTCCGCGCCCTGCACGTAGCCGTTGATCAGCACGGCGCCGAGCACGGCGAGCACCAGCGCGGTGAGCGCGGCGATCAGTCGGGTCTTCATGTCGGGTCCTAGTGGGTGAGTGCGACGACGGTCGCGTAGCCGGGCTGGACGGGGCCGAGGGTGAAGGCCTTGTCGAGCGTGGTGTAGCCGAGGAACTTGCCGATGAGGCCCGTGTTCGGCGGACGGATCGAGAGGCTCGGGTCGCCGCTCGTGTTCTGGCTCGTGCCGGGGAAGCGCCACCCGAGCAGCTGGAAGCCGATCCAGCCGGCGATGTGGTAGCTGCCGTTCGAGCCCTGGCCGGCGGTGCCGTCGAAGACGGGCAGCAGCACCGTCCTGCCGAGGTACCCGGTGAAGAGCGTCTGGCAGGCGCCGGAGAAGCTGTTTCCCGGTCGGCTGCCGGCGGTGAACGACTGGCCCGCCATGACGCTCGCGAGGTTGCAGCCACCCGCGGGGTCGTTGAGCCAGCCGAAGCCGCCGGGAAGGTTCGAGCCGTTGTGCGCGTCGGTGCAGGACTGGCTCGCATCGCCGATGGCGTGCTCGTAGAGGTCCATGGCGGTGCCGAGCGGCACCGACTGGAACACGCAGGTGGCGAACGTGAGCGGCACCGCGGCGGGACCGGACTGCGGCGACCCCCACGACGCGGTCGCCGAGGCGCTGACATCCTTGCTCATGATGCCGAGCGCGGCGGCGAAGCTCGTGGCCACCGTCTTGCCGACCGTGATGGTCGCAGTGCTGCCCGAGACCCTGACGGTGCGAAGGTCGGCGGAGCCGGCGAGCGTGTTGCCGTTCGCGAGGCTCTGCGCGGTGGCGGTCGGTGACGTGCACGCGGCGCCCGTCGAGTTCGCGGCGCACGCCTGGGCGATCGCGATCGCCGCCGCGTCCGCGCCGTTCTGCAACTGGGCGCGCTCGGACAGGAGCGCGCCCACGTCGACGGCGAGCGCTGCGGCGCCCATGAGGGCCACCATGGCGACGGCGACGACCACGGCGACCGCGCCGCCGTCACGCTCGTTCGGGGTCCGCCGCGCGGGGCGGAGCTCCACGATCGCGCGGATCGGCAGCACGGACGGGAGCGCGCGTGCGCCCCGACCGGCGTGCTTCCTCATGGTGTTCCTCTCCCTGGGACGAGAACGGCGCGGACGCGGCCGCGCACCCTCCGGATGCACGGCGCGTCCGCGCCGCGCTGGTCAGGCTGCGGGAATCGCGTTGGTGACGGTGGTGAAGAGGCCGGCCAGCTGCGGGCCGAGCAGGAGCAGCGTGGCGACGATGGCGACGGCGATGAGGCCGACGAGCAGGCCGTACTCGACGGCGGTGGCGCCGTCGTCCTCGCCGGCGACGCGGTCGTAGCCGGAGACGAGCAGGGTCTGGAGTCGAACGAAGAGCGAGAGCATTGTGGTTTCCCCTATGGATGGTGTGACGTGGTGGCGGGTCGGTCCGGTGGTCCCCGGGACCCCCGTCCCGGTGGCGTCCTGCCGCCGACCCAGAAATTAGCGGTCTATGCCGCTTCGGTGATACGCCCGAATTCGAGTGTCGGCCGGTCGGGGGACACATCGGGGTACAGGCGGCCGCGGGCCGCGGGCCGCGGTGCGGCCGGCCTGCTGCTGCGTCAGCCGCCGCACTGCATGGCCGCCTTCCCGGTCATCGTGAAGCCGGCGCCGAAGTAGCCCGTGAGGAACGCGAACGGGTACCGGATGGTCACCGTCGCGGTCGAGCCGACCGAGCAGGCGGACGGCGAGACGGACACCTCGGAGGCCGTCATGGCCGGAGCGGTGAGCGCCTGCGCGGCGGCGAGCGCGGCGCTCTGGGCCGCGCTCACGCTGTTCTGCACAGCCATGGTCCGCGCCGCTTCGCGCGCCGCGTTGGTGACCGCGAGCTGTGCGCCGTAGGCGTTGCCGAACTCGATCACCCCGATCAGCAGGGTGGCGAGGATCGGCAGCACGAGCGCGAACTCGACCGCGACCGAGCCGCGGTCCTTCCTGTCGTGGACGTCCTGCATCGTTCTTCCCCCTCAAC
>DASYJR010000236.1:0-9490 GCA_035996305.1 Amnibacterium sp. | reverse complement strand
CGGGAGTCGTGGCCGTGCGCATCGAACCGAGTATTCTCTCCGCCGACTTCACCGCGCTCGCCGCCGACGTCGCCCGCATCCCGTCGGCCGACCTCGTGCACGTCGACGTGATGGACAACCACTTCGTCCCGAACCTCACGTTCGGGCTGCCGATGGTCCAGCGCCTGCTCGAGGTGACGGACCTGCCCCTCGACGTGCACCTCATGATCGACGACCCCGACCGCTGGGCGCCCGGCTTCGCCGAGGCCGGTGCCGCCGTCGTGACCTTCCACGCCGAGGCGGCCGCGGATCCGGTGGCGGTCGCTCGCGCGATCCGCGACGCCGGCGCGCGGGCCGGCGTCGCGGTGAAGCCCGGCACCGCAGCGGACGCGGTGATCGAGCAGCTGGACGCCTACGACCAGGTGCTCGTCATGACCGTCGAGCCCGGCTTCGGCGGCCAGGCCTTCCAGCCGGCGATGCTCGACAAGGTGGCGAGGGTGCGCGAGGCGATCGGCGACCGCGACGTGTGGCTCCAGGTCGACGGCGGGATCGGACCCGACACGATCCGCCGGGCGCGGGACGCGGGCGCCGACACCTTCGTCGCCGGCTCCAGCGTCTTCAAGCAGGACGACCCCGACGCCGCCGTCCGCCGGCTGCGCGGGCTCGCCGGCGCCTGACCCCCGCCGCGGCGGTCCGGAGTGCCGGCGCGACGCGCTGCGGCGGCGCCCGGATGCGGCGCGTCGCCCGATCCCTCCGGAACGGCGCGGCCCCCGGGGCGCCGGTAGCCTTGAGCCGTGAAGACGTTCGACGGCCTCTACGCCGAGCTGGCTGCGAAGGCCGTGGAGCGCCCGGCCGGCTCCCGGACGGTCGCGGAGCTCGACGCGGGCGTCCACGCCATCGGCAAGAAGATCGTCGAGGAGGCGGCCGAGGTCTGGATGGCCGCCGAGTGGGAGGACCACGACCGCCTCGCGGAGGAGGTCTCCCAGTTGCTGTACCACGTGCAGGTGCTGCTGCTGAAGAAGGGCCTCACGCTCGAGGACGTCGGGCGGCATCTCTGATCCGTCCGGCACCCGCCGCACCGCGTCCCCGTCCGTCCCCTCCGAAAGAGTCCCGACCATGCTGAGGATCGCCGTCCCGAACAAGGGCGCCCTCGCCGACACCGCGGCGCAGATGCTCGGCGAGGCCGGCTACCGGCTGCGGCGCGACCTGAAGGAGCTCACCGTCGCGGACCCCCGCAACGAGGTCGAGTTCTTCTACCTCCGCCCCCGCGACATCGCCACGTACGTCGGCTCCGGCGCCCTCGACGTCGGCATCACCGGGCGCGACCTGCTGCTCGACTCCGGATCGACGGCCCGCGAGGTCGCGCCCCTCGACTTCGCGTCGTCGACGTTCCGCTTCGCGGGTCCCGCCGGCCGGTTCCGCGAGGTCGCGGACCTCGTCGGCCTGCGCGTCGCGACGAGCTACACCGGACTGGTCGGGGCGTTCCTCGAGCAGGCGGGTGTCCGCACGGACCTCGTGCACCTCGACGGCGCCGTCGAGACGGCGGTGCGTCTCGGCGTCGCGGACGCGGTCGCCGACGTCGTCGAGACCGGCACGACGCTGCGCACGCAGGGCCTCGAGATCTTCGGTCCCGTGATCCTCGAGTCCACGGCGGTGCTCATCGCGGGCCCCCACGCGGCGGAGGGGCTCGAGGTGCTCGAGCGGCGGCTGCAGGGCGTGCTCGTCGCCCGCCGCTACGTGATGGTCGACTACGACCTGCCGCGCTCGCTGCTCGACGAGGCCGCCCGGCTGGCTCCCGGCATCGAGTCGCCGACCGTGTCGCCCCTGCACGATCCGGCGTGGGCCGCCGTCCGGGTCATGGTGCCGCGCGACGACATGAACCACGTGATGGACGGCCTCTACGCGCTCGGTGCCCGCGCGATCTTCGTCACGCCCATCCACGCCGCCAGGATCTGAGCCGTGACGCTCGCGACCCGCGTGATCCCGTGCCTCGACGTGGCCGACGGCCGCGTCGTGAAGGGCGTGCGCTTCGAAGGCCTCGTCGACGCCGGCGACCCGGTCGAGTCCGCGGCGAGGTACGCGGCGCAGGGCGCCGACGAGATCACCTTCCTGGATGTGACGGCAACGGTCGAGGGCCGGGGCACCATGCTCGACACCGTGCGGCGGACCGCGGAGCAGGTCTTCGTGCCGCTCACGGTCGGCGGGGGCGTGCGGTCGGTGGCGGACGTCGACGCGCTCCTGAAGTCGGGTGCCGACAAGATCGGCGTGAACTCCGCCGCGATCGCCCGTCCGGCGCTGCTCGCCGAGATCGCGGACCGGTTCGGCGCGCAGGTCTGCGTGCTCTCGCTCGACGTGCTCCGCGACCCACGGGTCCCCAGCGGCTTCGCGGTGACGACCCACGGGGGGCGCACGAACACGGGCATCGACGCCCTCGAGTGGACCGAGCGCGCGATCGCGCTCGGGGCGGGGGAGCTGCTCGTCAACTCGATCGACGCGGACGGCACGAAGGCCGGCTACGACGTGCGACTGATCGAGGCGATCCGCTCGGTGAGCAGCGTGCCCGTGATCGCGTCCGGCGGGGCGGGGGCGCTCGAGCACTTCGCGCCCGCGGTCGTCGCCGGCGCCGACGCCGTGCTCGCCGCGTCGGTGTTCCATCGCGGCCTGCTCACGATCGGGCAGGTGAAGGCGGCGCTCGCGGACGCGGGCGTCGTCGTGCGGTGGACGGGAGGGAGCAGGCCATGACGGATGCGGCACGGGTGCTCGACACCGGCGCGGCGCTCGCGACCGCGCGGTTCGGCGCGGACGGGCTGCTGCCCGCGGTCGTGCAGGAGCACGCGACGGGCGAGGTGCTGATGCTCGGCTGGATGGACCGGGAGGCGATGCGGCGCACCCTCACCGAGGGCCGCGTGACCTTCTGGTCCCGCTCCCGGCAGGAGTACTGGCGGAAGGGGGACACGTCCGGGCACGTCCAGGTCGTGCGGTCCGCCGCGCTCGACTGCGACGCCGACGTGCTGCTCGTGCGCGTCGACCAGACCGGCGCCGCCTGCCACACGGGCGCGCACTCGTGCTTCGACACGCATCCGATCGACGCCGTCGACGGGGCCGCGGCATGAACCGGATGCCGGGCACCACGACCCGCGCGGCCTTCGCCGCGAGCCGCGAGGGCCGGCGCGTCGTCCCGGTCGTGCGCGAGCTCTTCGCCGACAGCGAGACGCCGCTCGGGATCTTCCGGAAGCTCGCGGTCCGGGCCGACGGCCGGATGCGGCCGGGCACGTTCCTGCTCGAGTCCGCGGAGCAGGGCGGCCTGTGGTCCCGCTACTCGTTCGTCGGCGTCGCCGCGTTCGGGTCCCTGACCGAGCAGCGCGGCCGCCCCGTCTGGCAGGACTGGGGGCTGCCCGCCTCACGCGCGTTCGGCGCGGGCGGGATCACCGGCGACTACCTGGAGGCGCTCGACGACCTGCACTCGCACTGGGCGAGCCCGCGGGTCGAGGGCCTGCCGCCGCTCACGGGCGGACTCGTCGGCTACATCGGCTGGGATGCCGTGCGGCTGCTGGAGCGGCTGCCCGACGCGCCGCCCGCCGACTACGCCGTGCCCGAGCTCGGCATGGTGTTCGTCTCCGAGGTCGTGGCGGTCGATCACCTGAAGGGCACCGTCGCCCTGATCGAGACGGTGCTGAACGACGGTGAGCAGGACGAGGACGCGGCCTGGGCGGATGCGCAGCGCCGGCTCGACGCCCTCGAGGTGCGGCTCGGCGCCCCCGTCGAGGCGCAGCTCGCCGAGGTGGACCTCGGCGTCGTCCCGGTCCCGCAGCACCGAACGCCGCGTGACGACTACCTCGCGGCCGTCGAGACCGCGAAGCGCCACATCCGCGACGGGGACGTCTTCCAGGTCGTCGTCGCGCAGCGCTTCGACCTGCCGACCACGGCCCAGCCGCTCGACGTGTACCGCGTGCTGCGCCAGCTGAACCCGTCGCCGTACATGTACCTGCTCGCGCACGAGCGGCAGGACGGCAGCCCCTTCGCCGTCGTCGGCTCCTCGCCCGAGGCACTCGTGAAGGTCGCGGACGGCCGCGTCTTCAGCCATCCGATCGCCGGCTCCCGGCCGCGCGGCGCGACCCCCGAGGCCGACGAGGCGTTCGCCGCGGAGCTCGCCGTCGACGAGAAGGAGCGCGCCGAGCACCTCATGCTCGTCGACCTCGCACGGAACGACCTCGCCAAGGTCTGCCTGCCCGGCACGGTCGAGGTGACCGAGTTCATGCGCATCGAGCGGTTCAGCCACATCATGCACATCACCTCCAGCGTCGAGGGCGCGATCGGCCCGGGCGTCGGGCCGATCGACGTGCTGCGGGCCACCTTCCCCGCAGGCACCCTGTCCGGCGCCCCGAAGCCGCGGGCGCTCGAGATCATCGACGCCCTCGAGCCCGCACGCCGCGGCGTGTACGGCGGCGTGGTGGGGTACTTCGACTTCGCGGGCGACCTCGACCTCGCGATCGCCATCCGCACCGCCCTGATCGCGGACGGGATCGCCCGGGTGCAGGCGGGCGGCGGCCTCGTCGCCGACTCGCTGCCCGAGGCGGAGTACGCGGAGTCGCAGAACAAGGCGGCGGCGCCGCTGAAGGCGGTCGCGATCGCCTCCGCGATGCGCCCCGTCGGCCGGCCGTGACCGACCGGTCCGAGCCGAGCCGGGAGCGGCTCGTCCTCGTGCTCGTCGTGCTCGCCCTCGGCGGCGTCGTCGTGCTCTGCTCGACCCAGGTGTTCTCGACCGTCACGCCCGTCGACGCGACGCCGGTCCCCGTGACCGGGCAGGGGGTCGCGCCGGCGCTCGCGCCGCTCGGGATCGTGCTCGTCGCGCTGGCCGGGGCGCTCACCATCGCCGGCCGGGTCGCCCGGGTTCTGCTCGGCGTCGTCCTCGTGCTGCTCGGGGCGGTCGTCGTGCTCCTGACCCTCCCGAACGCCCTCGACCCGGCGGCCGGCACCCGTGGCGCGGTGAGCACGGCGACCGGCGTCGCTGGCCGGGTCGCCGAGGTCGCGGTCGGCACGGCGTGGCCCCTCGCGGCGGCCGTCGCCGGCGTGCTCGCGTCGCTCGCCGGGGCGGCCGTGCTCGTCCTCTCGCCGGGCTGGCCGAGCGGAGGGGGCCGGTACCGGCAGGCCGGCGGATCCGGGGGACGACGGTCGGATCCCGTGGACGAGTGGGACGCCCTCACGTCCGGCGACGACCCCACCGGGCCCGAGAACTCCGGGCCCGACGTCCCCGGCCCCGACGCCCCCGGGCCGGGCCGGAGGCCGACACCGTAGACTTCGGGCATGGCGAACATCACCGAGGAACCCGGCCACGGCTCGTCCCCCGCGGCGTGGATCGCGGTCACGATCATGCTGTTCGCGGTCGCGGTCGGCACCGTCTTCCTCTTCCTCGACGTCATCCCGATGGTCTACGTCGCCGCCGTGATCTTCGTGGTCGGCCTGCTCGTCGGATGGGTCCTGAAGAAGGCCGGCTTCGGGGTCGACGGGAGCCGGGTCAGGAGCTCGCACTGACCTCGCCCAGGACGGCCGCGCCCACCGGCGGCCTGCTCGCGGAGCTGATGGCGGGCGCCGCCGAGGACGCCGCCGCGAGGCGGGCGCAGCGGCCGCTCGAGGACCTCGAGGCGGCCGCGCTCGCCGCGCCGCCGGCGCTCGACGCCGTGGCGGCCCTCACCGCGGACCCGACCCGGGTGAAGGTGCTCGCGGAGGTGAAGCGTGCCAGCCCGTCCCGCGGAGCCATGGCGGAGATCCCGGATCCCGCGGCGCTCGCCGCCCGCTACGCCGCCGCCGGCGCAGCCGCGATCAGCGTGCTCACCGAGCAGCGGCGCTTCCGCGGCTCGCTCGCGGACCTCCAGGCGGTCCGCGCGGTCGTCGACGTGCCCGTGCTCCGCAAGGACTTCGTCTCCACCGCCTACCAGGTGCTCGAGGCGAGGGCCGCGGGCGCCGACCTCGTGCTCCTGATCGTCGCGGCGCTCGGCGACGAGGCCCTCGCCTCGCTGGCCCGCCTGATCGGCGACCTCGGCATGACGCCGCTCGTCGAGACCCACGACGAGCGCGAGCTCGACCGGGCCCTCGCGATGGGCGCCCGGATCGTCGGCGTGAACGCGCGGGACCTCGACACGTTCGCGCTCGACCGCGACCTGTTCGGCCGGCTCGCGCCGCGGATCCCCGACGGCGTCGTGCGCGTCGCCGAGTCCGCGGTGCGGACCCCGGACGACGTCGCCGCCTACCGGGCCGCCGGGGCGGACGTCGTGCTCGTCGGCGAGGCCCTCGTCACGGGGGACCCCGAGACCCTGATCGCCTCCTTCACGAAAGCGGGATCATGACCACCACCGCCGCCCGGTACTCCCAGCCCGGGCCCTACTTCGGCGCGTACGGCGGTCGCTTCGTGCCCGAGCCGCTCGTCGCCGCCCTCGACGAGCTGACGGCGGCGTGGGAGCACGCGAAGACCGACCCGGTCTTCCAGGCCGAGCTCGCGGACCTCCACCGGAACTACACCGGGCGCCCGTCGCCGCTGACCGAGGTCGCGCGGTTCGCGGCGCACGCGGGCGAGGCGCGGATCTTCCTGAAGCGCGAGGACCTCAACCACACCGGGTCGCACAAGATCAACAACGTGCTCGGGCAGGCCCTGCTCACGCGCCGTGTCGGCAAGCGCCGCGTCATCGCCGAGACCGGCGCCGGACAGCACGGCGTCGCGACGGCGACCGCCGCGGCGCTCTTCGGCCTCGACTGCACGATCTACATGGGCGAGGTCGACACCGAGCGGCAGGCGCTCAACGTCGCGCGGATGCGGCTGCTCGGCGCCGAGGTCGTGGCGGTGAAGGCCGGCTCCCGCACGCTGAAGGACGCGATCAACGAGGCGATGCGCGACTGGGTCACGAACGTCGCCACCACGAACTACGTGTTCGGCACGGTCGCGGGCCCCCATCCGTTCCCGGCGATGGTCCGCGACCTGCAGCGCATCATCGGCGACGAGGCGCGCGCCCAGCTGCTCGAACGCACGGGCGCGCTGCCCGACGCCGTCTGCGCCTGCGTCGGCGGCGGGTCGAACGCGATCGGCATCTTCACCGCGTTCCTCGACGACCCCGACGTGGCCCTGTACGGGTTCGAGGCGGCCGGCGAGGGGATCGACACGCCCCGGCACGCGGCCACGATCGGCAAGGGCCGGCCGGGCGTGCTGCACGGCGCCCGCAGCTACCTCCTGCAGGACGAGGACGGGCAGACGCAGGAGTCGCATTCGATCTCGGCCGGGCTCGACTACCCGGGCGTCGGCCCGGAGCACGCGTACCTGGCCGACTCGGGACGTGCCAGCTACCGGGCGGTCACCGACGCGGCCGCCATGGACGCGCTGCGGCTGCTGAGCCGGACGGAGGGCATCATCCCCGCCATCGAATCGGCGCACGCGCTCGCGGGCGCGCTCGAGCTCGGCCGGGAGCTCGGGCCGTCGGCCACGATCCTCATCAACCTGTCCGGCCGGGGCGACAAGGACATGGTCACGGCTGGGGAGTGGTTCGACCTCATCGACCGGGACGCGGCCCAGTCGTGACCGGCACCACCGTCGAGAGCCCCGTCGAGGCGCGGATCCGGGCCGCCAACGCCGACCGGGCCGGCGCCTTCGTCGGCTACCTGCCCGTGGGCTTCCCCGACGTCCCCACGAGCATCGCGGGTGCGATCGCGCTCGCCGAGGCCGGCGCCGACGTGATCGAGCTCGGCCTGCCGTACTCCGACCCGGTGATGGACGGCCCGGTGATCCAGCGGGCCACGCAGGCGGCGCTCGCGGGCGGGTTCCGGCTGCGGCACGCGTTCGAGGCGCTGCGGGAGATCACGGCGGCGGTCGACGCGCCGGTCCTGCTCATGACCTACTGGAACCCGGTGCTCGCGTACGGCGTCGAGCGATTCGCCGACGACGTCGTGGCGGCCGGCGGGGCCGGCCTGATCACCCCGGACCTCATCCCCGACGAGGCGGGGGAGTGGCTCGCCGTCAGCGACGACCGCGGCCTCGACCGGGTCTTCCTCGCCGCGCCCACCTCGTCCGACACCCGTCTGGACGCGGCGGTCGCCGCCTCCAGGGGCTTCGTGTACACCGTGTCGACGATGGGCATCACCGGGGCCCGCGCCGACGTGGACGGCGCCGCCCGCACCCTCGTGGCGCGGCTGCGGCAGCACGGCGTCACGAACGCGTGCGTCGGCCTCGGGGTGTCCACCGCCGAGCAGGTGGCCGAGATCCTCGGCTACGCCGACGGCGCCATCGTGGGGTCCGCGCTCGTCTCCGCCCTCGCCGACGGCGGCCTCGACCGGCTCACCGACGTCGCCCGTGCCCTCGCGGCCGGCACGGCGACCGTCCCGGCCGGCCGATAGGGTCGTCGCGTGATCGAGAGCATCCCGAGCCCTCCCGCGTCGTGGGCGTCGTTCCAGATCGGCATCTTCACGATCCACAGCTACGCGCTCTGCATCCTCGCGGGGATCATCGCCGGCACCATCATCACGTCGCGCCGGCTGACCGCGCGGGGCGGCCAGCCCGGCGTCGTCGTCGACTTCGCGATCGTCGCCGTGCCGCTCGCCATCGTCGGCGCCCGCGTGTACCACGTCCTCACCCACCCCGGCGACTACTTCGGCGGGAACCACACGTTCTACGACGTCATCGCGATCTGGAACGGCGGCAACGCCATCTTCGGCTCGATCCTCGGCGGCGCCGTCGGCATCTGGATCGCGAGCCGCTGGACCGGGGTCCGGTTCCTCTCGTTCGCGGACGCGCTCGCGCCCGGCCTGCTCGTCGCGCAGGGCATCGGCCGGATCGGCAACTGGTTCAACACCGAGCTGTACGGCATGCCGACCACGCTGCCGTGGGGCCTCCAGGTGCCGAGCGACAACCCCGCGTTCCCCAAGGGCCTCGCGCCCGGCACGCTCTTCCATCCGACGTTCCTGTACGAGCTGATCTGGGACGTCGCCGGCGCGATCCTCCTCGTCGTGATCGAGCGGAAGCTCGTGCGCCCGATCACGGTGCCGCCGCGCTTCACGACCCGGGTCCCCATGCGGTGGGGTCGCGCGCTCGGCTTCTACCTCATCTGGTACGGCGCGGGCCGCAGCGTCTTCGAGTCGATCCGGATCGACCCGAGCGAGGTCTTCCTCGGACTGCGCACGAACGTGTGGGCGGCGCTCCTGTCGATCGTCGTCGGGATCGCGGTCCTGGTCTGGTCGCACCGGCGGCATCCGGGGGTCGAGGTCAGCGTGTACCGACCCGGACGCCAGTGGGTGCCCGACGGGCTTGTAGGATCGCGCTGGACCGCGGCGGACTTCGAGACGACGGCCGCGGACGAGGACGCGCGATCCGTCACAAGCGGAGGCGCGACCAGGGGCTGACCCGTCGCCGACGCACCGCGACCGAGCGTTCCCGCGCACCATCCGACGTCCCGAACCGGCTCCCCGCACCTGCTGCCCGGAACCGAGCCGGGATCCCCGTACCGGGCCGACGGCGTCCCGCACCTTCCACGAC
>DASYJR010000235.1:0-13405 GCA_035996305.1 Amnibacterium sp. | reverse complement strand
CGGCCGTTCCAGAGGACCTCGAGATGCTTGCGGCTGATGCCCGTGTCCTCGACGGTGATGTCGGCGTCCGTGCCGCGGCCGATCACGGTGCGGGCGCCGATGGGGTAGCGCCGCCCGCCGATCTCGAGCACCGGCGCCCAGTCGACCTCGACCCGTTCGCTGGACGACTCGACCTCGAGCATCCCGACGGCGAGCGACTCGGCCGGTTCGAGGGTGATGACGGGCGGCGAGGCCATCTGGTACCGCTGCTCCGCGACGTACCGGGTGAGCAGCTCCGTGAGCTCGTCGATCAGCGGCTGCCCCAGCGCGGTCATCGCGAGATGGTCGCCCTCGCTCATCCGCACGACGAATCGGTTCGGCACGAGGATGCGGTCCCGCGCCACCGGCGAAGCGTGCGTGTCGACCTCGCGCCGGAGGGCCGCCGTGATCTCCACGGGCTGCAGACCGGAGCGGAACGTCCGGGCGAAGGCGCCGTTGACGGCACGCTCGAGCCCGCGCTCGAAGCTGTCGAGGATGCCCACCGTCGTCGAGTCCCTGTTCTGTCGCCGCGGCCGCACCCGCGATTTCGGTCGTGCCAGGGTAGCGCGGGCACCTCTGGCGGGCCGCCGGGTGGGCCCGCGAGCCTCGAGGAGGAATCGGACGCCGTGCTACTCTCGTCGACCGGCGCCGCGCGAGCGGGGTCGGTCACGCGCGAGTGGCGGAATAGGCAGACGCGCACGGTTCAGGTCCGTGTGCCCGAAAGGGCGTGGGGGTTCAACTCCCCCCTCGCGCACGACACGAAGGCCCTGGGGCGACCCGGGGCCTTCGCCGTTCCCCGCCGATTTCAGGATCCGCTGCAGCGATTCAGAAGGATCCGGATGCGGCGGCGGCGTGTCGGGTGGGAAGTCCTGAAAACGGGGGATCTCGGGCCGTTCGCGGGCGGCCGGGCTACGGTTCGCCGTGGATCCGGTGCGCGCAGGGCGCCCGGCGGACGATCGGAGCCCGGATGAGCATCGGAACGGGCGTCGCCCTCGTCGTGATCGGCGCGATCCTCTACTTCGCGGTCCACGTCTCGGTCTCGGGCATCGACATCCCCACGGTCGGCCTGATCCTGATGGCCGCCGGGGCGATCGTGTTCGTGATCGGGCTGATCCTGCTGTTCAGCCGACGCCGCGCGGTGTCGGTGTCCCGGTCGAGTGTCGACCCCGCGACGGGTGCTCGGGTCGATCGCCGGGACGTCGACGGCGGTCCGCTCGTCTGACCGGGAGGGACCGATGGCAGCGGTGATCCACGTCGTGCTCGTCCGCTGGCGGGCGGAGGCCGGGGACGACGCCCGGGAGGCGGTGCGCGCGGGCGTGCGCGGTCTCGCGACGGCCGTGCCCGGAGTGCTCGGCATCGAGGAGGGACCGAGCGTCAGCCCGGAGGGGCTCGAGCAGGGCAACGACTACGGGTTCGTCGTCACCTTCGTCGACGCGGCGGCCCGGGACGCGTACCTGCCGCATCCGGTGCACCTCGAGGTCGCGGACGCGATCGGACGGGGGGCCGAGCGGGTCACGGTCTTCGACGTGGCCGCTCGCTGACGCGGCGGGTCAGACGCTCGGTTCGAGCTCGTCGACCTCGCCGGCGAGGTCCCCCACCGCGTTGCAGAGCGCCGCGCTGAAGTCGATGAGCAGCGCGACCTGCTGCTGCAGATGCGCGGTGACGGCCTGAACGTCGTCCGACGCGGCAGCCGCGAAGCTCGCGTTCACCTCGTCCAGGCGGGTGGTGAAGGTGCTGAGGGCGGCGACGAGATCGGTCTGAACGCTCATGGACCCAACGCTAGAGGCTCGACGTGCGCCTGCCCTGATCACCGCGGTCGAGGCGGTTCACCCAGTCGGCGACGCGGCCGTCCTCGGAGTCCTCCAGCTCCCAGGGGAGCGGGGCGGCGAGCACCACGGGCTCGGGCGGCGGCATGTCGAACGGGCCCTGCCGGCGCACCGTGCCGTAGACGTCGATCTGGGCCGCGTTGCGCAGGCTGCCGGACACGACGCCGCCGCGCGCCCCACCGATGCCGACGAGGCGGCGCAGACTGGCGTTGAACGACACCGCCTCAGTCTGCCGTGCCGCCTGCGGTCCCGGCGACGTCCGTCGGCAGGAGGACGGCGTGGTTCCCCGCCGCGCTGCTCGCCCAGAGGCCCCCCGTCAGTCCCCGCCGTGGCCCCGGCCCCTGCCGGACCATCCCTGGGAGTCGCCGTTGCCGTTCCAGTCGTACTTCTTGATGACGGGCTTCGGCCGCGCCGGCGCCTTCGCCCGCGCCGGGACGGGTCGCGGCGCAGCGCTCGGGCGGATGGTGGTGGCCACCGCCGTCACCGAGCGCGCCGGCACCGGGGTGCTCGCCGCCGCGACGGGGGTCGCCGTGGTCCTGGGGGAGTGCGCCGGTGCCGGCGCTCCCGCCGCGGCCCCGAGGAGGGCGGCGCCACCGCCGGCGAGTCCGAGCACGAGCGCGATCGCGACGGCCACCGGGACGAGTCCCGGGCGCCGCCCCTGGGCCGGCTGTGCCGACCGGCCTGCCGCAGGCAGCACGGCGGTCGCCTGCAGCGCCTCCGCGGCGACGGTGGCGTCCTCGTCGGGCGCGAGCCCCGGTGCGGGTGCCGCCGGCACGAGCCCGGGCAGCGGCGCGGCCGTGCCGGCGAGCACCTGCTCGGCCGTGGGGCGGAGTGCCGGATCCACGGCCGTCATCGCCTCGAGCAGCATCCGCCAGCCACCGGTGATCCAGGCGGGTAGCTCCGGCGCCCGGACGAGCCTGGCGGTCGCCGACTCGACGGCGCCACCAGGGAACGGGTGATCGCCCGTCAGGGCGACGAGGGCGAGCAGGCCGAGGGAGTAGACGTCCGAAGCGGCGTCGACGGCGCCCCCCGACACCTGCTCCGGGCTCAGGTACGCCGCCGTGCCCATCACCTGGCCGGTCGTCGTCATCGCGGCCGAGTCCTCGGCGAGCGCGATGCCGAGGTCCGCCACCTTGACGTGCCACGGCCGCGGGCCCGGCTCGCGGGTCAGCAGCAGGTTCGCCGGCTTGAGGTCGCGGTGGACGATCCCCGCGGCGTGCAGGGCGGAGAGCGCCGAGGCCGCGTCCTGCACCACCCGCCGCACGTCCTCGGACGGGAGGCACCCGCGACTTGCCAGCAGCACGCCGAGGTCCGGGCCGCGCACGAGCTCCATCGCCAGCCAGAGCATCGGCCCGTCCGGGGTGAGGTCGATCCCGGTGTCGTACGCCGCGACGAGGTTCGGGTGCTGCAGGGCCCCGAGCAGGCGCGCTTCGCGCCGCAGCCGCTCCTGGTGGCGCGGATCCGCGGCCGTGCGCAGCAGCTTCACCGCGACGTCGCGGTCGAAGCGCAGGTCGCGGGCTCGGCGCACCGTTCCCATCCCGCCCGACCCGACGGCCGGCCCCAGGCGGTAGCGCCCGCCGATCAGCTCGTTCGCATCGGGCATCCGGGCAGACTAGACCGCTCCGGGGCCCGGATCAGTGGTGCGACTCGCGCCAGACGCGTTCGAATGGCAGCCGCCACGCGAACGGGGCGATCAGCTGGTGGATCGCGTTCGGCCCCCAGCTGCCGACCGCGTAGGGCCGCACGGGAGGCGGGTCGTCGAGCAGCGGCTGCGAGACCTCCCAGAGCCGCTCGATGCCCTCGGCCGTCGTGAACAGGGTGTGGTCGCCTCGCATCGCGTCGAGGATGAGGCGCTCGTACGCCTCGAGCACGTCGCCGGCGTTCGCCTGCTCCTGCATCGAGAACTGCATCGAGATCTTGTCGAGCCGCATGCCGGGGCCGGGCCGCTTGCCGTAGAAGGACAGGGACATCTTGGAGGCGTCCGCGAGATCGAACGTGAGGTGGTCGGGGCCCTTGGCGCCGACGCCGCTGCCCGCCGGGAACATGCTGCGGGGCGGCTCCTTGAACGCGATGGAGATGATCCGCTGCCCCTCGGCCATCTTCTTGCCGGTGCGGAGGTAGAACGGCACGCCGGCCCAGCGCCAGTTGTCGATGAAGCACTTCAGCGCGACGAAGGTCTCGGTCTCGCTCTCGGGGGAGACGCCGGGGATGTCCTTGTAGCCGACGTACTGGCCGCGGACGACGTTGTCGGGATCGATCGGCGTCATCGAGCGGAAGACCTTGTTCTTCTCCTCGCTGATCGCCTGCGGCTCGAGGGCGGTCGGCGCCTCCATCGCGACGAACGCGAGGATCTGGAACAGGTGGGTGACCACCATGTCGCGGTACGCGCCGGTCGACTCGTAGAAGGCGGCGCGCTGCTCGATGCCGAGGGTCTCCGGCACGTCGATCTGGATCTGCTGGATGAAGTTGCGGTTCCAGATCGGCTCGAAGAGGCCGTTGCCGAACCGGATGGCGAGGATGTTCTGCGCCGGTTCCTTGCCCAGGAAGTGGTCGATCCGGAAGATCTGCGGTTCGGTGAACGTCTGGTGCAGACGCCGGTTCAGCTCGACCGCGGACGCGAGGTCGGTGCCGAACGGCTTCTCCATGATGATCCGCGAGTCCTCGACCAGTCGCGCGGCCGCGATGGTCTCGACCGCGGCGAGCGCGGCCTTCGGAGGCACGCTCAGGTAGTGGATGCGGCGGGAGTCGGGCCCGAGCCGCGCCTCCGCGTCGTGCACGGCCCTGGCGAGCGCATCGGGGCCCGCCGAGCTCGGCACGTAGTGGAGCTTCGAGGCGAAGTCCTCCCACTCCGACTCGCTGAGGCGGCGTCGGTCGAACTCCTCGAGCGCGGCCTTCGCCTGCGCCCGGTACGAGTCGTCGTCGAGCTCCTCCAGGGACGTGCCCACGATCTCGATGTCCGGGGCGAGGGAGGAGAGCACGAGGTTCGCCATCCCGGGCAGCAGCTTGCGCTTGGCGAGGTCGCCCGCGGCCCCGAACAGGACGACGACGTGCGGTGCGGTCGCCTGAGCGGCCTTCACATACTGCCGCTCCACCTGCGTCATGGTCATGCCCCCAGTGTGGCCCACACCCAGGTTGCGGACAGCCGGTCCGGGTCGGCGAGGGGGGAACGCTCAGCGGGTTGTGACGATCCCAGGCAGGTCGGCCGGGGTCGCCGCCACGGCGATCGACCCGGCGGCCTCGGCCGCGTCCCCGTAGCCCCAGCCCGCGAACACCACCGGGATGCCGTGCTGCGCCGCGCCCTCGACGTCGTGGATCCGGTCACCGATCATGACGGGGCGGCTCGTGTCCACCCCGGCGTCCGTCAGGAGGCCGAGCGCCCAGGTGATGACGTCCGCCTTCTCGCTGCGGGTCTCGTCCTCGGAGGCGCCCGCGATGACGGCGAAGAGGTCGTCGAGGCCGAAGTGGGCGAGGATCCGCTTCGCCTGCTCCTCGGGCTTCGAGGTGGCGACGGCGAGGGTCGGGCCGGCCGCCCGGATCGCCTCCAGCGCCTCGCGGATGTCGGGGTAGGGACGGGCGTCGAAGGCGCCGTTCTCCCGGTACTCGGCGCGGTAGAGCCCGAGCGCCGTCTGCGACTGCTCCGGGTCGAGGCCGGCGAGGTCCCGCAGGCCGTCGAGGATGGGCGGCCCCACGAACTCCACGAGGCGCGCCGGCGGCGGGACCGGAAGGCCCATCCGCTCGAGCGTGCGGGTCAGCGTGGCGGTGATGCCGGGCGCGGAGTCCATGATCGTTCCGTCGAGATCCACGAGCACCAGCGTGTAGGGCGCGGTCTCAGGCACGCCGCAACCCTAGGTGGCCCCTGCTGGACGCCCCTCCCCCAGTGCGGGTCGCAGGCAGTCCGCTCCGGGCCGACGCGACGGCCCTCCGCTCCCGGGCCGAGGTCGTCTCGCGCTCCGTCCTCGAGGCGGGAGCGGCGGTATCAGAACAGGCGGGCCGGGCCCGCCTCGACGCCGCGCATCGCGTCGTAGTCCAGGGTCAGGCAGCGGATGCCCCGGTCCTCGGCGAGCGTGCGGGCCTGCGGCTTGATCTCCTGGGCGGCGAAGACGCCGGTCACGGGCGTGAGATGCGGGTCGCGGTTCATCAGCTCGAGGTAGCGCGTGAGCTGCTCGACCCCGTCGATCTCGCCGCGGCGCTTGATCTCGACGGCCACCGCGGCGCCGCTCGCGTCCCTGGCGAGGATGTCGACCGGTCCGATCGCGGTCATGTGCTCGCGCCGGACGAGCGTGTGGCCGGAGCCCAGCAGCTCGATCTGCTCGGCGAGCAGCTTCTGCAGGTCGGCCTCGACGCCGTCCTTCACGAGCCCGGGGTCCTGGCCGAGCTCGACGGTCTCGTCGACGAGCAGATCGTGGATGCGGATCAGCAGCACGTCGCCGGTCTTCGCATGCCGCACGCGCCAGACCTCGTGCACGCCGCTGCCCGCGAGGTCGTCGTCCGGCTCCTCCGTCTCGAGCGAGCAGGGCGGACTCATCCAGTTCAGGGGCTTGTACGAGCCGCCGTCGGCGTGCACCAGCACGCTGCCGTCGGCCTTCAGCATGATCAGCCGCCGGGCGAGGGGGAGGTGCGCCGAGAGGCGCCCCGCGTAGTCGACCGAACACTCCGCCACCACGAGTCGCACGGCGAACGAGCCTAGGCCGCGTCCCGCGGCCTCGTCGCGCCGGCCCGCGGTGCACCCGGTGCCGTGAGTCCGGCGGGAGCCGCGAGCCACCGGGGCGGGTCGGGATCTCGGATCATAGACTCAGCCATCGTGGTCGACAGCAGCTCCGGCGCAGCCCTGGATCCGAACGTCGGCGGCCTGCTGCCGGCAGGGCTCGACACCGCCTCCTGGGATCCCGCGGTGCGCGTGCAGGACGACCTCTACCGCCACGTGAACGGCCGCTGGCTCGCCGAGGCGACGATCCCGCCCGACCGCGCGCGCGCGGGCGCCTTCCTCGACCTGGTCGACGGCGCCGAGGCGGCCGTGCGCGAACTCGTCGAGGAGTCGCAGCGGGCCGAGCCCGGCACCGAGGCACGCAAGATCGGCGACCTCTACGCCTCCTTCATGGCCGAGGAGCGGGTGGAGTCGCTCGGCGCCGCGCCGCTCGCCGCGCCGCTCGCACTCGTCGCGGCCACGCACTCGATCGCCGAGGTGCTCGACGTGCTGGGCTCCCTCGAGCGCACCGGCGCGGGCAGCCTCGTGCAGCTCTTCGTCGACAACGATCCGGGCGATCCGGACCGCTACCTCGTCTTCTTCGAGCAGGGCGGCCTCGGCCTGCCCGACGAGCGCTACTACCGCGACGACGCGTTCCAGCCGCACCGCGAGGCCTACCGCACCTTCCTCACGACGATCTACTCGCTCGCGGGCCTGACCGAGCCCGAGGCGCGGGCGGATCGGGTGCTCGCGCTCGAGACGGAGATCGCCGGGCAGCACTGGGACGCGGTCCGCACCCGCGACGTGCAGGCCACCTACAACCCCACGAGCTGGGCGGCCCTCGTCGCCGAGGCCGGGGACCGCGGCGCGCTGCTCGAGTCGTGGGCGGCCGGGCTGTCCGCGCCCGTCGGCGCCCTCGGCGAGATCGTCGTGCGGGAGCCGAGCTTCCTCACCGGTGTGCTCGGCCTGCTCACGGCCGACCGCCTCGACGCGTGGCGCGACTGGCTGGCGGCCCGGGTCATCCGCCCGCTCGCGCCGTACCTCTCCTCCGACTTCGTGAACGCCCACTTCGCCTTCACCGGTACGGCGCTCACCGGCGCCGAGGAGGTCAAGGCCCGGTGGAAGCGCGGGGTCGGGCTCACGGAGGGCGCGCTCGGCGAGGCCGTCGGGCGGCTCTACGTGGAGCGGCACTTCCCGCCGATCGCCAAGGTGCGGATGGACGTGCTCGTCGCGAACCTCGTGGGCGCGTACCGGTCGTCGATCGGCTCGCTCGAGTGGCTCGGCGACGAGACGCGGGCGAAGGCGCTGACGAAGCTCGCGAAGTTCACCCCGAAGATCGGGTACCCCGTCAAGTGGCGCGACTACTCGCGGCTCGAGATCGATGCCGGCGACCTCGTCGGCAACGTGCGCCGGGCCGCGGCGTTCGAGTTCGACCGGGAGCTCGGCAAGATCGGCAAGCCGGTCGACCGCGACGAGTGGTTCATGACGCCGCAGACGGTCAACGCCTACTACAACCCCGGGCTCAACGAGATCGTCTTCCCGGCCGCGATCCTGCAGCCGCCGTTCTTCGATCCGGATCGGGACGACGCCGCGAACTACGGGGGCATCGGCGCGGTCATCGGTCACGAGATCGGTCACGGCTTCGACGACCAGGGCTCGCAGTTCGACGGCGACGGCCGGCTCGAGAACTGGTGGAGCGAGGCGGACCGGGCAGCGTTCGAGGAGCGGACGAAGGCGCTCATCGCCCAGTACGACGAGCTCGTGCCGGACGGCCTCACCGACCATGTGAACGGTGCGCTCACGATCGGCGAGAACATCGGGGACCTCGGCGGCCTCACCATCGCGTGGAAGGCGTACCTGCTCTCCCTCGAGGGACGGGACGCCCCCGTCGTCGACGGGTTGACCGGCGCCGAGCGCTTCTTCCTCTCCTGGGCCGCGGTCTGGCGCGAGAAGCGTCGCCCGGCCGAGGCGATCCGGCTGCTCACGATCGACCCGCACTCGCCGCCCGAGTTCCGCTGCAACCAGATCGTGCGCAACCTGGACGAGTTCCACTCCGCCTTCGACGTGACCGCCAAGGACGCGCTGTGGCTGGATCCGACGAAGCGGGTCACGATCTGGTGACCGCTGCGCAGGCCGAGTCCTCCCGACGGACCCGGTTGCGCGGCGGCGATCCGGGGGCGCGACACAAGGGCGAGGTGGTGCGGTCCGACTTCACGGACGGCTTCACCGCGCTCGCGCACCTCGCGCTCACGGGCGCGCAGGTGTCGGCCCGCGTCATCGACGTGCGCACGGGCAAGGCGCTGTTCTCGGTCGACGACCACGTCGTGCTGCCGACGGCGAGCGTCGGCAAGGTGCTGCTGCTCCTCGAGATCGCGGCGCGCCTCGACGAGCAGGCGCACTCCCGCTACGACCTGCTCGACCGCACCCCCGACGACCTGGTGGGCGACTCCGGGGTCTGGCAGTACCTGCACGCGCCGAGCCTGCCGCTCACGGATCTCGCCGCCCTCGTCGCCGCCACGAGCGACAACCTCGCGACGAACGTGCTGCTGCGCGCCGTCGGGCTCGGCGCCGTGCGGGCACGGGGCGAGTCACTCGGGCTGAAGCGCACCGCGCTCCTCGACCGGGTTCGGGACCGCCGCGGTCCCGACGACGCCCCACAGCTCTCGGTCGGGTCCGCGGCGGAGCTCACGACCCTGTTCGCACGGATCGCCCGGGGCGAGGCCGTGAACCGGGCGGTCTCCTCGCGGGTCTCCGACTGGCTCGCGCTGAACACCGACCTCTCGATGGTCGCCAGCGCCTTCGCGCTCGATCCGCTGAGCCACGTGCGCAGCGACCACGGGCTCAGCCTGTTCAACAAGACCGGCAGCGACGCCGGCGTGCGCGCCGACGCGGGCGTGCTGCGCGGCCCCCGCGCCTCGGTCGCGTACACGGTGACGGTGCAGTTCGAGGACGACGCGCACACGACGCGCCTCGCGGTGCTGCAGGCGATGCGCACGATCGGCCTCGACATCCTGGAGTACGTGCACTGACCGCCCGCCGGTCTCAGGATCCGCCGCCCCGTGTCAGGGGCGTCCGTCGCTGCCACCCGGCGCGTCTCGTGCGAGGTCCAGAACACGGCGGATGTGGGGGCAGTGCGATCGGGAACGCGTCCGTAGGCTGACGGCAGGGAGGTCACATGTCACGGGTGCGTGTGCACAACTTCGGGATCTCGCTGGACGGCTTCGGCGCCGGTGAGGGGCAGACCCTCGAGGCGCCGTTCGGGCACGCCGGCGGCCGGCTGATGTCGTGGTTCATGGGCACGGCGACCTTCCGGGCGATGCAGGGCGCGACGGGCGGCTCGGAGGGCTTCGACGACGCCATGGCGGGGCGGTGGGGATCGGGCATCGGCGTCGAGATCATGGGCCGGAACAAGTTCGGTCCGCAGCGCGGCCCCTGGACCGACGACGAGTGGCGGGGATGGTGGGGCGACGAGCCGCCGTTCCACACGCCGGTGATCGTGCTCACCCATCACCCGAGGGCGCCGATCGAGATGGCGGGCGGCACGACGTTCCACTTCCTCGACGCGTCGCCGGAGGAGGCGCTCGCCGCCGCGCGGGAGCTCGCCGACGGCGGGGAGGTGCGGATCGGCGGCGGCGTGGCCACCGTGCGGGAGTTCCTGGCGGCCGACCTGGTCGACTCCGCCCACGTCGTCGTGGTGCCCATCGTGCTCGGCCGTGGCGAACGGCTCTGGGACGGCCTCGAGGGGCTCGAGGAGCGGTTCGAGATCGAATCGGCCCTCTCGCCGAGCGGCGTGGTGCACATCACCATGGAGCGCCGCCGCTGATCGCGCCGTTCCGGAGTGCTCGAGCGACGCGCCGCGCACGGGCGGCCGATGACCGCGTGTCGCGCAGGTGCTCCGGATCCGCGTGATCCGGCCGGATCTCAGCCCGCGAGCTCGCCCTCGTCCGGCGTCGTGGCGGCCGTCGCCTCGGGCTCGAGGCCGAAGACCGTGTCCAGCGCATCCGTGAACCGGTCCGCCTCGCCGGCGGCCGCGAACGCGCGGGCACGGGTGGAGGGCGTGTGCACGAGCACGCTCGCGAGATGCCGCATGGCCCGCTCCGCCGCGGGCGTCAGCTCCCCGCGGCGCCTGAGCCGCTCGATCTCGGCGTCGACGAGGTCGAGCACGTGCGCGCGGAACGCGACGACGGCCGGAGTGACCGCAGCGGCCTGCTGGTCGGCCCGGAACTCGGCCACCGCCTCCGCGATGATCTGCCGCGCCTCGTCCGTGGCCTGCAGCTCGGGCAGCGGGGCGTGCAGGCTGATGGTCTCGAGATCCAGCAGATCGACGCCGGGCACGTCGACGACGTCCGGATCGATGTTGCGGGGGAGCCCGAGGTCGAGCACGAGCTGGCGACCCTCGGCGCCCGCCGCCGCGCGGGCCCGGCCCAGCCGGGCGGCGTCGAGGATCGGCGTCGTCGCGATGCTGCACGCGATCACGATGTCCGCGGTCGCGAGTCGCCCCGGCAGATCCGCCGCCGCCACCGCCGTCACGCCCTCGCGTCGCGCGAACCGCTCCGCACGCCCGCTCGGCGAGTAGACGCCCACCTCGGTCACGCCCCGGTCGCGCAGGGCGGCGAGCGTGGCGCCCGCGTAGGTGCCGGTGCCGATCAGCAGCACGGTCGCCCGGGCCCAGTCACCGAGGCGGGACTCGGCCAGGTCGAGGGCGAGCCGCACGATGCTGCGACCGGCGAAGCCGACGCGCGTGCGGTTCTGCACGGTGCTCGACGTGCGCGAGGCGCGCTGGAAGAGGCGCTCGAGGTCGCTCGTCGTGCTTCCCGAGCTGCGGGCGGCCTCCAGCGCGCGGGAGACCTGCCCCGCGATCTCGGCCTCGCCGACGACGAGCGACTCGAGTCCGCTCGAGACCGCGAACAGATGCCCGGCGACCTCGGGGCCGCTGCGCTCGGTGATCGCGGCGGCGACCGAGTGCGGCGCCACCCCGGCGGCGGATGCGGCGGCATCGACGAGGGCGTGGACGGCGGATGCGCCGTCGTCGGTCACGTCGAGGTACGCCTCGAAGCGGTTGCACGTCGCGAGGAGGACGACCCCGTCGACGTCGGGACGCTCGGCGGCGAACCGCGCCATGGTCTCGGGGGAGACGACGGACAGCCGCTCGAGCAGGTCGAACCCTGCGGCGCGGTAATCCGCGGTGAGGGCTCTGAGCACGTAGGGAAGTGTAGGTCGGCCGTCCCGGCCTCCTGCGCGGGGAACCGGGGGCCGCGGATGGGAGGATTCCCTGTCGTGCCCGCGAATCCCACGCAAGTCCCCCCTCGGCTCCTCGCGGCCTATCGCGGTGAGCGCCAGGCGACGCCGCCCGTGTGGTTCATGCGGCAGGCGGGGCGCTCGCTGCCCGAGTACCGCGCGTCGAGGGCGGGCACGGCGATGCTCGACGCCTGCCTCGAGCCGGAGCTGGCCGCCGAGATCACGGTGCAGCCGGTGCGCCGCCACGGCGTCGATGCGGCGATCTTCTTCAGCGACATCGTCGTGCCGCTGAAGCTCGCGGGCGTCGACGTGGACATCGTCCCGGGCAGGGGACCGGTGTTCGCCCGCCCGGTGCGCACGCCGGCCGACCTCGACGACCTCGTCGCGCACGCGCTGACGCCGGATGCGCTCGCGCCCGTCGAGGCGGGGGTCGCCGCGGCCGTCGCGCGGCTGGGTGGGACGCCCCTCATCGGCTTCGCCGGCGCCCCCTTCACGCTCGCCGGCTACGTCGTCGAGGGCGGCCCGTCGAGGGACCAGCTGCGCGCCCGCACGCTCCTGCACGCCGATCCCGGCGCCTGGCGCCGGCTCACGGACTGGCTCGCCGACGTCTCCGGGGCCTTCCTCGCCGCGCAGGTCCGGGCCGGCGCCGCGGCCGTGCAGCTCTTCGACTCCTGGGCCGGGGCGCTGTCGGAGGCGGACTACCGCGCCGCGGCGCTGCCCGCATCCGCTCGCGCCTTCGCCGCCGTGCCGGACGGCGTGCCGCGGGTGCACTTCGGTACCGGGACCGCGCTGCTGCTGCCCGCGATGCGGGACGCCGGCGCCGACGTGATCGGCGTCGACCATCGGCTGCCCCTCGATGCGGCGTCCGCGCTGCTGGAGCACCGGGCGCCGTTGCAGGGCAACGTGGATCCGGCCCTGCTCGACGCGCCGTGGCCCGTGCTCGAACGGCACCTCGAGCGGGTCGTCGGCGCGGGCGCCGCGGCGCCCGCGCACGTGCTGAACCTCGGCCACGGCGTGCCGCCGACCACCGATCCGGGCGTGCTGACCCGGATCGTCGACTGGGCGCACGCGCGCGCGTGAGCGGCACGGCGGTCGTCGTCGGCGGCGGGGTGGGCGGCCTCGTCGCCGCCCGGCGCCTCGCCCTGCAGGGGCGCGACGTGGTGCTGCTCGAACGCTCGTCGGCCCTCGGCGGCCGGGTCGCGGGCGGATCGATCGCCGGCGTCGAGGCCGACACCGGGGCGGAGAGCTTCGCGGTCCGCGGTGGGACCATGCGTGCACTCGTCGAGGATCTCGGGCTGGGGGACGCCGTCGTCGCGCCGCGGGGCAGCGCCTGGGTGGCGCTCGCCGATCGCACGGTGCCGCTTCCGTCGGGGGGCGTGCTCGGCATCCCGGGATCCCCGCTGGCCGAGGACGTGCGCCGGGTCATCGACCCCTCCGGCGCCGTCCGGGCGTACGCGGACCGGCTCCTGCCGGTGCTCAAGGTCGGCCGGTACGAGCGGCTGGGCCCCCTGGTGCGGGGTCGGATGGGCGGCCGCGTGCTCGAGCGGCTCGTCGCCCCGGTGGTCGAGTCGGTCTACGGCGTCGACGCCGAGACCGTGCCGGTGGACGCGATCGTCCCGCAGCTGAACGCGGCGATCAC
>DASYJR010000234.1:0-4560 GCA_035996305.1 Amnibacterium sp. | reverse complement strand
CCTCCGCTTCCACGCGGTGATCTGGCCGGCGATGCTCATGGCCGCGGGCCTCGAGGTGCCGCGGCAGGTCTTCGCGCACGGCTGGCTGCTGGTCGGCGGCGAGAAGATGTCGAAGTCGAAGCTCACCGGCATCGCTCCGGCGAGCATCACGGACGTCTTCGGCTCCGACGCGTTCCGCTACTACTTCCTCCGGGCGATCCCGTTCGGCCAGGACGGCTCCTTCTCCTGGGAGGACCTCGCCGCCCGCTACCAGGCGGAGCTCGCGAACGGCTTCGGCAACCTCGGCTCCCGGGTGATCGCGATGATCGGCCGCTACCGCGACGGCGTGCTGCCGGCCGCGGGCGAGCCGTCCGAGCGCGACCTCGGCATCCGCGAGGTGGTGCGGGCGTCCGCGATCGAGGCCGACCTCGCGATCGAGCGGATGGCGCCCCACGAGGCGATCGCGGCGATCTGGCGGATCGTCGAGGAGCTGAACGGCTACCTCACCCTCGAGGAGCCGTGGGCGCTCGCGAAGCAGCCGGCGCAGGCCGCGCGGCTGGACGCCGTGCTCGCGACCGCGGCCGAAGGCCTGCGCGCCCTGGCCGTGCTGCTGTCGCCGGTGATGCCGAAGGCGTGCGGCAAGCTCTGGACCGCCCTCGGCGCGCAGGCCTCGCTCGGCCTGCTCGCCGACCAGCCGATCCGCGCCGCCGGCGACTGGGGGCAGCTGCCCGCAGGCACGCGGACCACCCCGCTCGAACCGCTGTTCCCGCGGATCGAGCAGGAGGTCCTGAGTGCCTGACGGTCCCGCACCGGACCTGCCCGGGGCGTCGGCGATCCGCCGGCGCGAGCCGGATCCGTCGCGCCGCGACCTGACCTACCCCCCGCTGCCCGAAGCGCTGCGCGTCGGCGTCTACGACAACCACACCCACCTCGAGATCGAGGACGGGGAGAAGGGCCTCGACTGGCGCGAGCAGCTCGACCGCGCCTCCGCCGTCGGGATCCGCGGCGTCGTGCAGGTCGGCACCGACGTGGCGACGAGCCGCTGGTCGGCCGCGACCGCCGCGACCGATCCGCGCATGCTCGCGGCCGTCGCCGTGCACCCGAACGAGACGCCGGAGCTCACCGCATCCGGAGGCATCGGGGACGCCCTCGCCGAGATCGACCGGCTCGCCGGCCTGCCGCGCGTGCGGGCCGTCGGCGAGACCGGCCTGGACTTCTACCGCACCGGCGAGGAGGGCCGCCCGGCCCAGATCGCGGCCTTCGAGGCGCACATCGCGATCGCGAAGGAGCGCGGGCTCGCCCTGCAGATCCACGACCGCGACGCGCACCAGGAGGTGGTCGACACCCTCGTGCGGGTGGGCGCCCCGGACCGCACCGTCTTCCACTGCTTCTCCGGCGACGCCGCCCTCGCGAGGCTCGCCACCAGCCACGGGTGGTACCTCTCGTTCGCGGGCACCGTCACGTTCAAGAACGCCGAACGGCTGCAGGAGGCCCTCGCCGCCGCGCCCCGCAGCCGCATCCTCGTGGAGACGGACGCGCCCTACCTCGCCCCCGTGCCGGTGCGTGGGCGCCCGAACGCGCCGTACCTCGTGCCGCACACGCTGCGCGCGATGGCCGCGGTGCTCGACACCGACGTGTCGATGCTCGCCGCGCAGATCGCCTCGAACACGGAGGCCGTCTACGGCTCCTGGGACGCCGAGCCGCCCCAGCCGTCGTCCCCGCCGCGCAGCGCCTGACGGATCCTCCTCAACACGGCCGCCGGATCCTGAGCACGGCGGATGGGATCGCGCGCGGCGGACGGGGTCGGCGCTGCCGGGTCAGCGCCCCATCGGGGCGCTCGTCCCGGGCAGCTCCGCGGACTCGCCCAGCCCGAGCACGCGGTCCAGGTACTCGTTGCGGAACTTGCCCGCCGGGTCGTATCCGGTGACCAGCTCGCGCTGATCGGCGAGGTGTGGATAGGCCGCCGCGAAGCCGGCCGGGTCGACCCGGTTCAGCTTGCCCCAGTGCGGACGCGGCGCGAACGGCGCGAGGGCCTCCTCGATCGTCGGCAGCAGCGCGAAGACCTCGTCCGGGTGGTTCTTCCACGTGAAATGGATGGCCAGCGAGTCGCGGCCGAACGCCGGCGACAGCCACAGGTCGTCCGCGGCCATCGTGCGCAGCTCGGTGACCGTGAGGTGCGGGGCGATCCGGTCCCCGAGCGCCCGCACCGCGGACAGGGCGGGGCCGGCGTCGTCGATCCCCACGAAGTACTCGGTCTGGATCTCGTCACCGGCCGACGGCGGCACGTCGAGCCGGAAGTGGGGAAGGCCGAACTGCCAGGGGACCACCACGCCGCGACGGGTCAGGTTGTCCGTCACCCCGGGCACGAGCTCCGGCCGTTCCACGAGGTCGCGCGCGGCGCCGAAGTAGCCGTCCTCGACCTGCGCGTCCTCCGAATCCACGCGGCGCTTCACCCAGAGCTGCTCGACGTCGTCCTCGACCCAGTTCGTGAAGACGCTGATGCTGTACGCGCCGCCCGCGACGTCGCGGAACGAGCCGAGCATCGTGTCCCACGGCAGCCCGCGGTAGGTGTCCTGGCGGATGAGGTAGCGCGGCTGGATCGCCACGGTCACCCGCACGGCCGGGCCGAGCGCGCCGAGGGCCACGACGGATCCGGCGAGCTCCGGGTCGTCCGCGGTCACCCGGCGCAGGTCACCGTCGGCGGTCACGAACTCGAGGCCGCGCACCGCGGAGGACAGGTTGCCGAGCCCGACGCCGGAGCCGTGGGTGCCGGTCGCGACCGCGCCGGCGACGGAGATGTGCGGCAGCGAGCCCATGTTGTGCAGGGCGGAGCCCGCCTCGTCGAGCGCCGCGGCGAGCACCCCGTAGCGGGTGCCGCCGGAGACGGTCGCGGTGCCGGCCCGCTCGTCGATCGTCACCTCGACGGGCAGCGCGGTCATGTCGACCAGCGTGCCGGTGGTGTCGGCGATGCCGTTGAACGAGTGCCTCGAGCCGAGGGGCCGCACACGGTCCGCCTCGGCGACGACGCGACGCAGCTCGTCGATCGTGGTCGGCGCGACGATCCGCGGCGCCGTGTACTCGTAGGTGTTCGACCAGTTCTTCATGCGATCCCCTTCGTCCGCTCCCGGCTCGAGTCTTCCGTGTCCGCCGCCTGCGACCCGCCGCATCCGCCCCTTCTGCGCTGCCGAAGTGCCGACGGGGGCGGATGCGGCCCGTCACCGGGTCAGGAGAGGCGGCCGGCCGCCGCCCGGTACTGCTCCACGATCTCCGGACGGTGGTCCGGAGCCGGCTCGGCCGTCACGTCGATCGGCCAGTCGGGGCGGGTGCCGGTGAGCGTCCACGCCGCCTGCACGGCCGCGCCCGCCGCGACGTACTCGCCCGGCGCCGGCACCACGACCGGCTGGCCGAAGACCTGCGCGGCGACCGCCGAGACGGCCGGGTTCTGGGCGGCGCCGCCGATGAGCAGCAGCCGCTCGGCGTGCACGCCCTGCCGCTGCACCGCGGCGAGGCCGTCGGCGAGCGCGCAGAGCAGGCCCTCGACCGCGGCGCGGGCGAGATGCGGCCGCGTCGTCGTCCTCAGCGTCATCCCCGTGAGGGTCGCGGTGGCGTCCGGCAGGTTCGGCGTGCGCTCGCCCTCGAAGTACGGCACGAGCACGAGGCCGTCCGCCCCCGGCGGCGCCTCGAGCGCGAGCCGGCCGAGCTCGTCGTGGCCGACATCGAGCAGGCGAGCCGTCGCATCGAGGATGCGCGCGGCGTTCAGCGTCGCGATCAGCGGGAGGAAGTCGCCGGATGCGCTGGCGAAGCCCGAGACCGTGCCGGAGGCGTCGGTGGTCGGCGTGCCGGTCACCGCGAAGACGGTCCCGCTGGTGCCGATCGAGACGACCACGTCGCCGGCGGAGGCGCCGAGCCCCAGCGCGCCACCCGCGTTGTCGCCTGCACCCGGGCCGACGAGGATCCCGGCCGGGATCCCGTCGAGCCCTTCGACGGTGCGGCCCGCCGCCTCGTGCGGCCCGAGCACGCGCGGCAGCACGGCGTCGTGGCCGAGCGCCGCCTCGAGCAGCGCCCGGTCGTAGCGACCGCGTGCGGGGTCGAAGTAGCCGGTGCCGGAGGCGTCGGACCGGTCGGTCGTGAGCGCCTCGAGCACGGGGCCCGACGGCGAGACGTCGTCGGGGCCGTAGCCGAGCAGGCGCCAGGTCAGCCAGTCGTGGGGGAGCGCGACGGCCGCGACGAGGGCGGCGTTCGCCGGCTCCGCGTCGCGAAGCCAGCGCAGCTTGGTCGCCGTGTACGAGGCGACGGGCACGCTGCCGGTGCGCGTCGCGAGCGTCTCCGCCCCGAACTCCTCGATGAGGTCCCGCGCGGCCTGCGCCGAGCGGGTGTCGTTCCAGAGCAGGGCGTCGCGGATGACGCGCCCGTCGCCGTCGAGCACGACCATGCCGTGCTGCTGCCCGGCGATCGAGATGGCCGCCACGTCGTCGAGGCCGCCGGCATCCCGGATCGCCGTGTTCAGCGCGATCCACCAGGCCTCCGGGGCCACCTCCGTGCCATCCGGGTGGGACGCGCGACCGGAGCGCACGAGCGCCC
>DASYJR010000233.1:0-12198 GCA_035996305.1 Amnibacterium sp. | reverse complement strand
GGTCCTTCGCGATCCGCAGCCGGCCCGTCGTCGACCCTCCTGACGGCATCGCGCTCGCCGACGCGCACGACTGGGAGATCGTCGACCGGGTGAACGCCGGCGAGCTCGGCGACGCCGGCCGGCGCCGGCTCGAGTCCCTGCAGCGGCTGCTCGACGCGCAGGGTGGGCGCGTGCAGGGCGCCGACGACGAGGGTGAGCCCGAGGCCCGGGACGCGTCCGGCACCGGCGAGCGGGCGCGAGACGCGCCCTAGGGTGAATCCCATGGCGCCCGGCATCTTCGAGGACCTGCAGCTCGCCCTCGACCTCGCCGACATGGCGCACGTGCTCGCCGTCGACCGCTTCCGCGCCGGCGACCTCGCGATCTCGACGAAGCCCGACCGCACGCCGGTGACGGATGCCGACCAGGCGATCGAGCAGGCCCTGCGGGCCGCGCTCAAGGACGCCCGCAAGGGCGACGAGGTGCTCGGCGAGGAGTACGGCGGCGAGCCGCGCGCGGGCCGGCAGTGGATCATCGACCCGATCGACGGCACCACGAACTTCCTCCGCGGCCTGCCCGTCTGGGCGACCCTGATCGCGCTCGCCGTCGACGGCGAGCCGCTGATCGGCGTCGTGTCCGCGCCCGCCCTGCGCCGCCGCTGGTGGGGTGCGCTCGGCAACGGCGCCTGGGCGGCGACCGTCACCGAACGCGGCACCGGCGCACCGGCCCGTCTCTCCGTCTCGAAGGTCGCGGCACTGCCCGATGCGCTGCTCAGCTACAACTCGCTGCAGGGGTGGGACGACGCCGGCGCGCTCGACGGGCTGCTCGCCCTCGCCCGCACCTGCTGGCGCACCCGCGCGCTCGGCGACTTCTGGTCCTACGTGCTCGTCGCGGAGGGGCAGGTGGACATCGCGGGCGAGCCGGACCTCAAGGTGTGGGACATGGCGGCGCTCGTGCCGATCGTGACCGAGGCGGGCGGCCGGTTCACCTCGCTCGACGGGCTCGACGGCCCCTGGCACGGCACCGCCCTGGCCACGAACGGGCTGCTGCACGACGCGGCGCTCGAACGGATCGGGCTCGCGACCTCACGTTCCGGCCCCGCCGGCCGTTGACCTGATGTGAGCGCATCCGAGAAGTCGAAGGCACCGTTCGAACGGATCGTCGGCGAGCACGGACCGCTCGTCTGGCGGGTCTGCCGGGGGCTGCTCGACCAGCACGACGCCGAGGACGCCTGGAGCGAGACGTTCCTGGCTGCGATGGGCGCCTGGGCGCGGTTCGAGGGGAACGTCGCCGGCTGGCTGGTCACGATCGCGCACCGCAAGGCGATCGACATGCTCCGGGCGCGATCGAGAGCGGCGTTCCCGACCGACGAGCTCCCCGAGGTCCCGACGGTCATCGGCGTGCCCGACGGGCGGGACCTCGACCTCTGGGCGGCGCTCGCGCTCCTCCCGCCGCGGCAGCGCGCCGCGGTCGTCCACCACCACCTCGCGGGCGTGCCGTTCGCCGAGGTGGCGACCCTCACCGGCACCACCGAGACCGCGGCTCGCAAGGCCGCCTCCGACGGCGTGCAGCGGCTCAGATCGCTGCTCGTCGGGAAGGACATCGCATGACCGACACGCTCGCCCCCTTCGCCGTCCCCGACGCCGACCCCGCGCTGCTCGCACACCTCCACGCACGCCTCGAGGACGCCGCGACCGGCGACGCGGCCCCCGACGTGCACTACCGCACCGTCGACTCGCCGCTCGGCCGGCTGCTCGTCGCGGCCACCGAGCAGGGCGTCGCGCGGCTCGCCTTCGCCATCGAGGAGGAGGACCGGGTGCTCGACGCCCTCGCCGAGCGGATCGGCCCGCGGGTGCTGCGCGCGCCGCGCCGTCTCGACCCCGCCGCGCGCTGGCTCGACGCCTACTTCGCCGGCGGTCACGACCCCTACCCGGGCCCCGTCGACCTGCGGCTCGCCCGCGGCTTCCGGCTGGCGGTGCTCGAGCGGCTCCAGGAGGTCCCGTTCGGGCGCACGATCAGCTACGCCGCGCTCGCCGCCCGCACGGATGCGCCGCGCGCCGTGCGTGCGGTCGGCACGGCCTGCGCCACGAACCCCGTCCCGCTCGTCGTGCCGTGCCACCGCGTCGTGCGGTCGGACGGCACCACCGGGGCATACCGTGGCGGCGCGGAGGCGAAGGTGCGGCTGCTCGCCCTCGAGCGCGACGGCGTGATCCCCGGCTGACGACGGGCACGCCTCCCGGCCGCAGTGCGGCAGGATCGGCGGGGTGACCGCCTCCGACGCCCCTGCGATCGTGCGGGCGAGCCGGCGGCGGTCCCTCATCCGGCTCGTGTCCGGCTTCGGGCCGGCGTTCGTCGCCGCCATCGCCTACGTGGATCCGGGCAACGTCGCGGTGAACATCAGCGCCGGCGCGACGGAGGGCTACGCCCTGATCTGGGTGCTGGTCGTCGCGAACGCGATGGCGGCGCTCGTCCAGTTCTGCTCCGCCCGGCTCGGCCTCGTCACGGGCTCCAGTCTGCCGGAGCTGCTCGGCCACCGGCTGTCCAGGCGGTCGCGCATCGCGTTCTGGCTGCAGGCGGAGGTGGTCGCCGCCGCGACCGACGTCGCCGAGGTGATCGGCGGAGCGGTCGCGCTGCGGCTGCTGTTCGGGCTGCCGCTGCTGCTCGGCGGCGTGATCGTCGGCGGGGTGTCCCTGCTCCTGCTCGCGTCGCAGCACCGGCGCGGCCAGCGCACGTTCGAGGGGCTCATCGTCGGCCTGCTCGCCGTGCTCACGATCGGGTTCGCCGCGGGCGTCTTCACCGGCACCACGGATTGGGGCGGGGCCGCGGGCGGTCTCCTCCCCCGGCTGAAGGACGGCGGATCCGTGCTCCTCGCCGCCTCCATGCTCGGCGCGACGGTGATGCCGCACGCCATCTACCTGCACTCCTCGCTCAGCCGCGACCGGCACGGCAAGCCCGCCGAGGACCGCCTGCCGCACCTGCTGGTCGTGACGCGATGGGACGTCGTCGTCGCCCTCGCGCTCGCGGGTGCGGTGAACATCGCCCTGCTCGTCGTCGCCGCGGCGAACCTGCAGGGCAGGAACGGCACCGGCACGATCGACGGCGCGCACGCCGCGATCACGGCGGCACTCGGCCCGGTGATCGGGGTGCTGTTCGCGGTCGGGCTGCTCGCGTCCGGGCTCGCTTCGAGCTCGGTCGGCGCCTACGCCGGCTCCGAGGTGATGGCCGGGCTGCTGAAGGTGCGCGTGCCGCTGCTGACCCGGCGGCTCGTGACGCTGCTGCCGGCATTCGTCCTGCTCGGCATCGGCACGCCCCCGACCGCCACGCTGGTGCTCAGCCAGGTCGTGCTGAGCTTCGGGATCCCGTTCGCCGTGGTGCCGCTCATCCGGCTGAACTCGGACCCGGTGCTGATGGGCCCCTACGTCGCGGGACGCGCCTTGAAGATCGCGGGCTGGGCGGCGGCGGGCGTCGTGATCGCCCTGAACGTGGTCCTGCTCGGCCTCACCCTGAGCGGCAGGGCGTAGCGACGGCGGAACGCCGGTCAGCCGAGTGCCGCGGGCGCGTCGGCGTCGCGGGAGGAGGTGAGGGCCCGTTCGGGCCCCACAGGCGACAGCGGCATCCGCGCGAGGAGTGGAGATGGGGGGAATCGAACCCCCGTCCACTGCTGGAGAACCACGTCTTCTCCGGGCGCAGCCTGTGTTTGTCGTTCTACTCGGCCCCGTCCCTTGCCACAGGCAGGTTACGGACGACGGGCCCAGTCCCGGTTGAAGTCCCGCGAAGCCCCGAGGCAGGACGTTCGCAGCGAGCCCCCTTGCTGACGCCGGATACCGGGGCGGAGGCGAACCCGGTCCGACGGCCTTGACTACTCTTGCTTACGCAGCGAGAGCGAAGGCGGTGCGAGTCTTACTGGCACCTGTTGTTTGCGTGCATCGTTTTCGAGATAAGCACGCATCCTCGGCCCGCTTTCCGTCGTTGAACAGGCAATGTCGAAACCGATCATCCCCATGACGGCGCGGAGCCACTGTCGCACTGTGGAGTTGTGTCGCCCCGTTCCCGGGGCTCCGACAGTCTAGAACCACGAGGGCCCCTCGGGCATTCCCGCAGCGAGGTCCAGGGCGTAGTAGGCGCTGTGCGGATCCTCGCGGTACGACCCGAAGGGCTCGCACGACCGGAAGCCGTGCCGCTCGTAGAGCCGCCGGGCGGGAGCGAAGTAGGCCTCGGTCCCCGTCTCGAGGAGCACGGACCGGTAGCCGCGGCCGCGCGCCTCCCCGAGGAGCGCGGCGAGCACGACGCCGGCGACGCCCCGCCCCCGGGCCGCCTCCGCGGTGCGCATCGACTTCACCTCGCCGCTGACGGGGTCGAGCGGCGCGAGGGCCCCGCAGCCGAGCAGGACGTCCGCCTCCCGGACGGTCCAGAACGCGACGCTGCGGGCGACGAGCCCGTCCGGGTCGAGCGCGTGCACGCTCTCCGCCGGCGAGGTCGCGTGCATGTCGGCGAGGTGCTCGGCGAGCAGGGCGACGACGTCCGGTCGGCGCGGATCGTCCCGCTCCGCGTGGAGCGCCACCTCCGCTACTCGCCGAGGTTCCGGCGAGTCGACATCGCTCGTTCGGCCTCGCGGCGGTCCTGCCGCTCACGCAGCGCGTGGCGCTTGTCGTACTCGCGCTTGCCCTTCGCGAGCGCGAGCTCCACCTTGGCCTTGCCGTCGCTGAAGTACAGCGACAGCGGCACGAGCGTGTAGCCGCCCTCCTTCACCCGGCTGCCGAGCTTCAGGATCTGCTGCTTGTGCAGCAGCAGCTTCCTGGTGCGGCGCGGCGGGTGGTTCGTCCACGTGCCCTGGTTGTACTCGGGGATGTGCACGGCGTCGAGGTAGGCCTCGCCCCCGTCGATGTACGCGTAGCCGTCGATGAGCGACGCGCGACCCTGCCGCAGCGACTTGACCTCGGTGCCCGTGAGCACGAGTCCGGCCTCGATCGTGTCCTCGATCGTGTAGTCGTGGCGCGCCCGGCGGTTGCTCGCGACGACCTTGCGACCCTGCTCCCTGGGCATCGCAACCACCTCCTCGGCACGCTCGCGGAAAGCCGCTCAGTCTACAGCCAGACCCCGAGCCGGCCCTCCGGCACTGGGGGGCCGGGCGCTCCCCCTGGTCCGGAACACCGTCCAGGGCCCAGCGGAGCCGTCCGGAGCGTCGACGATCCCGTGGATGCGCGTGCACATCCACGACCATGGGCACCGGGCCATCTGCGGAGTGGGCCGCGCAGCGGCACTACACCCGCAGATAGCGGCTGATCGCCACGTTCGCCGAGACCGCGGCGAGCACGATGCCGACGCCGATCAGGATCGGCACGACGACGAGGGCGTCCGGGACCGTGACGAAGGCGATGTCCTTCTGCGCCTGGGCGAGGAAGCCCTGCACGAAGAACTGCACGATCCCGACCGTCGCGAGACCGGCCAGCACGGATCCGATCAGCGACGCGAGCACGCCCTCGAGGATGAACGGCGTCTGGATGAACCGGTTCGACGCACCGACGAGCCGCATGATGCCGAGCTCCCGCCGCCTCGAGAAGGCGGACAACCGGATCGTCGTGGAGATCAGCAGCGCCGCCGCCACGAGCATGAGCGCGGCGATCGAAGCGGCCGTGATCGAGGCGGTGTTGAGCACGGCGAAGATCTGGTCGAGCAGCCGCCGCTGGTCCGTGACGGCGTCGACGCCCGGCATGCCGCCGACCGCCTCCGCGATCACGGCGGACTGGTTCGGGTTCTTGAGGTTCACCCAGTAGGCCTCGTTGAGGAGGTCCGGCGTCACGTAGTCGGCGACGGGGTTGCCCTTGAACTGCGCCTCGAAGTTCTTGTAGGCCTGCTGGTGGGTCTCGAAGTACGACTGCTTGATGAAGCGCGACAGGGTCGCCGAGTGCAGGGTGTCGCCGATGGCCTTGATCTGGGCCGGTGTGGCGCTGCCGCTGCCGCAGTGGGTGCTCGGCACCGCGCCGTTGCAGAGGTACACGGCGACCTGCGCCTTGTCGTACCAGAAGCTCTTCATCTGGCCGATCTGCAGCTGCAGCAGGGCCGCGGTGCCGACGAACGTCAGCGAGACGAACGTCACGAGCACGATGGAGACGACCATCGAGAGGTTGCGGCGGAGGCCGTTCGCGGCTTCCGCGAGGACGAGTCCGAGTCTCATGAGGAGGGTCCCACCCCTTCGTCGTCGTCGGTGTGCTCCCGCAGGCCCAGTCCGGTGATGAAGTCGAGGTGGTCGGGCAGCGGCGGCACGCGGTGGCGGCCCGCCCGGCGGGCGAGGCCCTCGGGGTCGCCGGTGTCGTCGAGGTCGATCTCACCCGTGATGGTCCGGACGCCGCCACGGGCGTCGAACCCCTGCTCGCGGATCGGCTCGTCCTGCGCCGTCTCGGGCTCCGATGCGGCACCTCGCCGGCGGAACCGCGGGCGCGGATCCTCCGCATCGAGGCCCGGATCGGCGCGCGGCTCCTGGGGCAGGGGCGCGGCGAAGAACAGGCTCGTCGCATCCGCCTCGGGCCGGGGCGCGGGAGCCGGGGCCGGCTCGGGTCGGCGCCAGGGTGCGCGCTCGGCGTCGCCGTGGGCGGTGAGCGCTGGGCCGGTGTCCGGGCGGGCCCAGACCGGCGGGCGGACGGGCTCGGCCTGCTCCTCGGCCGCACGGGAGCTCGGGCCGGTCGGCGGCTGGACCGTCGGCTGCGGACCGGTCGCGGGCCGCGGCGCTGCAGGCGCGGCGGTGAGCGGCGGCTGCTGCCACGCGGCCTGCGGCGGCGCGCCCGCAGGGCGGGTCGGCCCGGTGGTGACGGGCGGCTCGGGCCGCTCGCGCCCGCGGCGCGCCCAGACGGGCACGCTGCCGGTGTCGCCCTCGGTCACCGGCGGCTGCTGCGGCCGCTGGATCGGGATCGAGGAGGTGACGTACGTCGCCTCCTCCTCGTCGCGGATGATGTGCCCGCCGACGAGCTCGATGACGCGCTTCTGCATCCGGTCGACGATCGTGACGTCGTGGGTGGCCATGACCACGGTCGTGCCGGCCTCGTTGATCCGGGCGAGCACGTTCATGATCTCGTCGCTCGTCGTCGGGTCGAGGTTGCCGGTGGGCTCGTCCGCGAGCAGGATCGCCGGCTTGTTGACCACGGCGCGGGCGATCGCCACCCGCTGCTGCTCGCCGCCCGACAGCTCCGTCGGCAGGTTCTGGGCCTTCTCCGACAGGCCCACCATGCCGAGCACGTCGGGGACCGCGGCGTGGATGAAGCCGCGGGACTTCCCGATGACCTGCAGGGTGAAGGCGACGTTGTCGAAGACGGTCTTGTTCGGCAGCAGGCGGAAGTCCTGGAACACGACCCCGAGGCTGCGGCGGAAGTACGGCACCTTGCGGCTCGAGATGGAGGTGAGCCGCTGACCGAGGACGTGGATCTCCCCGGACGTCGGCCGCTCCTCGCGGAGCATCAGGCGCAGCAGGCTCGACTTGCCGCTTCCGGAGGCCCCGACGAGGAAGACGAACTCACCGCTGCCGATCTCGAGGGAGACGTCGTCGAGGGCGGCCCGCGGGGCGCCGCGGTAGCGCTTGGTGACGGAATCGAAGCGGATCATGACGGCTGGCAGCCTAGGCACATCCTCCGAGGGCACGGTGCAGGCTGGCCGGATCGGGGTTCGGGTCGGGTGGCCGGAACACTACTCCACCGGCGTGGCGGCCGCGATCGTGCAGGCGCCGATCAGGCGTTCCGCATGCCGCATCGGCCCATCAGGCCACGGCTCGCTTCCGCCAGCGGATGCCGGCGGAAAGGAACCCGTCGAGGTCGCCGTCGAAGACCGCGGAGGGGTTGTTCACCTCGTACTCGCTGCGCAGATCCTTGACCATCTGATAGGGAGCGAGCACGTAGGAGCGGATCTGATCGCCCCAGCTGGCCGTGATCGTGCCGGCCAGCTCCTTCTTCTTCGCCGCCTCCTCCTCGCGCCGCTGGATCAGCAGCCGCGACTGCAGCACCCGCATCGCGGCGGCACGGTTCTGGATCTGGCTCTTCTCGTTCTGCATCGACACGACGATGCCCGTCGGCAGGTGCGTGATCCGCACCGCCGAGTCCGTCGTGTTCACGCTCTGCCCCCCCGGGCCGCTCGACCGGAAGACGTCGACGCGGATGTCGTTCTCGGGGACCTCGATCTCGCCGCTCTCCTCCAGCAGCGGGATCACCTCGACGGCGGCGAAGCTCGTCTGCCGCTTGCCCGCGGAGTTGAAGGGGCTCATCCGCACCAGCCGGTGCGTCCCCGCCTCGACGGAGAGCGTGCCGAACGCGTACGGCGCGTCCACCTCGACGGTCGCGGACTTGATCCCGGCCTCCTCGGCGTAGGACGTGTCCATCACCGTCACGGCATATTTGTGCTGCTCCGCCCAGCGCAGGTACATCCGCAGCAGCATCTCGGCGAAGTCCGCGGCGTCGACACCGCCGGCTCCCGCGCGGATCGTGATGACGGCGGGCCGGGCGTCGTACTCGCCGTTCAGAAGCGTCTGCACCTCCAGCTCGTTGACGCTCGCCTCGACGCCCGCGAGCTCCGACTCGGCCTCGGTCGCGTACTCGGCCGCCTGCTGCTCGTCGTCCTCGGCGTTCACCAGCTCGATGAGCACCTCGAGGTCGTCGAGCCGGCGCTGCACCCCGGTGATGCGGGCGAGCTCCGACTGGGCGTGGCTGAGGGCGCTCGTCACCTTCTGCGCCGCGTCGGGGTCGTCCCAGAGGTCGGGCACGGAGGCCTGCTCGCTGAGGTCGGCGATGCGGGCGCGCAGCGCGTCGACCCCCACGACGGCGAGCACGTCGCCGAGGGTGGAGCGGAGGGAGGCGAGCCGGGCAGCGTAGTCGAGTTGCACCATGAGGGCCGCCAGTCTATTGGCGGTCGTAGGCTGGCCTCGATGACGACGACCGAGCCGTTCCGCCTCGGTTCCGTCGCACTCCCGGTCTACCTGCCGTCGCTGCTCTTCGCGACGGGCGAGGGCGCGATCATCCCGATCATCCCCGTCGCCGCCGTGCACCTCGGCGCGTCGCTCGCGCTCGCCGGCTTCATCGCCGCCCTCATCACGGTCGGCCAGCTGATCGGCGACCTGCCGAGCGGGTGGATCGTCGCGCGCATCGGAGAACGCAACGCGATGCTCTGGTCGGCGACGGCGGCACTGCTCGGGCTCGTCGTCGCCCTGATCGCCCCGAACCCGCTGGTGCTGGCGATCGGGGTGCTGCTGGTCGGCATCGCGACCGCGTCGTTCGCGCTCGCCCGCCAGGCGTTCATGACCTCCTTCGTGCCGCGCGCCTACCGGGCCCGGGCGCTGTCGCTGCTCGGCGGCATGTTCCGCGCCGGGTACTTCCTCGGCCCCTTCATCGCCGCGGCCGTGATCGGCCTCGCCGGGAGCACGCAGGCGGCGTTCTGGATCGACGCCATCGCGTGCTTCGCCGCGGGTGCCGTGCTGCTCGCCCTGCCCGACCCCGCCGCGGTGCTCGCCGCCCGGCGGCAGGCGCCGACCCGGTCCACCGCGAGCCGGCCCGAGGTGGCTGCGGTCGGCGAGCCGGCCCCCGTCGAGCGGGTCGGGCTGTTCCGCACGATCCGCCGGCACCGCGGCGTCCTGGCCCGGATGGGGACGACCGCCGCGCTGATCGGCGGCCTGCGGTCGAGCCGGCAGGTGATCCTCCCGCTGCTCGGGGTCAGCCTGCACATGCCCGAGAGCTCGATCGCGCTCGTGATCGGCATCGCCGGCGCGATCGACTTCGCGCTCTTCTTCTCGAGCGGCCAGATCATGGACCGCTTCGGCCGGCTCTGGAGCGCGCTGCCGTCGATGGTCGGGCTCGCGCTCGGGCACCTCGCGCTCCTCGCCACCGCCGGTCTGCACTCCGCCGTGATCTGGTTCATCGCGATCGCGATGTTCCTGTCCGTCGCGAACGGCATCGGCAGCGGCCTCCTCATGACGTTCGGCGCCGACCTCGCCCCGCGGCACGACCCCGCGCCCTTCCTCGGCGCCTACCGCTTCACCGGCGACGCGGGCAACGCCGCCGCCCCGCTGGTGATCGCCGGCGTGACGGCGGTCAGCAGCGTCGCGGTCGCCGCCGGTGTGATCGGCGTGGTCGGGCTGGTGGGTGCCGGGCTGATCGCCCGATGGGTGCCGCGCTACATCCCGCGGACGCGCGCGAGCTGAGGAGTCATCCGGCCGGCACGGGCTCGAGCACGCCGAACCGGTTCGGGCCGTGGCAGCCGACGTAGACGAGGCCGGTGGCCGGGTCGATCGCCTCGCCCTCGCCCTCCCCGGGCATCGCGAGCTCGATCGTGTCGATGACCTGCCCCGTGCCCGGGTCGAGCTTCGTGATCCGGTTGCCCACCGTGAGGCTGGAGAAGAGCCAGACCTGGCCGTGCACCACCTCGAGCCCCTGCGGGAGGCCGGCGTCCTGCACCGGGACGGACGTGCCGAGGAGGCCGTCCGCGCTCATCGGCGTCAGCGTGTACGCGCCGGATGTGCCGGCGAAGACGACGAACCCGCCGCCCGGCTCGGCGGCGACCATGCCGTTCGGCCCCAGCTGCGACACGTCGATCGTGCGCTGCACCGTCCAGGTCGCGGGATCCACCATCGCGATCGTGGTGTCGGCGGACGGGCCGCCGTTGGCGACGGCGAGCAGCCCGTCGCCGCCGACGGCGATCTCGGCGCCGTGCCCGAGGGGCAGCGGGGGCGACGACCGGACGAACCCGCCGTCGAGGCCGTACTCGTCGATCCGGGACCGGCCTCCGCCGACGTCGACGGCGGCGAAGACGCGCGTCGCGCCGCCGACCGAGCCGATCCCGAGCCCCTGCTGGTTGCCGCCGTGCAGCCGTGCGATCACGCGGATCCGGTACGGCAGGTGCACGCCGCTCACGGTCACCGTCGTCCGCGCCGTGCTGATCGGGCCGTCGGGTCCGCGCTCACGCACGGTCACGACGTAGTCGCCCGGCACCACCCGGCCCCCGGAGCGCCCGTCCCAGACGGCCTTCGTGGTCGCTGTCGAGCGCAGCGGCCAGCTGCGCACCGTCACCCCGCCGTGCGTGACGGTGATCGAGCCGGAGACCGGCGTGCCGGCGCCGGAGCTCGCCCACCCGCGGGCCGAGAGCGTGACGGTGTCGAGCTGGTCGTCGATGATCGGCTGCACCGTCGGCCAGGAGCTCGTGATCGTGGTGCGCCGGATCACCAGCGGGGCCAGGCGCAGCAGGTGACCGGCGCTGGACCGCACCCCTCCCGCCGGTCCGCTGATCCGGGCGACCAGGGTGGCGGAACCCTCGGGCAGGCCGGCGACCGAGACCGTGCCGACGGCCGGATCGGCCCGACGGACGGTCACGGTGCGGACCGTCCTGCCCGCGGTGATGCGGATCTCGCCGGAGACGGGCACCCGGGCGCCCGTCTCGTCGGTGCCGCTCGCGGTCGCCGCGACGCGAGCGGCCGCACCGGTGCTCTTCGGATAGGCGGTGGTACCGGCGGGGACGAGCACCACGTGCTGCGCGACGCCGGAGCCGACGCGCAGCACCTGCGTGGCCGTCGCACTCCTCGTCCCCTGCGCGACGGTCAGCCGCCAGGACCCGGCCGTGAGGTGGCCCGTGGGGATGCGCACCCGGGCCGTGAGGCCTGCGGACCCGGCGACGGGGACGGCGGCCCGGGCGACGACGACGGTCCGTGAGCCGTTGTGGAGCGCGAGGGAGACGGACCTCGTGCTCGGCGCCGTGACCACGGCCGTGACGGCGTCGCGGAAGCCGTCGGTGGCGGGCAACGTCAGCAACGCACCGGCCGGGAGCGAGACGGCCAGGGCACGGCTCGGGCGAGCGGGAGTCGGCGACGGGGTGGGGGTGGCGGTGGACGTCGCGGCGGCGACACCCATCGATGCCGGGGTCGCGGACGCGGCGGCCGGCGAGGGCGCCGGCGGCGGGGTGGTGTCGGCGGCGGCCGCGGCGGCGGCCGCGGCGGCGGACGACGCGGCGACCAGCAGCGCTGCGGCGAGCGCCGCCCACAGCCCGTTCCGTCTCGTCACACGCCTCCGACCGTCTGCTGACCGGGCGTCGACGATACGAACCCGTCGTCCGGGTCGTGGGCATCATCGACGCGTGTCGCCGCTTCGCACAGGTGCAACGTTTCCGAGAACGTCGCAGGCGTCGGCTAGCGTCGGACCGTGGACAGCGCATCCGACCGCACGATGACCGTCGCCTGGACCGACCCCGCCGTCGCCCTGCCG
>DASYJR010000232.1:0-11449 GCA_035996305.1 Amnibacterium sp. | reverse complement strand
CCTCGTGAAGGTGTTCGGCCGGCACCGGGAGGTCGAGGAGCGGTTCCGCGCCGAGAACGAGGACCTCTTCAAGGCCGGGTTCGGGGCCCAGTTCGTCTCCGGGATCATCATGCCCGCGACGATGTTCATCGGAAACCTCGTTTACGTCGCGATCGCGGTCGCCGGCGGCCTGATGGTGGCGAGCGGCGGGCTCGCCCTCGGCGACGTGCAGGCGTTCATCCAGTACTCCCGCCAGTACACGCAGCCGCTCAGCCAGCTGGGCTCGATGGCGAACCTGCTGCAGTCCGGGGTCGCCAGCGCCGAGCGCGTCTTCGAGCTGCTCGACGCGGACGAGCAGTCGCCGGATCCGGAGCAGGCCCTCGTCCCGGATCGCATCACCGGGCGGCTCGCGTTCGAGCACGTCGCCTTCTCGTACGACCCGGAGAAGCCCCTGATCCGGGACCTGTCGCTCGCGGCGGAACCCGGCTCCACGGTCGCGATCGTCGGTCCGACCGGCGCGGGCAAGACCACCCTCGTCAACCTGCTCGAGCGGTTCTACGAGCTCGACGGCGGCCGCATCACGCTCGACGGCGAGGACATCACCCGCCTCACGCGGGCCGGCCTGCGGGAACGGATGGGGATGGTGCTGCAGGACGCGTGGCTGTTCGGGGGCACGATCCGCGACAACATCGCCTACGGGCGGCCGGGCGCGAGCGAGGAGGAGATCGTCGCCGCGGCCCGCGCCGCGTACGTCGACCGGTTCGTGCACGCGCTGCCCGATGGCTACGACACGCTGCTCGACGACGAGGGCGGCAACGTGAGTGCCGGCGAGAAGCAGCTCATCACCATCGCCCGGGCGTTCCTCGCCCGCCCCGCGGTGCTGATCCTCGACGAGGCGACGAGCTCCGTCGACACCCGCACCGAGCTGCTCGTGCAGCAGGCGATGCGCGACCTGCGTCGCGACCGCACCAGCTTCGTCATCGCGCACCGGCTGTCGACCATCCGCGATGCGGACCTCATCCTCGTGATGGAGCAGGGCTCGATCGTCGAGCAGGGCAGCCACGAGGAGCTGCTCGCGGCGCGCGGGGCGTACTCGCGGCTGTACGAGGCCCAGTTCGCCGCACCTGTGGAAGAGTCGGCGCCGTGATCCGGCTGGAACGACTGACGAAGCGCTACGGCGACAAGACCGCCGTCGACGACATCTCCGCGGTGATCGAGCCGGGCCGGGTCACCGGCTTCCTCGGCCCCAACGGGGCGGGCAAGTCCACGACGATGCGGATGATCGTCGGGCTCGACCGCCCGACCGCCGGCACGGCGACCGTGAACGGCAAGCGGTACGCCGAGCACCGCGCGCCGCTCCGCGAGGTCGGGGTGCTGCTCGAGGCGCGCGCCGTGCACCCGGGCCGCACCGCGGCGAACCACCTGCGGGCCGTCGCCGCGACGCACGGCATCGCCCGCGCCCGGGTCGACGAGGTGCTGGGGCTCACCGGGCTCACTGCCGTGGCGGGCAAGCGCGTCGGGAAGTTCTCCCTCGGCATGGGCCAGCGGCTCGGCATCGCCGTCGCGCTGCTCGGCGACCCGAGGACCCTGATCCTGGACGAGCCCGTCAACGGACTCGACCCCGAGGGCGTGCTCTGGGTGCGCCATCTCACCCGCGCGCTCGCGGCCGAGGGGCGCACCGTGTTCCTCTCCTCGCACCTGATGAGCGAGATGGCGCAGACCGCCGACCACCTCGTCGTGCTCGGCCGCGGCCGGATCCTCGCCGACGCGCCCATCGCGGATGTCGTCGCCGGCGCGACGCAGGGCATCGTGCGGGTGCGCACGCCCGACCACGACCGCCTCGACCGCGCCGTCGCGGGCCCGGGCGTCACCGTGCGGCGCGGTGACGACGGATCGCTCGAGGTCATCGGCGCGACCCCCGCGCAGATCGGCGACGCCGCCCTCGCGGCCGGCGTCGCGCTGCACGAGCTCACGCCCGTCAACGCCTCGCTCGAGGAGGCCTACCTGACCCTCACGCAGGACGACGTCGAGTACCGCGAGACCCAGGGAGCCGTCCGATGACCACCACCGCTCCCACGCCGTCGCGCCTCGCCGACGCCCGCCTTTCGACGCTCCACGTGCTGCACTCCGAGTGGATCAAGCTCCGCACCCTCCGCTCCACCTGGTGGTGCGCGGCCGCGATCGTGGCGCTCTCGGTGCTGTTCGGCCTGCTGGTCGCCGGCTTCATCAACCGGCACGGCGGTGCGCTGCCCACGGCGGCCCAGGACTCGGCCACCGTCGCGGTCGCCACCGTCGGCACGAACTTCACGCAGCTCATCGCCGCCGTCCTCGGCGTCCTGGTGATCAGCGGCGAGTACGGGACCGGCATGATCCGCTCGACCTTCGCCGCCGTGCCGAACCGCCTGCCCGCCGTTCTCGCGAAGCTCGCGGTGCTGGCCGTGCTCGTGTTCGTGGTCGGTCTCGTCGCCGCGGCCGCGACCTTCGCCGCGACGGCCGGGATCCTCCCGTCGCAGCACATCACCCCGCACCCGACCGACCCCGCCGTCTGGATGCCGATCGTCGGATCCGCGGTCTACCTCGCGCTCGTCGCCGTGCTCGCGTTCGCGATCGGCGCGCTGGTGCGCAACACCGCCGGAGGCATCGCCGCCGCGCTCGGGCTGCTGCTCGTCCTGCCGATCATCCTCGGGATCGCCGTCGGGCTGACCCAGGCCACCTGGCTCGAGAACGTGGACGCGGTGCTGCCGTCCGCCGCCGGCGGCCAGCTGCACACGTTCGCGGAACCCGCCGCGACGGCCGCGCTGTCGGGGCCCGGGGGCCGAGCGGCGGCGCAGAGCACCGCGGACGTCGTCCTGAACGGCTGGGGCGGACTCGGCGTGCTCGTCGCCTGGATCGTCGTCGCGCTGGTCCCGGCGCTCATCCTGATCCGCCGCCGCGACGCCTGATCGACGTCACACGCGTCCTCACACGCGCTGGCGGAACCCTCCCTCCGGTCGCATCCGCGGCCGATACGGACAGGAGGACGACATGCCACTGGTGACGATCCGCGTGATCGAAGGGGTCTTCACCCCGGATCAGAAGGCGGAGATGATCGCGCAGGTGACCGACACGATGGTGGGCATCGAGGGCGAGGCGCTCCGCGGCGTCACCTGGGTGCTGCTCGACGAGGTGCGCAGCGGCGACTGGGGCATCGGCGGGAACGGCCTCACCACCGCCGACGTGCACGCCCTGCAGGGCCGCGCACCCGCCGCGGTGGGCTAGGCGCCGTCGATGGCCGGGGTGCGCGTGCGGCTGCTCGGCCGGCCCGCCGTCGAGGCGGCCGACGGGTCGTCGCCCGCGCATCCCCGGGGCCGCAAGACCTGGGCGCTGCTCGCGCGCATCGCGCTCGCCGACCGGCCCGTCGGCCGCAGTGAGCTGGCCGAAGCGCTCTTCCCCGACGCGGAGGACCCGCTCGCGGCGCTCCGCTGGAGCCTCGCCGACCTGCGCCGCGTGCTCGGCGCACCGCGGGTGGCCCGGGGCGACCCGCTGCACCTCGACCGGGCCGACGGGCCGCCTGCACGCGGAGGCGCTCCGCGACGACCTGCCCGAGTTCCAGGCGTGGGCCGCCGTGCACGCCGCGAAGCCGGCGGGGCCACCTGGGCCGGCGTCGCGCGGGCCGCCGCGGCCGGGGTGGATTCCCCCGGCCTCTCCGGGCGGATCCGGGCGCTGCGCGGCTGACGCTCAGGACGCCGGCACGCCCGGCGCCGCCATGGCCGCGGCCTCCTTGCGGGTGCGCACGCCGAGCTTCATCAGCACGTTCGACACGTGGTGGTCCACGGTCTTCGCCGAGATGATCAGCGCCTGCGCGATCTCCTTGTTGGAGCGGCCCGCGGCGAGCTCCCGGAGCACCTCGTTCTCCCGCTCGGTGAGGCCGTGCGGATCCTCGAGCGTCGCCCTCCTGAGGCCCGAGGGGACCCGCACGGCGCCGATCGCCCGGAGGCGGGCGCGGGCGATGCGGGCAGCCGGTGCGGCGCCGAGCAGCTCGAGCCGCGCGAAGGCCTCCCGGAGCCGGTGCTCGTCGCCCGCCACCACCGCGGCGATCGCCGCGTCGTAGGGCCGGCCGATCGCATCCCAGGCGGCCATGGCGCCGGCCACGTCGCCGGCGAGCTCGAGTCGCACGGCCGTCTGCGCGCCGCTCGGCGCGGCGTCGGCCGACGAGCGCCCGACCCGGTGCAGCCACAGCTGGATCAGGCCTCGCTGCTGGTCCCCGAGCGGAACGCCGAAGCCCTGCACCGCCCGCAGCTCCGCCTCGGCGGCGTCCGGGTCGCCGTCGAGCCATCGACCTTCCGCGCGGGCGAGCCGGACCGCGAGGACGAACTCCACCTCGTCGATCCCGACCGCGAGCTCGAGGGCCTCGTCGAGGAGTGCCCGTGCTCCCGGCCGACCGGCGCGGATCCGGGCGAGCCCCCCGCTGATCAGCGGGTTGAGCCGGTTCGACGGTGACGGGCTGCGGGCGAGCAGGGTGTCGGACAGCGCGACGGCCGCGCGGGTGCGGCCCGCCTCGGCGAGCTCGAGTGCGCGGGCACCCTGCACACAGGTGCCGAAGGTGGCGATCTGGTTGTCCCCGCAGTAGACGGCGGCCTCGAGCACGAGGCGGTCCGCCTCGTCGACGCGGTGCTGCCCGTACAGGAGGGGCACCAGGTTCGCGTACGCCCGGCCGGCCTGCTCGTGCACCCGGTGCTCCAGCGCGATGGCGAGGGCGTCCCGGAGCGGGCGCTCACCGTCGGCGCCCGTGGCGGCGAGGCAGCACGCCTCGGTGTCCAGCGCGTCGCTCACGACCGCCGGAACGTCGAAGCGTTCCCCGAGGGCGCGGGCGGTGTGCGCCAGCTCGATCGCCTCGTCGTACCGGACGGCGCTCATCCGCTGATGGGCGAGGTTCGCGTACGACCACGCGAGCTCGGGTCCCGGGAACGGCGTGAGCGCCGCGACGGACGCCTCGGCCCGGATCGTCGCCTCGGCACCCCGGCACAGCCGCCACATCACCCGGGACAGGCGGCGGAGCGTCGCCCCCTCGCGCAACCGGTCGCCGACGGCGCGCCAGGTGGCGAGGGCCGCCTCCCACTCGACGGCCGACTCCGCGAACCGGTCGGCGAGGGACAGCTCGGTGGCGAGGTCGTCGCGGCGTTCGGCGAGCAGCACGGGATCCCCGCCGACCGCCGCGGCGACGGCCGACCGGTAGTGCCCGATCGCCTCGATGTGGGCACCGAGGAGCGCGGCCTGCGCGCCCGCGACGGGGGCGTAGCGGAGCACGGCCGGGCCGTCGCCGGCGGCTGCGGCGTGGTGGGCGAGCCGGGCGAACGCCCGGGGGTGCTGCCGCTGGAGCGCGTCGAGGACGGCCGCGTGGATCCCGGCCGCCCGGTACGTCGGCACCGCGTCGAGGATCGCCGTCCTGGCGATCTCGTGCCGGAACCGGATCCCGCCGTCGTCGACGAGGAGGCCGACCGCGACCAGCTCGTCGAGCGCGGCGGGCACGTCCGCGCCTGTGGCGGCCAGCAGGCCGACATCCACCCGGGAGCCGATGACCGCCGCGTGCTCGAGCACGCTCCGCGCAGCGGGCGCGATGCGCGCGGCCCGGGCGAGCACCACGTCGCGGGCGGTGGGCGGCACGCCGCCGGAGCCGTCCTTCACGACCTCGGTGACGAAGAAGGGGTTGCCGCCGGTCGTCGCGAAGACCTCGTTCGGATCCAGTGCGGTTCCGGTGACGAGCCGGCCGACCGCCCCCTGCCCGAGGGGCGCGAGCGCGATCCGGCGGCTCCAGGACGTGCTCCCCGTGTCGCCGAGCAGCACCCGCATCGGGGAATCGGGGGCGAGCTCGTCGTCGCGGAAGCTGACCACGAGCAGGGCCCGCGCGGTGCGGAGGTGCCGGATCACCTGCCGCAGCATCAGGAGCAGGGACTCGTCGGCCCAGTGGAGATCCTCGATGACGACCACGTCGAGGTCGGCCGGGTCGAGCAGCCGCTCGAGCAGGCCGGTGAGCAGGACCGGCCGCACGTCCGTCTCGACGTCGACCCGGATGCCGAGGGCCTCGGCGACGTCGAGCAGGGGGCCGAGTGGGCGGACGTTGCCCGGAGGGTCGCAGTCCGCCCATGCCCAGCGCCCCCGCGGCTCCAGGGTCCTGAACGCCTCGAGGAGTGCGGTCTTGCCGATCCCGGCCTCGCCGTGCACGAGCACCAGGCGGCCGTCACCGTTGTCCGCGTCCGCCGTGTAGTCCTGCAGGGCGCCGATGGCGCCGTCCCGCTCCAGCAGGTGCATCAGCACAGTGTGGTCCTCCCGGGGGCCGTGCGGAAGCGTCCGCTCAGCGGTCGACGAGCCACGCGAGCCAGGCCCAGCGGGGCGGGGCGAAGCCCTGCAGGCGCCCCGGGTACTCGATGATGTCCTGGGGAACCGGTGCGGGGTCGGCGACCGCGACGACCGCGAGCTCCACGGTGGTCGTCGTGCTCGGGTCGGGAGCGGGCACCGCCGGGAGCATCATCGGGAGCAGCATCGTGGCCGCGACGGCGGCGCCCCGGGCGATCCCGCGCATCACGCACCTTCCTCGACCTGGAAGATCTGCTCCGCGACCAGTCCGTGCGCCTCGCGGTGCACGTCCGAGGCGGCCTCGGCGGACGGCGCGTCGACGAGGCAGAAGACCTTGCCGTCCTGCTCGTCGACCCAGTAGCGCAGGTACCGCACGTCGTGCGCGCCCTGCGTCTGCAGGTCGGCCTTGTGCGCCTCCGCCACGGCCGACACCGTGACCCCGTCGACCGTGTGGATGTCCATGTACAGCGGCATGCTCCGCCCCTTCCCGTGGCTGCCGGCCGGGGATCCGGGCGGCACGGAAGGAGGATGCGCGCCGGCCCGGGCGGCGCGGATGGGGAGGGGTTCCCCATCTTCGGCCCGCGGGCACCCCACGTTCCCGGTCGCCGTCGCCCATAGGTTGCTCCTATGAGTCTCGTGCAGCTGCGCGTCTTCCTCGCCGCCGCTCGCCTCGGTTCCTTCACGGCGGCCGCAGCGGCGATGCACATGGCGCAGCCGAGTGTCTCCGAGTTCATCCGCCGCCTCGAGGACGCGTACGACACGGTGCTCTTCGTGCGGGGCGGCCGCCGGCTCGTGCTCACGGCCGCCGGGGAGGCGCTGCTGCCCCTCGCCGAGCAGACCGTCGCTGCCGCCGACGAGGCCGACCGCATGCTCAGGGCCCTCACCTCGCTGTCGAGCGGAACGGCGTCGTTCGGCCTGCTGCGGAACGCCAAGTACTACGCGCTCGAGTCGCTCGTCGCCGAGTTCCACCGCCTCCATCCCGACGTGCGGCTGCGGGTCACCGGCCTGAACTCCGTCGAGGTCGCCGCCGCCGTCGCGTCGGGTGAGCTCGAGGCGGGGCTCGTCGTGCTGCCCATCGACGACGAGGGGCTCGTCGTCACGCCCCTCCGGCGCGACGAGGTCGTCTACGCGAGCAGCGACCCGGCGCACCTGCGGGTGCGGCCGACGGTGCACGATCTCGCCGAGCGGCCGCTCGTGCTCTACGACGCCCACTACGGCTGGCGCGACCCCACCAGGCGGCAGGTCGCCGACCGTGCGCGGCTCGCGGCGGTGCACCTCGACGTGGTCGCCGAGGTCGAGCAGGTCGAATCGGCCCTGGCGCTCGTGGCCGCCGGCGTCGGCGACACCTTCGTCTCACGGGCGGTGGCGGAGGCCGGGGTCGCGCCTGCGGGCGTCGGGTTCGTGCCCTTCGCCGAGCCCCTCTACGACACGGTCGCCATCGTGCGGCGCGCCTCCGCCGCCCTGTCCCCGGCGACCGCCGAGCTCGTCCGGCTGGCCCGGGACATGGTCGAGTCGAGCCCGCTGCTCCAGCCCGTCGCCTGAGGCGCGCCTCAGCGCCCGTCGCGGAAGCGCTCGAGCCGCAGGGTCGCCGTCGCCCGATGCGCCGCCATCCCTTCCGACGCGGAGATGACCTCGACCGCCTCGGCGAGCGCGGGGGTCGCACCCCGGGCGATCCGCTGGTAGGTGAGCGGCTTCAGGAACCGGCCGACCGAGAGCCCGGCGCTGTGCTTCGCTCCACCGGCCGTCGGCAGGGTGTGGTTCGTGCCGGCCATCCCCTTGTCCGAGTACGCGACCGTGCTCCACGGCCCGAGGAACAGTGAGCCGTAGTTCGTGAGCCGGTCGTGGAACCAGTCGTCGTCCTCGGTCATCAGTTCGAGGTGCTCCGGCGCGAGGTCGTCCATCAGCACGGCGGCCGTCTCCCGGTCGGCGGCGACGACCACCGATCCGAAGTCGCGCCAGGCGGCGCCCGCGATCTCCGCGGTGGCCAGGGTCGCCAGCTGCCGGTCGACCTCCGCCAGCACCGCGCGGCCGAGCGACTCCGAGGTCGTGACGAGCGCCGCGGGCGAGTTCGGGCCGTGCTCGGCCTGGCCCAGCAGGTCGGCGGCGACGAGTTCCGGATCCGCGGTCCCGTCGGCGAGCACGGCGACCTCCGACGGCCCGGCGAGCAGGTCGATCGCGACCGTGCCGAACAGCTGCCGCTTCGCCTCGGCGACGAACGCGTTCCCCGCGCCGACGAGCATGTCGACCGGGGCGTCGTCGAGCAGCCCGAACGCCATGGCCGCGAGGGCCTGCACCCCGCCGAGCACCACGACCCGGTCCACCCCGGAGCACGCGGCGGCGTGCACGACGGCGTCGTTCGCGCCGCCGTCGTGCTGCGGCGGCGTGCACGCGAGCACCGAGGGGACGCCCGCCACCTTCGCGACGCCGACGCTCATGAAGGCGCTCGCGGTGAGCGGGAACCGGCCGGCGGGCAGGTAGGCGCCGACCCGGCCGACCGGCACGTACCGGACGCCGGTGACGAGCCCGTCGACGGTCTCGGTCTCGAAATCGGCGAGATGGTCCCTCGTCGCCCGCGCGAAGGCCTGCGTGCGGCTCGCGCCGAGCTCGATCGCCTCGCGCAGCACGGGATCGAGCCGGTCGCCGCTCGAGCGGATCTCGGCCGCGGACAGCTCGACGGCGCCCTCCTGCCGGTCCAGGGTGCGGGCGTACTCGGCCACCGCGTCGAGCCCCCGGCGCTCGATGTCGGCGAGCATCCGGGACACCGTCTCCACGACCGCCGGATCGCGCTGCGCCGCCGGGGCGTCCACCCCGGGGGCCTTGAGGACGGTGAACGAACCGGCGAGACGGGCGAGGACGGCGGGGGTGGAACGCATGCTGCGAGCCTAGGAACGCCGCCGCCGGCTCCCCAGGCGGGCCTTCCTTCTGCTCCCATAGGCGCAGCCTTGGGCATGCGAAGGCAGCGGTCGACTTGTCGCCGCGCGCCGCCGCTCCCTAGCCTGCGGGGATGACCGTGGACGAGCACACCACCTCCGCCCCAGCCGGCGGCCTGAAGCGCGAGCTGAAGGTCGTCGACGCCGCCGCCTTCTCGATCGGCCTCATCGGGCCCGTCGGGGCCGCCGCCCTGCTCGGGACCGGCGCGGCCGGCATCCTCGGCGGCGGCGCGACCTGGGCGTTCGTGTTCGCGCTGATCGGGGTGTGCCTCGTCGCCTACGGCTTCATCAAGCTGTCCAGGTACATCGCGCACACCGGTTCCGTGTACGCGACCGTCGGCCTCACCCTCGGCCCGCGGTTCGGCTTCGTCGCCGGCTGGGCGCTGTTCCTCGCCTACGTCACGATCGGCGCCGGCTCGACGATGGAGATCGGGCTGTTCTTCACGCAGCTCCTGAACGACCTCGGCATCAAGGCGGATCCGGACTGGATCATCGTCGCGATCATCGCCATGGCCCTGGTCGTGGTCGTCGGCCGCAGCGAGGTGCGGGTCATCACCCGCGTGCTGCTCTACGCGGAGCTGATCGGCGCGGCGCTCGTGACGATCCTCTCGATCATCGTGCTCGTGCGCCTCGGCACCGGCTCCGCGCCCGGGGGGCTCACGCTGAACTGGAGCTTCCTGGCCCTCCCGAAGGGCACGGACGTCACGACCATCGCGGCCGCATCCGTTTTCGGGTTCCTCGCCTTCGCCGGGTTCGAGGGCGCCGCGACGCTCGGCGAGGAGACGACGCATCCGAAGCGCGACATCCCGCGGGCGCTGATGATCGCGGTCGCGGTGGTCGGCGCGTTCTACGTCCTCACGATCATCGGCCAGTCGCTCGGCTACGGCACCTCCGCCGCGGGCGTGAAGCACTTCGTCTCCTCGGGGGCGCCGTACGGCGACCTCGGTCGCGCCTACGTCGGCCCCTGGCTGGCGGACCTGCTCACCCTCTCCGCGACGGTCAGCCTCTTCGCGATCTCGATCGGCACCCTGTCCGGCGCCGCCCGCATCCTGTTCGCGCTCGCGCGGGGCGCGGGCGAGACCCGCCACGTGGCGCGCGTCTCGAAGACCGGTGCTCCGGTCTTCGCCCTTTTCGTGTCCGCCGGCCTCGCGACCCTCGTGATGGTGATCGAGCGCCTCACGAACGCGGGTGTGCTCGACGCCACGTTCTGGTCGCTGACGATCGGCACGATCGCGCTGCTCGTCGCGTACGCCCTCGCGACGGTCGGCGCGATCCGCTTCCTGTTCTTCGGCAACCGCACGCGTACCCCGAGGTGGCAGATCGTCGTGCCGATCCTCGCGCTCGTGCTCGTCGCGTACACGCTCTACAAGAACGCGGTCGGGCTCGACGCGCCCTACAGCTGGTTCCCGTACATCGTGCTGGTGTGGCTCGCGATCGGGGTCGCGATCTCGTTCCGGCGCGGACTCGCCGAGCGCACCCGCCGGAGCCTCGAATCGGCGGAGGCACCGTGACGCGCGTCGCGGCGGTCCAGCTCGCACCGGTCGTCGGCGACCTCGACGGCAACACGGCGCAGGTGACGGCGGCGCTCCGCGACGCGCTCGAGCAGGGCGCCGACGTGGTCGTCGTCCCGGAGCTCGCGACGTCGGGCTACGTGTTCGAGTCCGTCGACGAGGCGCGCCGCGTCGCGCTGCGGCCGGGCGACGCCCGGTTCGGCGACTGGGCGCGGCTGCTCGCCGAGCGGCCCGGATCCGTGCTCGTGGTCGGCTTCGCGGAGGAGTCGGACGACGCGCTCCACAACTCCGCGGCGGTCGTCACCGGCGACGGCGTGCGGGCGGTGTACCGGAAGGTGCACCTCTGGGACCGGGAGAAGCAGGTCTTCCGGCCCGGGGACGCCGCGCCGCCCGTCGTCGAGACGGCGCACGGCCGCATCGGCGTGATGATCTGCTTCGACCTCGAGTTCCCGGAGTGGACACGGATCGTGGCGCTGGCGGGCGCCGACCTGCTCGCCGCACCCACGAACTGGCCCCTCGGACCGCGGCCGGACGACGAGCGGGTCGCGGAGGTGCAGATCGCCGTCGCGACCGCGCGGATGAACCACATGGCGATCGCGTTCGCCGACCGCAGCGGCACCGAGCGCGGCGTGGACTGGTCGGAGGGCACGGGCATTGTCGGGGCCGACGGCTGGCTCCGCGACACGGTCGGCCCCG
>DASYJR010000231.1:0-3244 GCA_035996305.1 Amnibacterium sp. | reverse complement strand
GATGCCCCACAGGGCTGAGACGGCGGATCCGGCGACGCTGCCGGCGCTGCCGCCGCCCGCGTCGTCGAAGCGCGAACGCGGGGACGTGCTCGTCGTCGGCGGTGCGGCGAAGACGCCCGGCGCGGTCGCGCTGACGGGGATGGCCGCGCTGCGGGTCGGCGCCGGACGCCTGACGGTGGCGGTCGCCGAGTCGGTGGCGGCCCCGCTGGCCGTCGCGTTCCCGGAGGCCGGCGTGCTGGGCCTGCCGCAGAACCGGGCCGGTTCCGTCACGGGCGGCGCCGCGTCCGCATTGAAGGGCGCACTCGACGTCGACTGCGTGGTCGTGGGGCCCGGCCTCGACGACGCCGACGAGGCCCATGAGCTGCTGCAAGGGCTCGTCCCGCTGATGGGCGAGCGGACACGGGTGCTGCTCGACGCCTTCGCGCTCGGGGCGCTCGCGAACGACGCGGACGTGTGCCGGCCGCTCGAGGGTCGCCTGCTGCTCACGCCGAACAGCACCGAGACGGGCATCCTGCTCGGCCGCGACCCCGGGGACCCGGGCGACGACCTGCTCGAGGTCGCCGGCCGCTACGGCGCCGTCGTGTCGGGCAGCGGGTTCGTCGCCGAGCCGGCCGGACGGCTGCGGCGGATCGACGCCGGCAACCCGGGCCTCGCGACGTCCGGCAGCGGGGACGTGCTCGCCGGCGCGATCGCGGGCCTTGTGGCGCGCGGCGTGGACGAGGGCGACGCCGCCTGCTGGGCGACCTGGCTGCATGCGACGGCGGGCGATCGGCTCGCCGCACGCATCGGACCCGTCGGCTTCCTGGCCCGCGAGCTCGCGGACGAGCTGCCGCGACTGCTCGCCGAGCACGCCTGACCCCGCCGACCGACCCGGGGTCGCCGCTCTACTGGCGACCTGGGGCACCACGAGTGGCGCCCCGGGAACGGGCGCTCAGCGCAGCGCCGCGACGACCGGTGCGAACGCCTCCGCCTGCATGCCCGAGACCGGGAACGTGGCGATCCCCGTGCGCTCGCGGAGGCGCTGCAGGGCCTCCGCCATCGCGTCCACGTCGCCGCGGAGCACGCCGACGGCCTCGCGCAGGTCCTCGGCGGTGAGCCCCTGCCGCTCGAGATGGGGCACGAGCCGGCCGCCCACACCGGAGAGCTGGAGCGCGAAGCCCGGGTCGGCGCCCTGGGCGCGCACGACGTCGATCGCGCGCAGCACGTCGTCGAGCACCGCCGTCGGCGGGAGTGCCAGCGCCACGGTGTCCGCGATCGCGGCCGCCTCGAGCCCGAGGGGGCCGGACGCGGCGATCGTGACGGGAGGCGGCGGCGACACCTCCGCGCGGACCGCGGCGACCGTCGCCGCGAGGATCCGGCGCCGTTCCGCGCCCGTCCCCCAGGTCGCGCCGAGCACGGCGGCCTCGTCCGCGGCATCCGGGCGGCCGGTACCGATCCCGAGCTCGAAACGGCCGGCGGACAGCATCTGCAGCGCCGCCACCTCGCGGACGACCGCCGCCGGCGAGCGCAGCGGCGCAGCGAGCACCCAGGGCGCGACGGCCAGCCGTGTCGTGACGGCGGCCGCGGCCGCGAGCGCCGGGAACGGCGAGGGCGTGAAGCGGGTATCGGGGAGCAGCAGCAGGTCGTACCCCGCCGACTCGACCTCGCGGGCACGCTCCAGCCAGGCCGCGCCCGAGGCCGGCCTCCCTTCCACGACGCCGAACCGGAACGAGGAGACCGTCATCCTCCGCAGTCTGCACCCACGGGGAAGCGGTTCACGCAAGCCCCCCCCGTCCTCGCCGCACGGTGGTACGGTCACCCCCACCGTTTCCCCCAGACCCCGGGATCCGATCATCCGTGAGTCCGAGGGAACGACCATGCAACGCATGTACTACTGCACAGGAACATCGTTCCTGACGGGCGACGACGTCGCCGACGCCGTGCTCGAATACGCCTGGGTGCTCGCTCAGTACGGCCGCTTCGACCTCGTGCGCGTCCCGACGCGGCGCGACGACGGATCCCGCGGCTCCTCGACGTTGCTGGTCGGCCCGAGCAGCCAGATCTCGTCGGAGGACGTCACGCCCGCCGAGGCCGGCACCGAGCTCGTCGCCCGCGAGTTCGTGCAGGGCATCAAGGAACGGGCCGCGCACCTCCGCGAACCGCTGCCGGCCGAGGCGTTCGACGGCTCGATGTTCGGCAGCGAGACCGATGACCTGACCTAGAGGCGGATCCGCCGCTCCACGACCCCGCGTGCCGCCGCGGCGAGCGGCATGCGGTTCGCCCGGGCGAACGAGCGCAGCATGCGGAACGCCGCGTCCATGTCGACCTCGTGCCGGTGTGCGAGGACGCCCTTCGCCTGCTCGATCGCCACGCGGGAGTTCAGTGCCCCCTGCAGCTGGTCGCGCAGCACGTCGGTCGCGCGGAAGCTGCGCTCGTGCAGGATGCCGATGGTCGCCACGTCCGCCAGTGCCTGCGCGGCGCGCATGTCCCGATCGTTCAGCCCGCCGGTCTCGGAGCGGAACAGGTTGAGGGCGCCGATCGTCTGGTCCCGCAACCGCATCGGGATCGCGAAGACCCCCCGGAAGCCCTGCTCCGCCGCGCTGGCGCGGAACTCCGGCCAGCGGTCCCCGGTCGCCTCGATGTCGGGGACCGTCACGGGCCGCCCGGAGCGGAAGCACTCGACGCACGGCCCCGCCTCCGCGCCGAGCTGGAGCGTCTCGACGATCCGGCTCTCCTCGCTCGTCGAGGCGAGGAGGTCCAGCGCAGCGCTGTCGGGATCGGCGAGGAGCAGGCCGACGGCGGACACGTCGAGCACGTCGTGGCACGTGTCGACGAGCACCTGCAGCATCTCGACGACGTCGTAGTCGGCCACCAGCGTGTCGGCGAGCGTGGCGAAGGCCTCGAGCAGCTCCTCCTCCCGGGTCGTGTCGCTCATCCGTCGTCCACGATGTCGCCAGCCTGGACCGTGAAGCGCCGACGCCTCGTGAGGATGTCGTCGGCGACCTCCAGCATGGTGCGGCCCTCGGCGAACGCGCGGGCGCGGATCAGCAGCTCGGCGTCCGCCGCCGAGACGTCGAGCTGGGCGATGACGAACCCCGTGGCCTGGTGGATGCGACGCCGCGACCGGGGCCGCGCGGCGGCGGGCGCCTCCTCGAGACCGCTCTCCTCGATCGCCTGCCGCAGCACGGTGCGGCTCACGTCGGCGGCGAGCGCGACCGTGCGCACGAGCTCGCTGTCGGCGAGCCGGCGAGGGCGCACGTCGTAC
>DASYJR010000230.1:0-11163 GCA_035996305.1 Amnibacterium sp. | reverse complement strand
GCTCGCCTCCTCAGCGAGCAGCCGCAGGAGGCGCTCGTGCTCCACGACCGGGCGAGCCGCTGGTACGAGCGGCACGGATCGCCCCACGACGCCATCGAGCACGCTCTGGCGGGAGGGAGCTTCGACCGCGCCGCCCGTCTCATGGAAGCGACGGCGCCCTCGATCCGGCGCGATCGGCAGGACGCCGTCCTGCTCGGCTGGTTGGGGCAGCTGCCCGACAGCACGGTCGGGACCAGTCCCGTGCTCGCGGTGTTCGCCGGCTACAGCCGGATGCTCGCCGGGGACTTCGACGGTGCCGAGGATCGCTTCGTCCAGGCGGAAGGGGTGCTGGATTCCGTGACGGAGGGCGAACGGGCCGGCTGGCGCGAGGGCGACGAGGTCCGGACGCTGCCTGCCACGATCGCCGTGTACCGCGCCTCGATCGCTCAGGCGCAGGGGGATGTCGAGCGCACTGTGCGGCACGCGCGGTCGGCCCTGCGCCTCGCCGGGCCCGACGATCATCAAGCGCGCGGCGGAGGCGCCGGCTTCCTGGGTCTTGCGGCCTGGGCGGCCGGCGACGTCGCCGGTGCGCTGGAGTCCTTCTCCGAAGCAGTGGCGAGCCTGCGCGCCGGCGGCAACCTGATCGATGCGCTCACGAGCACGGTCGTGCTGGCCGACCTCTGGGTCGTCGCCGGCAGACCCGGGCAGGCGCGCAGGCTCTACGGCGAGGCGCTGCGGGTCGCGGAGCAGCAGGGAAGCGCGGTGGCGCGCGCGACGGCCGATCTGCACGTCGGTGTGAGCGAGCTCGACCTCGAGGCGGGTGACCGCGACGAGGCGGCACGTCACCTCGAGGTGTCCTCCGACGCCCGAGGGCCGCTCGGCATGCCGGAGAGCCACTACCGGTGGTTCCTTGCGCGGGCAGCGCTGGCCCGCGCGGATGGTGCACCCACGGACGCGATCGGGTTCCTCGATCGAGCGGAGTCGCTCTATCACCCGGGCTTCTTCCCCGACGTCCGACCCATCCGTGCGATGCGAGCGAGGATCTGGATCGCCGAGGGCGATCTGCAGGGCGCCGGCGCGTGGGCGCGCGAGCGAGGCCTCTCCCCCGCCGACACGGTGGAGTACCGGCGCGAGTTCGAGCACCTCACGCTCGCGCGGTTGCTGCTCGCCTCCGGCGCTCCGGACGACGCGCTCGGACTCCTGGACCGTCTGCACGACGACGCGGACGGCGCCGGGCGCGGCGGCAGCCTCCTGGAGATCCGGATGCTGCAGGCGCTCGCACTCCGAGCCGTGGGCGAAGGGTCAGCGGCTCGAGGTCGCCTCGCCCACGCCTTGCAGTCGGCCCCGGACGCGACCGGGTTCACGCAGGCCTTCCTGAACGAGGGCGCGACGATGGCCGACCTGCTTCGCCGGGTCGCGGACGCCGGCGGCCCGGGGTCCGAGGTCGCAGGGCTGCTCCGACGCGCGGGTGGGGCTGCCCGGTCCCCCGCGTCACCATCACCCGCCCCGGCCCTCAGCGATCGGGAACTCCAGGTCCTCCGCCTGCTCGACACCGAGCTGAGCGGCCCGGAGATCGCTCGCCGACTGTTCGTCTCCCAGAACACGCTTCGCAGTCACACGAAGCACATCTACACGAAGCTCGATGTCAGCAGCCGGCGCGCAGCCGTCCTTCGCGCCCACGACCGCGGCCTGCTCTGAGCCGACGGCGGCCGGATATCACCCCGCACACCACATCATCGGGTGGCGTCCGCTCACCCTTCCGCTTCCTACGTTCAAGCCATCCGCAGCACCACCGCCACGGATTCGAACCCAGGGAGCCGGCCATGACCGTCACCACAACCACCCTCACTCGAGCCGCCGGGGTGTCCGCCGTCGCGGGCGGCCTGCTGTTCCTCGCCGTGCAGATCAACCATCCGCATCCGGACCCCGCCTTCGCGACGACGACCGAGTTCGCGATCCGCCAGACCATGAAGATCGGATTCGCCGCCCTCTCGCTCGTCGGCGTCACGGGCGTCTACCTGCGCCAGGTGAAGCAGGTCGGCGTGCTCGGCCTGCTCGGATATGTCCTTCTGGCTGCTGCATTCCTCGCGATGACCTGCATCGAGGTGATGGGCGTGGTCGCCCTCCCGGTCCTCGCCCACAGCGATCCCCACTACGTCCGCGACGTCCTCGCCGTGGCCACCAACGGAACCGCCACCGGCGACCTCGGCCTCTTCCCAGCACTCAACACGGGCGTCGGCCTCGCCCTCGTCGGCGGCGGACTGCTGTTCGGGATCGCCGTGTTCCGCGCGCACGTTCTGAACCGCTGGCCGGCCGCGCTGCTCGCCGTCGGTGTCGTCGCCACCCTCGCCATCCACCTCCTGCCGCAGGTCAACGAGCGCCTCTTCGCCGTTCCGATCGGCGTCGCGCTCGCCGGCCTCGGCGTCGCCCTGCTGATCGAGCAGCGCAGCCGCACGGGCGGCTCGGCTCACGCCGTCGACGACGCCCGGCTCGACACCGCCGACGTCGGATGACCACCACACCCTCTGCACGCGTCCGCCCGGTCGGTCACCCCGACCCGGCGGACGCCGTCGGCGAGCGTCGTGCTCGGGCTGCTCATCCGCAGGCGATGCTGCAGCCGAGCAGCGCCTCATCGACCACAGACCGCCCGATCCGTGTCGGACGCCTGCACCGATGGGGGCCCTGATGTCCTCGCCCACCGCGTCGTCCGGCAGCGTCTACTGCATCCGTGTCGGCGGCCGCCTCGATGAGCGCTGGTCGTCGTGGTTCGACGGGTTCCGAGTGTCGGCCCATCTCGACGGATCGACGAGCCTGACCGGTGCGGTCGCCGACCAGGCGGCGCTGCACGGGCTCCTCACCCGGGTTCGGGACCTCGGCCTGGACCTGATCTCCGTGGCCCGGATGGCCGACTGAATCGGGAGCTCCAGTGGCTGCAACGCCGCCCGGTCGTCATCGCCACCTCATCGGACACGTCGTACGGGCAGGATGGCGCCCGCGGCCAGAACGGCACACACTCCCGCCACGGCGTAGAGCGCCGCGTAGTTCCCGCTGGTCAGCGCCAGCACAGCGGCGGCGATCGCCGGCGCGATCGAGAACGGAAGCGCCCCGGCGATGTTGAACACCCCCAGGTTCTTCGCCGCGGTCCGCCTGTCCGGGAGCACGTCCGCGACGAGCGCGAGGTCGACGGCCAGGTAGACGCCGTATCCCAGGCCGCCGAGGGCCATCCCCACCAGGAACCCGTTGAAGTCGGCAGCGGCCGCGATGAGGAACAGCGCGAGTCCGTACACGATCGCTGCGGTGACCACGAACACCTTCCGTCGCCCCGATCGGTCCGAGATCCGACCGCCGACGAGTGACGCGATGACGACGAGCACGGATTGGACCAGCGTCCCGAGGAACACCTGGCGTGCCACGTCACCGTCGGCGCCGTGGAACCTGCTCAGCAGGTAATAGGCCTGGTAGGTGACGAGGAACGCATACGCGAGCACGAACAGGAAGCGACTCGCGAACGCCCACGCGAAGTCGCGATTCCGGCGCGGGTCGAGGTAGAAGGTGGTGAGGAGCTCCCGGAGGGACCATCGCGGCCGATCCGCGGGGGCCAGCCGCCGATCCTGCAGCGTGGCCGCGAACAGGAGGATGAAGACGCCGCCGATCGCGCACGGCGCCAGGAACATGCCCAGTTGATTCGGGGCGAAGAGCTGCACCACGAAGGTGCCGGTCACGGACGCTATCGGCACGCACACACCGAGCACACCGGCCACGAGACCCCGCTGCGCGGCCGGAACCTGATCCGGCAGCACCGCGACCAGCACGGCCAGCAGTGCGTTGAAGAACAGTTGAGCGATGCACCATCCCACGAGGACGATCGGGATGCTGGGAGAGACCGCCACGATCAGGACCCCGACCGTGCCCCCGGCGAATCCGATGACCATCCACGGGCGCCGCATGCCGAGGCGTGACGAGGTGCGGTCGCTCATCCGTCCGAAGAACGGATTCCCGACCATCGCGACGAGCGCACCGACAGCGGTGACGAGCGCGAGCCCTCCTGGCGCCGCACGCGGTCCCAGCAAGCCGTCGATCTTCAACGCGAGCGTCACGAGCAGGGGCGCGATCAGCACGAGACAGGTGCTGACGAACGCGAGCGTGTAGAGCACGACGAACGCCCAACCGACTCGCTGCAGGGCGGGCGTATCGACGTCGACGGCGGCCGGACCGCCTGCGCCGGTGATCCCGTCGCGGCTCGAGAACGTGGACCGTCGGGGCATGAGGCTCTCCTTCAGGGGAACGAGCCGATGGAGCGCCCGAGCGCGTCCACACCGCCGTGCGCCCAGGTGTACACCGATGCGGACCTCCCTGCACCACGGAACGACCAGGACGGGACCGCCTTGCGACGCGGCGAACGAGCATCTCCTGCGGCGCCGGGAGGGGGCGCGCCCGTCGCGCGGCCGACCGCGCGTCCCTGGCGCGGCTCGGCTGCGACTCGGGAGGGTGGACGCCGCCGTCGCCGGCACGCGTGAACAGCCGTGGTCAGTCGGCGACGAGCTCGACTCCGCGCGCGACTACGACGACGGGACGCCCCCCGCGGCACGTGCCGCTGCGCCATGGACGCGGCGGCGGCGGATCACGAACTCCGCCACCGCCAGGTTGAGCACCCATGCGGCCCCCATGGCGACCGCGCGCGAGGCCTGGTCGTCCGACCCGAACAGGATCGAGCCCGGGATGAGTGCGATGGCCTGGGTTCCCGCCGCAACCCCGAGGGCGTAGGCGCGGGTCATCCAGGCTCCGTGGACGGCGTATCGCCGGCGCACGACCGCCCGGACCGCGAGCACCAGGGCGATCAGCATGTACGAACCGAAGCCCACGCGGATGACCAGCAGAGCGGGCCCGTCACCGGCCGGGTGCGGGTAGACGGTCGCCATCCAGAGGCCGGAGAGCGCCAGGACGAAACCGGCTGGGAGGAGCACCCGTCCGGCCGTCCTGTGCCAGGTCCGCCCGCCTCGACGCAGCGCCGGCACGAACTGGAAGGCCCCGAAGACGCTGAACAGCGTCGCGGACACGATGTGCAGGATGACCGGCACCGGGGAGACGGTGAATCTCGCCGCCGCGGGGATGACCTGGGGTCCGCCACCGAGCTGCGTCAGCCGGAGCGCCCCCGACAGGATCGGTATCAGGGCGAGCAGGATCAGTCCGAGCGGGACGAGCCATGTGGCCCACCCCCTGGGCGCGCGTGCCGATGCGATGACCACGGTGGGAACCTACGAATGGTCGTGGTGACCCGGCATCACCCCATCTGGTGATTGCGGCGCGGCCCGGAGTCGTCGACGACTGATCAGCGGCGGGCCGACCTTGCGCACCTTCTGCAGCAGGCCGGGATCCGCCGGCTGCTCGGCTTCGGTCGAGGAGGAGCGAGCGAAGTATCCGCCGATCAGGCGGCCGAGCCCTCCTGCTCGGTCCGGCGACGGAGGACCAGGACCGGGATGGTCCGGCTCGTCCTGGTCTCGTAGTCCCGGAAGCCCGGGGCCGCCTCCTTGAAGCGCTCCCATGCCTCGTCGCGCTCAGTGCCGCGCAGCACCTCGGCGTGCACCGCGACCGTGCCGTCGTCCGGTGTGTCGATGCGGACGTCGGGATTCGCGATCAGGTTGTAGTACCAGCCTGGGTTGTCCGGCGCACCACCCTTCGACGCTGCGACCAGCCAGGAGTCGCGGCCGTCCCGGATGGCCCTGGCCGGCGCGATCCGCTCCGTGCCCGTCTTCGCGCCGATGTGGTGGATGAGCACGAGGTTGCGCCCGAACCGCGCGACGGTGCCGTTGTTGGCGCGGAACTCCGCGATCACCTGGTCGTTCCAGTTGGAGGGGCTGCTCGCCATCGGTCGATCTCCTTCGCTCACGACCTTCGAAGGATCACACGCGAAGGTGTCACGCGACGAATCGGCGACGGCCGTTCGCCCGGGATCCGCGGGCCCTCTGCCGTGTGAGCGATCCGGGGCGCGTGATGCGGCAGCTCGACCACGGGATGCTCGGCACGCCTCCCGCGATGCAGGCGGATGTCGCCGAGCCGTTGCCACGGGCGGCGTCAGAGCCGACCAACGATCACCGGGGAACGAGAAAAACCCCCGGTCAGACCGGGGGTTTCAGCTCGTGACCCCAGCGGGATTTGAACCCGCGTTACCGCCGTGAGAGGGCGACGTCCTAGGCCGCTAAACGATGGGGCCGGACTGCTGCGGCGTGCCGCAACGGTCGTCCAGTATGCCACATCGCCGGAGCGCTCGGGCATCCACGGGGCGCCGGGGGGCCCCGGCCGCTCGTCGCCGAGCCGCTAGGGAGCAAGCCCCGACTGCAGCTGCTCGAGCAGGGTCCCGCGGACCGAGCAGGACGCGAACGCGAACGAGTCGGCGAGGGCGTTCAGCTCGCTCTCGTCGAGGCCGCGGAGCCGTTCGGCGTACTCCGTCGCGAGCGGCTGGGCGAGGGTGATGTTCAGCAGCAGCGTGCGGACCCAGTCGAACCGGCCCCATGGATACGGATCGAAGTGGGGCGCCTCCCGCGCCACGAGCTCTTGCACGGGACGGGTGATCTCGCGGAGGCCTTCGCCGTCGCTGCCCCACTGGTCCACGCCGAGTCGCTCCTTCTGGGCGACGAAGTCGTCGAATCGACGGCGGTACGGGGTGTCCGGCCGCACCGACACGAGCCCCTGTCGACCGAGGTCCTTGTACATCCACAGCGCCCATCCCGCGCCGTACCGGCCGTAGAGGTCCAGCTGATCCGCAAGGATCCGCCTGCGCAGCCGGTCCTGCTCCTCGACGCCGGTGTAGATGGGCCCGAACTCGCCGACCAGGATCGGGGTGCCGGTGGCCCTGGCGTACGCGGACCGTTCCAGGAACTTGGCCTCGGCCGCTGCCGGGTCGTAGTCGGCCGCGCGCCCGAGGCCGGCCGGCACGTAGTCGTGGAGGGTGTAGACCGCGTTCTCGAACGGCTCGTCGAAGACGCTGAAGTCGGTGGCGTAGGTGTTGCCGTCGAGGTAGATCACATGGTCGGGGTCGATCTCGCGGATCGCCGCGACGAGGCGGCGGTAGAAGGGCCCGACCCTGCTCCCGGTCTCGTCGGCGGGCTCGTTCAACAGGTTGTAGCCGGCGACCCAGGGGTTGTCCCGATAGCGGGTGGCGATCGCCTGCCAGATGTTCACCACGCGGTCCTGGAAGTGCGGATGCTCCCAGAATGCGGCGATGTGGGTCGGGTTGTCCGCGTGCCAGTGATGGTTCTGCGCGCCGGGCAGGGCGTGGAGGTCGACGATCGAGTAGACGCCGTTCCGAGCGAGGGAGTCGATCGCCCGGTCGAGGTGCCGGAAGCCGTCCTGCTTGATCTCGAAGGGCCTCTCGTCGTCCTCGAGGTGCTTGTAGCCGATCGCGATCCGGGCCAGGTTGAAGCCGCTGCGGCCGAGGAAGGCCGCGTCCTCCTCGGCGAAGAACGCGGTCAGGAGGCGTTCGAAGAAGGCGTCGGCCCGATCCGCGCCGAGCACCCGGCGCACCTCACGTCGCATCAGCGTCTCGTTCGCCGAGTAGCCCGTGATGAAGTTCTCCATGTTCAGCCACCCGCCCAGGCACACTCCCCGCAGCCGGATCGGCTCGCCGGACGGATCGACGAAGCGGTCCCCCGATGCCTGGATGGTGCCCACCATTGCGACTCCTTCGTGACGGATGGTTCGCGCGGACCGTCGACGGCCCGCCGCCTGGTCAGGATACGAGCGGCGCCGACAGGGGGTCTGGGCCGGCGCCGGGTGCAGCGCGCGGTCACCACACGGGTGTTGTCTGGTGGCATGCGCATCACGAAGCTCGAGCACGCCACGCTCGTCGTCGAGCAGGGCGGTCACCGCCTTGTGATCGACCCCGGCGGTCTCACGAACCCGATCCTGGGCCTCGAAGCGGTGCAGGTGATCGTCATCACCCACGAGCACCCCGACCACTGGACCGCGGACCAGCTGCGTCGCATCCTCGAGATCAACCGCAACGTGATGGTCTTCGGCCCGGAGGGCGTCGCACGGGCGGTCGAGGGGGTCGACGTCGTCGCGGTGCACCCGGGTGAGACCCACGACCACGGCGACTTCGTGCTCAAGTTCTTCGGCGGGCGACACGCGGTGATCCACCCGTCCATCCCGGTGGTCGACAACGTGGGCGTGCTCGTCAACAACCGCCTCTACTACCCGGGCGACTCCTTCTTCGTGCCCGAGGACGTGGAGGTGGAGACGCTCGCGGCTCCCGCCGGTGCGCCCTGGATGAAGATCAGCGAGGCCATGGACTACATCACGGCGGTCGCGCCGAAGCGTGCGTTCCCCACCCACGACGGGGTGCTGTCGGCGGCCGGCAAGGCGCTCGCCAACGACCGGCTGCGCACCGTCACCGAGGCGGCCGGCGGCCAGTACTACCCGCTGCAGAGCGGCGACTGGATCGACGTCTGACGGATTCCCCCACGTCCGGGGTCAGGCCCCGGATCCGGCCGAGGGGGCGGTGCCGGCGAGCAGGAGCGAGACGACCGGATCCGCGGGGTCGGCCTGCAGCGCCGCGAGCGGCCCCCGCTGCAGCACCCGTCCGGCGTCGAGCACGACGACCTCGTCGGCGAGCGCCTCGGCGTCGGCCGCGTCGTGCGTGACGACGATCGCGGATCCGGGGAAGGAGTCGAGCACGCCGCGGATGGAGGCGCGCAGCGCCGGGCGCAGCTCCGCGTCGATGGCGGCGAGCGGCTCATCGAGCAGGAGGAGCGCAGGCCGGCGGACGAGCGCGCGGACGAGTGCGATCCGCGCCGCCTGGCCGCCGCTCACCTGCGCCGGACGCCGGTCGGCGAAGTCGCCGAGCCCGTGATCGGCGAGCGCTTCCCGGGCCTGCTCACGCGCGTCGGCTCGGGGGATGCCCGCGGTGCGGAGCCCGAACGCCACGTTGTCGAGCACGCTCAGGTGCGGGAAGAGCGCGGGCTGCTGCAGCACGAGGCCGACCGGACGACGCTCCGGCGGCACGAAACCGCGACCCGGCTCGTCGAGCGTCACGCCGTCGACGGCGACCCGGCCGCTCGTCAGCCCCGTGACGCCGGCGAGGGCGGCGAGCGCGGTGGACTTGCCCGCGCCGTTCCGGCCGACCACCGCGAGCACCGTGCCGGGGGCGAGCGAGAGGTCGGCATCCAGCTCGAACGCGCCGCGTCGCACGCCGAGCCGGGCCTCGAGCGCGCCGGTCACGCGCGCAGCCCGGTGAGCCAGCGCTCGCGCAGCGCGAGCAGCACGGCGAGCGCGACGACGACGAGGACCACGGCGATCGCGATGGCCGACCCGGGGTCGTTGGTCAGCGCGATGTACGCGGCGACGGGCAGCGTCTCGGTGACCCCGGGCAGGCTGCCGGCGAAGGTGATGGTCGCGCCGAACTCGCCGAGCGCCCGCGCGAAGCTCAGCACGGCGCCGGCCGCGAGGCCGGGGGCGGCGAGCGGCAGGGTGACCCGCACGAACGTCGCCCACGGCGAGGCGCCGAGGGTCGCGGCGGCCACCGCGAAGCGGGCATCCACCCCGCGCAGCGCCCCCTCGACGCTCAGCACGAGGAAGGGCAGCCCGACGAACGTCTGCGCGACCACCACGGCCGCGGTCGTGAACGGGATCGTGATCCCGAACGCGGCGAACAGCGGCCGGCCGAGCAGTCCGGTGCGGGAGAGCAGGAGCAGCAGCGCGATGCCGCCGACGACGGGTGGCAGCACGAGCGGCGTCGCGACCACGGCTCGGGCGACCCGGGTCACGACGCGCGGCCAGCCGTCCGAGCCGGCGAGCACGGCGGCGAGCGGCACGCCGAGCACGATGCAGAGCACCGTCGATGCGAGGGCGGTGCCGAAGGACAGCCCGAGGGCGGGCAGCACGGCGGGGCCGGCGAGCAGGGCGCCGAGGCGGTCCCACGGCGCCCGGACGAGCAGCGCGACCAGGGGGCCGGCGAGCAGCACGCCGGCGACGACCGCCGGCGCGATCATCGCGCGCGGCGTACGGCCCGTGGTGCGTCTCACCGGGGCGGCAGGAACCCGGCGGCTGCGAGGTCCGCGGCGCCGTGCTGCACGACGTAGTCCGTGAACGCCGTCGCGAGGGGGGCGTTCTGCGAGGCCGACAGCGGAGCGATCGGGTACGCGGTGATCGCCCGTGACGCCTCCGCGAACGGGATGCCCAGGACCCTGGCGCCCGCGGCGAGCACGTCGGTCCGGTAGACGAGGCCGGCGTCGGCGTCGCCGGTCTCCACCTTCGTCAGCACGCTCGTGACGTCCGGCTCGTAGCTGTCGGGTTTGGCGGACACCTTCGCGAGGGCGAAGACCTGCTGCGCCGCCGCGCCGCACGGGACCTGCTTGTCGCAGACGACGATCGTCTTCGACGCCGTCCCGAAGTCCTTGAGGCCGGTGATCCTGCCCGGGTTGGCCGGCGGCACGGCGATCTCGAGGGCGTTGCGCGCGATGGTGACCGGCGCCGCGGCGGTCAGCTTCGCCTTCGTCACCGTCGCCATGGTCGTCGTGCTCGCCGCGGCGAAGACGTCGACGGGCGCCCCGGCGACGATCTGCGCGGCGAGAGCCGAGCTGCCGCCGAAGCTGAACCGCACGGTCGTGCCCGGGTGGGCGGCCTCGAACGCGCTCGCCAGCGCCGGGAACACGGTGTTCAGGGAGGCCGCCGCGTCGACCGTGATCGTCCCGCTGAGCGACGGCGTGCTCGACGCCGAGGCGGGCGGCGCGGCCGGCGCCGCCGCGTGCGGCTCGGAGCAGGCCGTCAGCGCCATGGCCACCGCCCCGAGCACCGCGGCGAGCAGGACCCCACGCGGCCGACGGGGGCGGTTCACCGGTGCTCTTTCCTGATGTCGCTCTGCTCGATCACCACGGTGGTCGCCTTCACGGTCGCGGTGGCGAGCACGCCGGGCTCGAGACCGAGTGCATCCGCCGCTTCACGGCTCATCAGGGAGACGAAGCGGAACGGGCCGGCCTGCAGGTCGACCTGCGCCATCACCCCGTCGCGGAGCACCCGCGTGACGATGCCGGGGATGCGGTTGCGGGCGGAGGACGCCGTGCCGGACGGCATGAGGCGGGCGAGGGGCGACTCGGCGGCGATGTCCGCGGCGAGCGTGGCGAGCTCCACGCCGTCCACGGTGGCCCTCGCGCCGTCGCGATGGACCGTGATGCGCCCGGACTCCGCCCA
>DASYJR010000229.1:0-10628 GCA_035996305.1 Amnibacterium sp. | reverse complement strand
CGACCGGGTCGGGGTCGTCCGACTCGGGCTCGTCGACCCCGGCGAAGACGGACGGCGGCTCGAGCCCGAAGACGGACGGCGGCTCGAGCCCGAAGACGGAGTCGAAGCCCGCGGCGAAGCCGGCGGCCGCACCGGCGTCCTGATCCCGAGACCGGATCGAGACCGGATGGGCGCCCGCGGGGCCGCCGCAACGTCGCGCCCCTCTGCTACACAAGCCCCATGAAGGGCTTCCGGGACTTCGTCCTCCGCGGGAACGTGGTCGACCTCGCCGTCGCCGTCGTCATCGGCACGGCGTTCACGGCCATCGTCACCGCGATCGTCACGAACCTGATCGACCCGCTGATCGGCGCGCTCTTCAGCGCCTCGAGCCTGAACGGCGCCCTGGTCGTCAAGCTCCCGACCCTGTCCGGCGCACCCTCGTCGCTGAGGTTCGGCGCCGTGCTCGGCGCGATCATCAACTTCGTCATCATCGCCGCGGTGGTGTACTTCGCGTTCGTGCTCCCGATCAACTGGGCGATGAAGCGCGCGTTCGCGCGGAAGCAGCAGGAGGAGACCGCGACCCCGGCGGCCACTCCCCCGACGGAGACCGAGCTGCTCATCCAGATCCGCGACCTGCTCGCCGGCTCGCCGAGCCCCGAGGGCGACCACACGCTCCCGGCGGGCGGCGGCGCCCACCGGGCCCCGACGACCTAGCAGCGGGGCCGCGATCCCGCCGCGCGAACGACGGAGGTCCGGCGACGAGGGCCCCGTGATCCGCATGGAGTCGTCCGCCGGAGGCGGTTTCTCCGTCGTTCGTGCAGGGGTGCCCGGGCGCTAGCCCCAGTGCGGCGGCTTGTCCGCCTTCAGGCGGTCGTCGTTGCCGGCCCCTCCATCGCCCCAGGCACGCGGTTCGTCCTCGCCCGCGAGCGGGGCGTCGCCCGCGGCCGGGGCCGGGTCGGATCCGGGGGCCGGCTCCGTGCGCACGCGGCGGTGCCGCCCGACGCGTCCGGTCAGGTCGTCACCTCGACGACGGGGATCGTGTTCGTGAGCGGTGACGGCTCCCGGGCGCCGAGCGCGATGGCGATGCGCTGGGCGACGGCATCCGGATCCGAGAACAGATCGAAGCTGTGCACGCGGAGGTAGTGCCAGCCGAGCCGCTTCAGGGTCTCCGGCCGCAGGCGCAGGCTCTCCCGGAGGGACGCGGCGCCGATCGTCGAATCGGTCTCGACCGTCATCGCGCGGGCGCCGAACGAGGCCACGAGGGGCAGCTTGCCGTGGTAGCCGAGCGACGCCTTCATGCCGAGGGCGCGCAACCGCCGGGCCAGGTCGACGAGCATCGCGTCGCGGTCGTCGTCGAGCGGATCCTCCGCCACCCGCGCCTCCGCGTCGGCGAGCAGCCGTTGCAGGGCGAGCACGCCGCGCGGCATCCGCTCGGCCTCGAGATCCTCGGGGCGGAAGCAGGAGACGATGGCGAGCGAGCGACGGGCGCGCGTGACGGCCGCGGCGAGCAGGCGGTCGCCGCCCGGCTTCGCGAGCGGGCCGAGCGTGGAGAGGGTGCGGCCGTGCGGGGTGCGGCCGTAGCCGATGCTGAAGATGACGCGGTCGCGGCTGTGCCCGACGGCCTCGGCGAGCGGGACGACCATGAACGGCTCCGCCTGGTCCCGCAGGAAGAAGTCGGTGAGGTCGCCGCGCCGCACCAGGGCCTTCATCACGGCCTGCTGCACGCGGATGGCGTGCTTCGCGCTGCCGGAGACGACCATGAGCGACTCGCGGGGGCGGCTGGTCGCGTGGTCGAGCACGCGCTCGACGACCCGCTGCACCTCGGGCTCGACGGCCTCCACGGTGCCGGTCTCGGCGTCCGGCAGGCCGTGCCCGTTGTCCACGTAGTCGAGCACCAGGCTGCCGTGGCCGAGGAAGGTGCCCGCCCACGGCACGCTCTCGATGCGGCCCTCGTAGAAGCGTCGGTTGACGAGCTCCGCGAGGTCCTCGCCGCCGGCCCGGTAGCTGGTCGTCAGCTCGAGCGACGGCACGAGGTCCGCGATGCGGGCGAAGACGGAGTCGGCGTGCCGCTCGTCCAGGCGGCGCTGGGTCTCGGGCGGGTTCTCGGTCTCGCGCACGGCGATGTCGAACGGCATCGGGGTCTGCGTGACCGGGTCGCCGAACGCGACCACCTGCCGAGCCCGTCGCACCGCGCCGAGTCCCTCCGCGAAGCTGAGCGCGCCGGCGTCGACGACGAACACGGCGTCGAACTGCATCGCGTCGCCGAGCTCGTGCACCTCGTAGGGCGACGCCAGCCACACGGGCGCGAGCAGCTTGAGCAGGTGCGGCGCCTCGCGGTTCAGCACCACCGGGTCGTCGCACTTGGCCTGCAGCAGCTGCCGGAGGGCCTCCGCCTCGCCGCCCCAGTCGGTGACGCCGAGGCGCCACGCGTCCGCGAGCCGCCAGGCGAGCCGTTTGGCGTTCGACTTCTGGTGCGCCTCGTCGACGAGGCGGAAGTCCTGCTCGAGCCGGTCGAGCACGGACGTGTTCGCACCGAGCAGGGCGGGGTCCTCGGCGAGCAGCCGCTCGAGCACGCTCTTCCACCACGCGAGCTCGAGCTCGACGCCGACGTGCTCGGGCGCGACGTGGCGGCCGGCGAGGTCGTCGAGCAGCGGCGCGAGGTCCTGCTCGCGCAGCTTCGCCATGATGGCGGTGCGGTCCTGGAGGTTGTGCAGCACCTCGGAGTCGGCGGCCAGCGCGCGCAGGCGGTCCGGCAGCACGTCGACCGGCACGTGCAGCAGGCTGTCGGGGGTGTTCCAGGTGCCGAGCGGGTCGTCGAGGGCGGCGAGGTCGCCTGCGGCGCTCTGGTACTCGGTCCACAGGTCGGTGATGCCGCTCGGCACGTCGGGCGTCACGCCGCTGGTGACGAACCGCTGGTGCAGCACCCGCTGCTGCTGGATCCGCACGAGCCAGTCGTGCACGTCGGCGACGTGCACACCGGGGCGCACGTACTCCTTCGCGAGCTTCTTGAGGCGCCGCCGGTTGACGCTGGACATCTCCCGGGCGTCGCGCCGCGGCCCGGTGGCGACGATCAGCTCGCCGAGCGACCGGTCGAAGACGGCGGGCTGGAACTTGTCGAGCGTCTCGCGGATGTCGAGCAGCAGCTTCAGGTAGATGCCGAGCTCGGCGAGCGTGGTGAACGGCCGCAGCCGCGTGTTCGCGATCACGTCGGTGGCGCGGTCGAGCAGGCGGGGCACGTCCGTGGTGGCGAGCCGCTTCGCGAGCATGTGCGCGTGCTGGGCGGCCTCCGCGCTGGTGAAGCTCGCGCCGTACCAGGGCGAGTCGCCCGGACCGTACCGGAACTCCCCGAGCGCCGCGGCGCGCTGCAGGGTGGTCTGCACCTGCGCGCGGTCCATCGCGAGCGCTTCCATCGCCCGGGTCGAGAGCCGGGCGGTGGTGGCGGGCGGATTCGGCAGCAGCGCGAGCCGGGCGAGCTCGCCGAGCGCGTCGAGCACGCTCACGCGCAGCTGCGGGTCGCGGCGGGCGAGCGCGGAGCGGTAGTCGAGCAGCACGGACCGCAGGCGCACGAGGGCGTCGTCGACCTCGCCGGTCTCGGGCGGCGCGGCCTTCTCGTTGCGGGAGATGGAGTGCACGAGGTCCCGCCGGATGCTGCGGGGCGAGACGGCGGTGCCGCCGAGTCCGGCATCCGCGAGCCGCCCGGCGACGGCGCGCAGCGTCGCGTGCCGCGGGCTGACGACGAGCACGCGCTTGTGCTGCGCCATCAGTGCGCCGAGCGCGTTGACGATGGTCTGGGTCGCGCCCGTGCCGGGCAGCGTGTGCACGGCGAGGCTGTCGCCCGCCGCGATCTGCGCGACGACCCGCTCCTGCTCCGGGTCGGCGTCGAGCACCGCGAGGTCGCCGGCGGGAGGGCGGTCGTCCTGGCCGACGAGCTCGATCCGCTCGGTCGCCTGCGCGAGGCGCGCGACCGCGGTCGGGTTGCCGGCGACGGCGTCGATGACCGGGTGCTGCATGTCCCGGGCGTCGGCGAGCAGCGCGGGGCCCACCTCCGCGAAGGACGAGATGAGCAGGCGCGGCTGCACGCTGAACCGCTGCAGATGGGCGGTCAGCTCGCGCAGCCGGTCGATGACGGGTTGCGGCTTGAACGCGCCGGCCTGCAGCGCGAGCGCGACGAACGCCCGCGGGTCGAGGCGGATGCCGTACTGCTCCTGCATCGCCCGAACGAGGCCGGGGTTCAGTTGCAGTGCACCCTTCAGGCGCAGCTCGAAGTCGCGCCCGTAGCGGCGGATCGCGAGCGGCCGCAGCAGCACGGGACCGCGGAAGTCCTGCTTCTCGAACCGCCACTCGGCGAGGCCGATGGCGAGGTGCATCGCGTCGATGCCGCGGGTCGCGGCGAGCTCGACGGCCTTCGCGGTGAGCGTCGAGGCGGCCGTGCTCGCGACCTTGAAGGCGATGTCGTCACGGATGAGGTTCGACAGCAGCGTCGTCTTGCCGGTGATGAACTGCGCGAGCCCCGACGGGTGCGTGGTCGACAGCTCGATCCGGGTGCGCGCCGAGTCCTCGAAGTGCAGCAGCGGCGTGGGCCCGCCGAGCACGCCGAGCTCGTCGCGCCAGCGCTCCCACGCCGGCGCCGCGATGTTGACGGGGACGAAGTGGTGGTCGCCGACCGTCACCGCCTGCGGGCCCGTGTGCGCAGGGGACGGCGAGGTGGACGGGATCCGCAGCACTTCCGTGTCCGCGGTCTCCACCTCGGTCTCCCCGTTCTCGGCACGCCACACGCTGCCACTGTATGCAGCGCCCGACCCTCGTTCGGGTGACGCGCCGCGGACGAGCCGGACGCTTCCGGAATCCGCGGCGTGGCGGGAGCGCGCCGACGGCGCGGGCCGGGAGACTGTGCCGCTTCCCGGCCCGCGCCGCGCTGGAACCGCGTGTCAGCCGAATCGGACGATCGTGCCGGGGCCGGTCCCGCCGCCGACGGCCGGGGCCGTCGAGGCGTAGAGGTGACCGTTCGCCCATTCGACGCCGACGACGCCGGGGAGGGTCGCAACCGTGCTCGGGCGGCCGTCCCGCACCTCGGCGATGGTGCCGCCGAAGAGCTGGGCGACGAAGATGCGCCCACCGGGACCGATCGCGAGGTTCGTCGCGCCGAGGAACCCGGTCGCGATCCGGTACGCGCAGCCGCCGCTGAGCCTCCAGACGCTGCCGCTCGGCCCCGGGGCCGCCGAGAGCGTCGTCACGTACAGCTGCCCGTGCGGACCGACCTCGACGTCGGTCGGAACCGGTTCGAAGCGGTAGGTGATCCCGGCGCAGTCGGCCACGCCGTTCGCGGAGGCGAGCGCCGCCGAAAGGCGGAGGGGCTGCGCGGGCAGCACCGCGAGCACCGAGACGTGGCCCCAGCGATCGACCTTCAGCACGTCGTTCCCGCCGGCGTCGCCGACGGCCCAGTCGCCGTCGCCCAGCGACGTGACCGAGTACGCGTGCGAGTCGTACTGGCCGCGGTACAGGGACGTGCGCAGGTGGCCCGCGGTCAGCTCGGCCTTGCACTTGCTGCTCACGGACTCCGCGTGGGACAGCCCGTAGACGTTGCGCTTGTCCGGGTTGAACCGCTTCTCGAAGCTCGACAGGCTGACGACCTTCTTGTGGCCGCCGCTCAGGATGGTCAGGCGGGTGTCCTTGTGGTCGCCCGTGTTGGTCGTGTACGCGACCGCGTCGCCGGTCGCCGCGACACCGGCGAGGTCACCGCTGGCCTCCGGGTTCGAGGTCGGCGCCGGGCCGATGGCGATCGGCGCGCTCTGCCCCACCTTGAAGAGCTTGGAGAGCGCCGAGTCCGCGACGTAGATCCGGTTGCCGGAGACCGCGAACTGCAGCGGGCCCACATAGGCGGCGGAGATCTGATGGACCGGACCCAGCGAGGCGGTGTGGGCGGAGGCGGGGAGCGCCCCGAACCCCGCGACGGTCGCGATCCCCACACCGACCGCCGCTGCGGCCGCCAGGGATCGCCTGGACAGAGATGACATGAGCTTCCTTGCCTGCGTCGGGGCGTGCCCGAGTGGCGCACCCATGGCTCCACCGTCCCGCCCCTGCCCAGGCCGGTGCCATACCGGAAAATACGCACATCCCCCGGGAACCGGGGGATCGCCCGGCACCGGTCCGGAGTACATTCCGGAGGCGGCGGCCGCAGCGGGGCGGACGCTCGGAGGGCGCGACATGCGGACCACGATCGATCGGCAGCCACTGGACGTCGGCGCCGCCCGGCTGGAACCCGAGGGCCTCCGGTCGGTCCTCGCGGCGGTGCTCGCGATCCACGGGCTGGATGACCCGAGGCGGTTCCCGGAGGTGCTGCTCGCGGAGTGCGAGCGCCTGCTCCCCGCCGATCACATCGACGCCGGCGACCTGCGGGCGGCGTGGGCGGACCGGTCCGCGAGGGATCACGATCGGGCGGGGATGCTGCGGACGCCGCCGACGTGGCTGCGCGGGCCGCAGTCGTCCGCCGGCGGCCACCGCCTCGAGCTGCTCGCGACGGCGAGCCGACGGGCCTTCGCGATCATCCTGGAGCGCTACGCCGAGCCGTTCGGCGCGCGCGCCCTCGCGGTGGCGGACGCGCTCCAGCCGCAGCTCGGCCCGGCGTTCGACCACGCGCGGCTCCGAGCCGCGGAGTGGGAGGTCGCGGATGCGATCAAGACGCTGACCGTGCGCGAGCAGGAGGTGCTCGCGCTGGTCGCCGACGGCCGCACGAACCGCGACATCGGTCTCGCCCTCTTCATCGAGCCACGCACCGTGGAGAAGCACGTCGAGCACATCCGGACGAAGCTCGGCGCACGCAGCCGGGCGGATGCCGCGGCGAAATGGGCACGGGCCGTGGCGGTGCCGTTCGGCTGACCGCCCGATCAGACCGGCGTGCCCTGGTGGAACCGGAGGCGCCAGGCGCGATCGGTGCGGATCCGGAGCGAGCTGCGGTTCGCCGCGAGCACACCCTCTTCGTACCGCACGCGGCTCAGGTAGGTGGCCAGCGCGACACCCGGGGCCGGCTCCGCGACGGCGAAACCGGGCAGCGGCAGCTCGGCATCGAACACCGCCACCTCGACGGCGAGGCTCGCCGCGGGGTCGTAGACACGTCCCGACCGCCCGAACTCGACGAAGTCGGGATGCAGCACCCGCCGCATCCGGGCCTCGTCGTACCGCGTCTCGGGCCGCCGCAGCGACTCCTCGAGTTCCCGCAGTTCGCGCTCCGCCGCCGGGTCCACCCTCGGTGCTCCTCCCAGCCGCCGCCTACACTGTCCCAGTCCATGTGCACGCCTCTGTAGCTCAATGGAAGAGCAGTTCCGTCCTAAGGAAACGGTTGGGGGTTCGAGTCCCTCCAGGGGCACTCTGTCTTACAGCTCGAGACCCCGGAATCATTCGGATCTCGCCCTCTCCGCACCGGCCCCGGAGCCCCCGCGAGTGTGCATCTGGCGTCCGGGTCAGGCGTGGGCGCGGTCTGGGCACAGACCATGCGGGGGCCCGTCGGTCGATCCGTTCGCGGCGATCACCGGGTCACCCGGCTCCATGAACCTCCCTGATCGACGTCGAGGTCATCGCCGGGGCCGGCTCGTCGCACCGGCCGCTTTGCGCTCGTCGCGCTCACGCCGACCTCGACAGAGGTGACCTTTTCGCTCGACCTCGTGCCGCGGGGGCTCATGCGGCCCGTCGGACTGATGATCGCGACGCAAGTCGCCAAGGAAGCCGACGCGATCAGGAACGCGCCCGCCGCGATGGAGGGTTGATCGCGACTCAGGAGAGCAAATGGCCCATGCGAGCCCGTTTGGTCTCCAGATACCGGTCGCTTCGCGCACCGTTGCGGACGACCAGGGACACCCGCTCGACGACCTCGATGCCGTTGTCACGCAACTGCCGGAGCTTGTCCGGGTTGTTGGTCATGAGGCGCACGCGCTGCACCGCGAGGTCGGCGAGGATCGCCGCGGCCGGCGCGTAGTCGCGGGCATCGACCGGGAGCCCGAGCGCGGTGTTCGCATCGACGGTGTCGAGCCCGCCCTCCTGCAGCCGGTATGCGCGAAGCTTGTTGACAAGTCCGATCCCGCGCCCTTCATGGCCGCGGAGGTAGATGACGACACCGCCCGCACGAGCGATGGCGTCGAGAGCGGCCTCCAACTGTGGCCCGCAGTCGCACCTTGCTGAGTCCAGGACTTCTCCGGTGAGGCATTCGGAGTGCAGTCGCACGAGCGGTGTCGGGCCCAGCGGGTCGGCGACGACGGCGAGGTGATCCGCGCCGGTGACCAAGTCGTTGTAGGCACGCACCCGGAGCTGCCCGCGACGGGTCGGCATCCGGGTTTCGACCTCGAAGTGGACGGTTCCGCCGGCTTCCGTTCGCGGCGTGCTGCTCATGCGGCGCTCCGAGCCTTGGCGAGCGCGACCTCGACCGTGCGCAGGAGCTGCGACCCGGATCGCTCGAACTGCTCGAGCCCTCGCTGCTCGAGCCCTTCGACGACCTCGTCGTAGGAGATCCCGAGCTCCCCCAGGCGGTCGATCACGGCCCGGGCGGAGTCGACGCTGAGGTCGCGAAGGTCGCCGGGCTTCCCGTGATCGGCGACCGCGCGAAGGGTCGCCTCCGGCATGGTGATGATGGCGCCGGCGGTGGCGAGGGAGTCGACGTAGCGCGTGTCGCGCATCCGTGCGTCCTTCACTCCCGTCGATGCCCAGAGCAGCCGCTGCGGGTGCGCGCCGCGCTTCAGGAGCCGGCCTGCCCGTTCCGACCGGAAGCGCTCGTCGAAGGTGTCCAACGCGAGGCGGGAGTTGGCGATCCCCACGGCACCGAGCAGTTCGGCGTCGGCGACCGAGCCGAGCGCGGCCAGGCGGGCGTCGACCTCGCTGTCTACTCGGGAGACGAAGAAGGAGGCGACGGAGCGGATCGCCTGCAGGTCGAGCCCCCGCTCGTCGGCCTGCTCGAGGCCCGCGAGGTAGGCGTCGACCACCTGCTCGTATCGGCGCAGGCCGAAGATGAGGGTCACGTTCACGCTGATGCCGTCGGCGATCGCACGGGTGATCGCAGCGAGGCCCGGCCGAGTGGCCGGGATCTTCACGAACACGTTCGGGCGGCCCACCGACCGATGCAGGCGCCGCGCTTCTTCCAGCGTCGCCGCCGCGTCCTGGGCGACGTCCGCCGCGACCTCGATCGACACCCAGCCGTCGGCGCCCTCCGTCGCGAGGTAGGTCGGCCGGAAGATGTCCGCAGCGGCAGCTACATCGCCGGTCATGAGGTGGAGAGCCGCGTCAGAGGAGGATGTGCCATCGGCGGCGAGTCGTTCGATCTCCCCGTCGTAGCCCTTCGATGAGGCCAGGGCCGCGGCGAAGATCGTCGGGTTGGTCGTCACCCCGGTGACGTCGAGGCCGTTGATCAGGGACTGCAGCCCGCCGCCGCCGATGCGGTCCCGGGAGAGGTCATCGAGCCAGAGGCTCACTCCACGCCGTTTCAGCGTGTGGGTCGGCGATTCGGTCATCACAGCTCCTCGAGATCGATGCGCGGGTCCAGGAGGCGTCGAGGGTCGACGGGACGGCCACGACGGATGAGTCCGGCCAGCGTTCCCCCGGGATCGGGCTCGTTGATATGCACTCCGGCGACCGGACGACCATCGACGACCCAGACTGCGGTGAAGGATCCGGAGTCGGCGGACCCGCGGATCACCGGTTCGACGTCCCTGATCAACGGCGGGAAGCCCGCGAACTGCACCTTGACGTCGTACTGCGCGCTGAGGAACGTCGGCACGTCGTCGTAGCGCTCGGACCCGCCGAGGATCGCATCCGCGGCCACGGCCCCTCCACGCAGCGCGTTCGAGAAGTGCTCGCTGCGGATCCGGACGTTCGCCACGGGATGCAGGATCGATGCGATGTCTCCGACCGCCCAGATGCGGTCCGCACTCGTCTTCATCCGTGCGTCGACCAGGGCGCCGTCTCGGAGCTCCAGCCCTGCGCGCTCGGCCAAGCGCAGATCCGGGGCCGCCCCGACACCGATGAGGACCGTGTCGGCCGGCACGACGCCGGCACCACGCAGCACGACTCCTGTGACACGTCCGGCGGCGCCGACGAAGCGATCGACGACGACGTCCGGCAGGAACCGCACCCCGTGCTGCTCGTGAAGGGTCCGGAAGTGCTCGCCGAGCCGGCGGCCGAGCACGGCCGACAAGGGGGCGATGTCCCGCATGAGCACCGTCACGTCGTTGCCGAGAGCCCGGGCGCTGGCGGCGACCTCCATGCCGATCCAGCCCGACCCCACGATCACCAGCCGCTGGCCCCCGGCCGCAAGCCGCTCCCCCAGCTCGGCCGAGTCGTCGATGCTCCGCAGAGTGTGGACGCCGTCGAGGCTCAGGCCGTCCACCGCGAGCGCCCGCGGGATGGAGCCGGTGGCAAGGATCACGGTGTCGGAGTCGACGCTCGTGCCATCCTCGAGGCGACCGGTCCCGGTCCTCGGGTCGATGTCGGCCACCGCTGCACCGAAGCGAGTCTCGACGCTGTGGTCGTCGAACCATCCGTCCGGATCGAGCAGCACCGCGGACAAGTCGGCCTCTCCGCGGAGGAACTGCTTCGAGAGCGCCGGTCGAAGGTAGGGCGGATTCGGGTCGCGTCCGACCAGGGTGATCCGGGCCTGATAGCCGCGCTCG
>DASYJR010000228.1:0-4033 GCA_035996305.1 Amnibacterium sp. | reverse complement strand
GCCAGCCCTCGGCGAGCGGCCCGCCGTCGACGACGTCGAAGCCGAACTCCTCGATCAGCTCCGCGACCGTCGCGCGGGCATCCTCGTCGTCGCCGAAGATGGCGAGCGCCCGGCGGCCGGGGGTGCCCTTCGGGGCGTTGGCGGTCGTGAGGTCCGCGGACGGGATGTGGTTGAACGCCTTCACGACCTTCGACCGGGGCAGGTGCCGCTGCAGCAGCTCCGCCGTGGTCAACCGCTCGTCGTCGAGCTCCGCGATGTGCCCGTCGCGTTGCGGGTAGTAGTTGTTCGTGTCGATCACGATCTTCCCGGCGAGGGGATCGACCGGGACGCTGTCCACGTTCTTCAGCGGGATCGTCACGACCACCACGTCGCCGGCGCCGGCGGCCTCCTCGGCCGTCCCGGCGGATGCGCCGCCGCCGATGTCCGCGACGAGGTCGGCCAGCGACTCCGGACCGCGCGAGTTGCTGAGTACGACGCGATAGCCGTGCCGCACGGCGACGCGAGCGAGCTGGGATCCGATGTGACCGGCACCGATGAGGCCGATCGTGGAGATGTTGCGAACCGTCATGCTCCGCCGAACCCCACCTCCACCGACCGGTATGCCCGCTTCCTGGTGATTCCCAGGGAGCGGTCAGCCGAGCCGGTCGAGCGCGGAGTGGACCGACGCGATCACGCCGGCGGCGTCGCCCGGCTCGTAGAGGTCGGGGGACCAGGCCACCACCCAGTAGGTGCCGTGGAAGTCGTTCACCTCGCCCGCGCCGCCGCTGACCTGGAAATAGGCCTCCTCGCGGTAGGTGGGCACCGAGTTGCTGCGCTCCACGAGGTCGTTCTTCAGCGCGAGCGCGTCGGCGTCGGAGGGCCGCGCCACCGCGACCTCGAGCACATGACCGGTCGTCGCGTCCCGCCACGCGCAGACCGTGCCGGCGAGCGCGGCGAGGTGCGCGACGGGGGACGTCGAGGTGGGCGCCCAGCTGGTCATCGGCGCGTAGCCGGGGGCGAGGCTCCGGGCGACAGCGGCGGGCACGAGTGCGGCGCACGGCGCCTCGACGGGCGTCGCCCCGCTGGCCTGCGGCGTGGGCGGGGGAGTGGTGACGGGGTGCGGCGTCGGTGCAGCGGCGGTCCCGGCGCGGGTGGGTGCCTCCGTGACGGTCTTCCCGACCGGGCTCGACGTGCAGCCGGCCACGGCCAGCGCCACTCCGAGCGCCAGCGCGCCCGCGATGATCGGCCGTGCTGCCCGCATCCCGCCCCTTCCGTCCGTCTGCGGCTCGCACGATAGCGAAGCGGGCGGACGAGGACCGGCAGCGACGTCGGCGGGGCGGCCCCTCGCGCTTCGGTAGGCTCGAACGCCATGACTCCGGCCGAACTCCAGGTCGCCATCCGAGACCTCGTCGGGGCCGCGGCAGCGGACCGCGGTGCCGACGCCGCCGTCACGGAGGCGGAGATCGTCCTCGAGCGGCCGCGCAACCGCGATCACGGCGACTGGGCGAGCACCGTCGCCATGCGGGTCGCCAAGCGGATCGGCCTCGCGCCCCGCGACCTGGCCGCCGAGCTCGCCGGCGGCCTGCAGCGGCTGCCGGGGGTGGCCGCCGTCGATGTGGCCGGCCCGGGATTCATCAACATCACGCTCGAGGCCGCGTCCGCGGGTGAGCTCGCGCGCCGCATCGTGACGGAGGGGGAGGCGTACGGCCGCGGCGAGAGCCTCGCCGGGGTCCGGATGAACCTCGAGTTCGTGTCCGCGAACCCGACCGGGCCCGTGCACCTCGGCGGCACCCGCTGGGCCGCAGTCGGTGACAGCCTCGCCCGCATCCTCGGTGCGCAGGGCGCCGAGGTGGCGCGGGAGTACTACTTCAACGACCACGGTGCGCAGATCGACCGGTTCTCGGGCAGCCTGCTCGCCGCCCACCTCCTCGAGCCGACCCCCGACGACGGCTACGGCGGCGCCTACATCGGCGAGATCGCGGCCCGCATCGCGGCGGCGCATCCGGAGGTCGACGACCTGCCCCGCGAGGAGGCGCTCGAGCTGTTCCGCCGGGAGGGCGTCGAGCTCATGTTCGGCGAGATCCGCTCGTCGCTGCACGACTTCGGCGTCGACTTCGACGTCTACTTCCACGAGAACTCGCTCTACGAGTCGCACGCCGTCGAGCACGCCGTGGCTCGGCTCCGGGAGCTCGGGCACATCTACGAGGCCGACGGCGCCACCTGGCTGCGCACCACCGAGTTCGGCGACGACCGCGACCGCGTCGTGCTGAAGAGCAACGGCGAGGCCGCGTACATCGCGGGCGACATCGCCTACTACCTGAACAAGCGGGAGCGCGGCTTCGACCGCTGCCTGATCATGCTCGGCGCGGACCACCACGGCTACATCGGCCGCCTCATGGCGATGGTCGCCGCGTTCGGCGACACCCCGTACCTGAACCTCGAGGTGCTCATCGGGCAGATGGTCAACCTGGTGAAGGACGGTGTCCCGATGCGCATGTCGAAGCGCGCCGGCACCGTCATCACGATGGAGGACCTCGTCGACGCCGTGGGGGTGGACGCCGCCCGCTACACGCTCGTGCGCTCGTCCGTCGACACGGCGCTCGACGTCGACCTCGACCTCGTCGCGAAGCACACCAACGACAACCCCGTCTACTACGTGCAGTACGCGCACGCCCGCACCCGATCGGTCGCCCGCAACGCCGATGCGGCGGGGGTCACCCGGGAGGACGGCGGGGTGGACGCGTTCGACCCGGCGCTGCTGACCCATCCGACCGAGTCCGAGCTGCTCGGCACGCTCGAGCAGTTCCCGCGCATCGTCGAGCGCGCGGCGGAGCTGCGAGAGCCGCACCGCATCGCCCGGTACCTGGAGCAGCTCGCCGGGAACTACCACCGCTGGTACGACTCGTGCCGCATCATCCCGCCCGCCGGCGAGGCGCTCGGCCCCGTGCACCGCACGCGTCGCGTCGTGAACGAGGCCGTCGGGCAGGTGCTGCGCAACGGCCTCGGCCTGCTCGGCGTGAGCGCGCCGGATCGGATGTAGCCGGTGTCCGCATCCGTCGACACGAAGCCGCTGCCCCTGGTGCAGCCGCCCCGCCGGCGGCGGCACCCGGTGCGCACCACCCTCATCGTGCTGCTGGTGCTCGCCGTCCTCGCCACCGTCGCGCTCGTCGTCGGCGACGGGATCTTCCGCCGCTACGCGGAGCAGCAGATCGACACGGGCGTCCAGCGCAGCCTGCCCGCGGGCGTGAGCGGCACGGTGCACTCGTCCATCCAGGGCGGCTCCGCGATCCAGCAGTGGCTGCACGGCTCCTTCGACGACGTCGTGCTCACCTCGAACGACCTGAAGGTCGACGGGGGACCGGCGAGCGCTCGCCTGCGCGTGCACGGGCTGCCCGTGAGCGGGTCCGGCACGGTCCGCAGCGCCACCGGCTCGCTCACGATAAGCCAGGCCGCGGTGGAGAACCTCGCGCCCCTCGACGCGGCGCAGGCGACCGCCCCGACGCTCGACTCCGGCACCGTCGCCACGTCGGTGAAGCGCACCGTGCTCGGCGTCCCGATCACGGTGGACGTCACGCTCGTGCCGAGCGTGCGCGGCAAGTACGTGCATCTCAGCCCCACGAAGGCCACCCTGAAGAGCGGACCCGTCTCGGTGCCGGGCACGGCCGTCATCCGCACGCTGCTGCCCGACGGCATCTCCGTCTGCGCCGCGAAGTACCTGCCGCCGAGCGTGCGGCTCACCGCGATCGACGTGCGCTCGGGTTCGGCGACCCTCGACCTCGTCGCCTCCGGGCTCGACCTCGGCCGCCTGCAGCAGGGCGCGACCGGCTCCTGCTGACGCCTCGGCGCCTCGATAGGCTCTCCTGTCCCCGACGCGCGAAAGGGCCCATCCCGTGATCCAGCCGAACCCGCTCGCGTCGGCGCGCCTCCACGAGGACCCGGTCGACCTCGACCCGGCAGTCTGGCCCGCCGGCACGACCCGTGCCGACGACGGCGCCCTGCGCATCGGTGGGGCGGATGCGCGCGAGCTCGCCGCCGGGTACGGCACCCCCCTCTA
>DASYJR010000227.1:0-17099 GCA_035996305.1 Amnibacterium sp. | reverse complement strand
CCGAGCGCCGGCTGCGGAGCGGCGAGGGGCTGCTGAACGACTTCGCGGAGCGGGTCTACGAGGCCGCACGGCGCACCGACACATGGTCGGGCGAGCACCGGATCGTGCGCCCCGCGGACCTGGCCTGAATCCGGCCGTCCGCTGGCAGGATGCGGGGATGGACCCCCGAACGCTCCAGGCGCGGTTCGCCGACCTCGCCACCGCCCATGTCGCGGACGGCTGCCTGCGGGCGGAGGTCCCCGTGCGCTGCGGCCCCAGCGGCCTCCAGGCCGTCGCGGAGGGCATGCGCCTCGCCGGCCGGGTCGCCCCGGCCCGGCACGCCGGCAGCGTCGACGTCTTCCTCGAGGCGTTCGAGCGGGCCGAGCCGGGCGATGTGCTCGTCGTCGACAACGGCGGACGGCTCGACGAGAGCTGCGTCGGCGACCTCGTCACGCTCGAGGCGAGGACGGCGGGGCTCGCCGGCATGGTGATCTGGGGCCTGCACCGCGACACCGCCGAGCTGCGGCGCATCGGCCTGCCGGTCTTCAGCCTCGGCCGCATCCCGACCGGGCCGCTCGAGGCTGCGGCGAACCGGCGGGGCGGTGGCCTCACCCCGCTGTCGACCCGCCCGGCCGAGGTGGGGGAGTGGACGGTGGACGACGGCGACGTCGTGCTCGGTGACGACGACGGCGTGCTCTTCGTGCCCGCCGACCGCCTCGACGAGGTGCTCGGGCACGCGGAGCGGATCCGGGACACGGAGGTCGCGCAGGCCGAGCGGATCCGCGGCGGGCGCACGCTCCGCGATCAGGTGCATCTGCGGGACTACCTGGAGCGCCGCGCCCAGGACCCGGATCTCACCTTCCGGCGCCACCTGCGGGAGGTGGGCGGCGAGATCGAGGTGTAGCCGCATGCCCGACCCCCTCCGCGTCTCCGTGGTGCTGCCCGTGCGCGACGACGCGCCGGCGCTGCGCCGCTGCCTCGAGGCGCTCGCGACGCTCACCGACGGGGCGGACGAGATCGTGGTGGTCGACAACGGCTCGTGCGACGGCACCGCGGACGTCGCCCGTGCCGCCGGCGCCCGCCTGGTGGTCGAGCCGGTCCGCGGGATCGCGAGCGCCGCCGCCGCCGGCTACGACGCCGCGACCGGCGACGTGCTCGTCCGCCTCGACAGCGACGCGGTCCCACCGGTGGACTGGATCGCGCGCATCCGGGACGCGTTCGCCGCCGACCCGGAGCTCGCCGGCCTGACGGGCCCCGGCGTCTTCACGGACCTGCCGGGTCCGGCCCGGCTGCTCGCAGGCCTCGGTTACCACGGCGCGTACTTCGGCCTCATCGGCAGCATGCTCGGCCGCGTGCCGCTCTACGGCTCGAACCTGGCGATCCGCCGGACGGCGTGGCTCGCGGCGCGGAACGGGTTCCACCGGCACGACCCGATGGTGCACGACGACCTCTGCCTCACGGTGCACCTCGGCGATCGGCGGCTCCGCTTCGATCCGCGGATCGGGGTCGCGGTCTCGGCGCGGGCGGTCACGCCGCGGCGGCTCGGGACCGCGGCGCGGAAGACCCGGCACACGGTGCGCGTGCACGCGTCCGCGTTCCGCTCGACCGCGGCCGGCCGGCTGCTCGGGCCCCTGCTCGGCGGCTGAGCGGTCAGTAGGCTTGCGCGATCGTGACGGAGCCCGCGGACATCGTGATCGTCGGCGGCGGCCACAACGGCCTCACCGCCGCCGCCTACCTCGCGCGGGCGGGCCGCTCGGTCGTGGTGCTCGAGCGGGCGGACGCCGTGGGGGGCGCGGCCGTGTCCGCGGCGCCGTTCCCCGGGATCGACGCCCGGCTGTCGCGCTACTCCTACCTCGTCAGCCTGCTGCCGGCCCGGATCCGCGAGGACCTCGGCCTGCACCTCGAGCTGCGCCGGCGCCGCTACGCCTCCTACACGCCCCTGCCCGGCACGGACCGCGGGCTGCTCATCGACACCGCGGACCGCACCGCGACGGCCGCGTCGTTCGCCGCGGTCGGCGCGGCCGCCGACGCCGACGCGTACGACCGCTGGCTCGCCGACACGGCAGCGCTCGCGGGCGCGGTCTGGCCGACGCTGCTCGAACCGCTGCCCGCGGAGGCCGCCGTGCGCGACCGGGTGGACCCGCGGATCTGGCACGACCTCGTCGAGACGCCGATCGGTGCGACGCTCGCGGAGCGGTTCGCCTCCGATCTCGTGCGCGGCATGGTCGCCACCGACGGCCTCATCGGCACGTTCGCCGCCCTCGACGACCCGTCGCTCGCGCAGAACGTCTGCCTGCTGTACCACGTGATCGGCGGCGGGACGGGGGACTGGGACGTGCCCGTCGGCGGGATGGGCGCCCTGACCGCCGCGCTGGAGGACGCCGCGCAACGGGCGGGTGCGACGATCCTGACCGGCGCCGAGGTCACGGCGATCACGGCCGACGGCGAGGTGACCGCGATCGCGGGCGGCCGGGTCCGCACGTTCGCGGCGGGGACGGTGCTCGCGAACGTGGCGCCGGCCGTGCTGGAACGACTCCTCGGCCGGGAGGCCCGCGGGCCCGAGGGCGCACAGGTGAAGGCGAACCTGCTGCTCACGCGCCTGCCCCGCCTGAAGGACCGGGGTGTCGCTCCCGAGGCGGCGTTCGCCGGCACCTTCCACGTGCACGAGGCCGCGTCGGAGCTCGACGCCGCCCACGCACGGGCGGCCGCAGGCGGCCTGCCAGACCCGTTGCCGCTCGAGACCTACTGCCACTCGCTCACCGATCCGAGCATCCTCGGCCCCGGCCTGCGCGCGGCGGGGGTGCAGACCTTGACCGTGTTCGGGCTGCAGGCGCCCCACCGGCTCGGCCTCGACCGCGACGCGGCCCGGGCGGCCGTGCTCGCGTCGCTCGACGACGTGCTCGACGAGCCGATCGAGGACCTCCTCGTCCCGGACGCCGACGGGCGGCCGTCGATCGAGGTGCGCACGACGGCGGATCTGGAGGCGTCGCTCGGCATGCCGGGCGGGCACATCTTCCACGGTCCGCTCTCGCTGCCGTGGCGGCCGGACGACCGGCCCGCTGCGACGGCCGCCGAGCGGTGGGGCGTGGGGACCGCCGATCCCCGGATCCTGCTCTGCGGCTCGGGTTCCGTGCGCGGCGGCGCGGTCTCGGGCCTCGGCGGCTACGCGGCCGCCCGGGCCGTGCTCGAGGGCTGAGCCCTACGCGAGACGGAACGCCGCAGCGGCCGGGCAGTCGAACGGGTCGGCCTCGCCGAGCCCGACGCGGTGGATGTACGTGACGACGATCGCCCACGACCTCGGCAACGACGTCTCCGTGTACGGCACACCGAGCTCCGCGCAGTAGGCGCGCACGATCGGGCGAGCCCGGTGCAGGTTGATGCTCGGCATGTTGGGGAACAGGTGGTGCTCGATCTGGAAGTTCAGCCCACCCATGATGAGCGTGACGGGCCAGCCACCCGCGATGTTGCGGGACGTGAGCACCTGCCGGCGCAGGTAGTCGACGCGCTGCGACTCGTCGATCAGCGGCATGCCCTTGTGGTTCGGTGCGAACGCGGAGCCCATGGTGAAGCCGAAGACGAGCACCTGCACGAGCAGGAAGGCGGGTGCGATGACGGGCCCGGCGACGACGAACGCGAAGGTCGCGAAGCCGAGGAGGCGCACGGTGATGAAGGCGAGCTCGACCCAGCGGTGCTTGACCTCGCCACGGGCGGTGAGCATCTGCACCGACTTCTTGTGCAGGTCGAGCCCGGTCAGGGTCAGCACGGGGAAGAAGAACCAGCCCTGGCGCCGCATCAGCCACTTCGCGACGCCCGTGCGGGCGGCCGCGTCACGGGGCGTGAACACGAGCGCGTTGGCGTCCATGTCGAGGTCCTTGCCCTGGGTGTTCGGGTTCGCGTGGTGGCGGGAGTGCTTGTGCATCCACCAGCCGTAGCTGAGGCCGACGACCAGGTTCGCGAGCACCCGGGAGACCCACTCGTTGCGCTTGCCGGAGACGAACATCTGCCGGTGCGCGCCGTCGTGGGCGAGGAAGCCGACCTGGGTGAACAGCACCCCGAACAGCACGGCGACGGCGAGCTGCCACCAGGAGCGACCCACCGCGAGCATCAGCACGGTCGCGATCGAGAACGCGGCGACGAGGAGGATGCCGCGCACGGCATAGAACCCCGGCCGGCGCTCGAGCAGGCCGGCGGCCTTCACCCGGCGCGTCAGCTCCGTGTAGTCGCTGGCGTGCGTGGCCGTCCCGCCGCCGGCGGGGGTCCGGCGCGGCCTCGTGGTGCGGAGGGGGCGGGGCGCGGCGATGGTCATGCTGCAACGCTAGGTGCCGGACCCCTTCGGCCGCGTCCCTCCAGAGGACCGTGTCGCCCGTACTACCGGGGTAGGGGGCCGCGTCAGTCGCCCGCCACCACCAGGCCCGACTCGTACGCCGCGACGACGGCCTGCGCCCGGTCGCGGAGACCCAGCTTGCCGAGCACGCGGCTCACGTGGGTCTTCACCGTCTGCTCGGCGATCACGAGCGCGGCGGCGATCTCCTGGTTGCTCCGGCCGCGCGCCACCTCGACGAGCACCTCGCGCTCCCGCTGGGTGAGCTCCGAGAGCGCGGACCTCGAGGACGGCGCCTGCGCCGGCGTCACGGCGAGCCGTTCGATGAGCCGGCGCGTCACCGACGGCGCGAGCAGGGCGTCGCCCCGAGCGACGATCCGCACGGCCGCGACGAGGTCGTCCGGCGGGGCGTCCTTCAGCAGGAACCCGCTCGCCCCCGCACGGATGGCGTCGAGCACGTAGTCGTCGACGTCGAACGTCGTCAGCACCACGACGCGGGTGCCGGGCGCCTTCTCGAGCACCTGGCGGGTCGCCGCGATCCCGTCGAGCACGGGCATCCGCACGTCCATCAGCACCACGTCGGGTCGTTCCGACGCCGCGAGGGCGACCGCCTCCGCACCGTTCTCGGCCTGACCGACGACTTCGAGGTCGGGCTGCGCGGCCAGCAGCGCGGCGAAGCCCGCCCGGACCATCGCCTGATCGTCCGCGACCAGCACCCGGATCACGACGCCGCCACCGGCGGCTTGAGCGGCAGCACGGCGCGGATGCGAAACCCGCCGTCGGCCGTCGGCCCCGCGTCGACGGCACCGCCGACGCTCGCCGCCCGCTCCCGCATCCCGATGAGCCCGTGACCCTGCTCCGAGACGGGAGCGGGGGCGACCGCGGCCGGTGCGGCGGTGTTCTCGATCTCGAGCCGCAGCACGTCCCCCTCCCGGTGTGCGGCGACGCGCACCGACGCGCCGGGCGCGTGCCGGATCGCGTTGGACAGCGCCTCCTGCACGATCCGGTAGGCGACGAGACCCGTCACCTCCCCGACCTGCGCGGAGTCGGCCGCCGGGAGCCGCTGGAACCGGGCGCGCATGCCGGCGCGCTCGGCCTGCGCGACCAGGTCGGCGACGTCGGCGAGGTCGGGCTGCGGCGTGCGCGGGGAGGCCTCCTCGCCGCCGCGGAGCACGGCGAGGAGGCCGCGCATCTCGTCGAGCGCCTGCCGCGACTTCTCACCGATCTCCTCGAACTCGGCGATGGCGGCCGGCGCGAAGTCCGGGTGCCGGAACCGGGCGGTCGACGACTGCACGGTGATGATCGACATGCTGTGGGCGATGACGTCGTGCAGCTCGCGGGCGATGCGTGCCCGCTCCTCCATGACCACGCGGCGGGACGCCTCCGTGGCGCTGATGCGGCGCTCCCGGACCAGCTGGGCGTGGATGCTGCTCCACTCGGCGAGCACGACCGCCACGACGAGCGAGGCGCCGCTGATGCCGCCGAACACGACCACGTCGAGGCTCGTCGCGTCCGACTCCGAGGGCCGCTGCTGCGCGGCGAGGATCGCGGGCGCGCCGGTCGCCAGCACCCAGTAGATCAGCGCAGCGGGCCAGCGCACCCGCAGCCCCACCACGAAGAGCACGAGCGTCTCGGTGACGATCAGCACGGGCCACCACGGCCAGGGCGCGGCGGAGCTCGGACTCGCGGCCTGCATGCCCACCACGGCGGCCACCGAGAGCGGCGCGGCGAGGTGCGGGCGCACCGCCGCGAGCGGGATGGAGCCGGCGTGCAGCAGCGCGAGCACGAACGCGAGCAGCAGCGGCAGATCGTGGGCGACCGCCGCGATCGGCGTCTCCACGAGCACGAGCACCATGCCGGCGACGAGCGCGACGACGACGAGGGCGCGGTCGAGCCGGATCCGCCCCGTCAGCGCGGCGACGGCCCCGGCGAGCGCGGCCGCGCGGCGGCGGAGGCCGTGCCCGTTGCCGGCCGACCCGGGCATCGTGGGGGCGGTCACCGCGGTCCTCTTTCCGTCGCGGCCACTGTACGCGGGGCGGTCGAGGCGCTCGAGCCGACCGGTCACCGCCTCCTTCGCCGTGCCCTCGGGCGGCGGATCACGCCGGACCGCTGCCCTCGTCGCGGGTGCCGGGCTGCGGCTGGTTCCGGGCGAGACGCAGCACCCCGACGACGGCCACGGCCTCGGCGACCGCGAAGACGGCGAACGCCCACCCCGGCGCCCGGGCGGCCTCGCCCAGCACGGCGACGCCGATCGTCACGGCGACGAGCGGATCGATGACCGTGAGGGCGGCGACGACGAGGTCGGGGGAGCCTGCGGCATAGGCGGTCTGCACGAGCGAGAGGCCGATCGCGCCCGCGAGGAGGAGCGCGACGACGCAGGTGAGCGTCAGCCAGTCCTCCGCCGTGAACCCGGACCCCTGCGACACGATCTGCGTGACCCGGCCGATCACGAGCTTCGCCAGGGTCGCGACGAACCCGAACAGCAGACCGGCGGCGAGCGCGGAGCGCAGCGCGGACCGGTGCGTCCGGAGCCGGACCAGCACGACGCCGAGGGCGCCGAGCACGACCCCCAGCACGGCGAGCACGACACCGGTCGCGATCGGCGTCGGCGATCCCGAGGTCGTCGTGAGCGAGGCCGTGACGACGAACGCGGTCACGCCGACCAGGCACAGCACGATCGCGACGACCGCCCGGCGGGGGACCCGCGCCCGGTTCATCCGGGTGTCGAGCAGCACGGTGATCACGAGCGAGAGGGCGCCGATGGGCTGCACGACCGCGATGGGCGCGAACAGCAGGCTGACGAGCTGGAGCGCGACCGCGATCCCGAGGATCGTCGATCCGCCCAGCCACCGCGGCGTCGAGACGAGCGCGATCAGCTGCTCGAGGCCGAACCGCTTCCCGTCGGGGGTGTCCTCGTCGACCCGGGACGCACCCTGGTTCTGCAGCTGGGCGCCGAGGGCGAGCAGCGCCGCAGCGACGATCGCGACGGGGATGCCGACCGCGGCGCCCACGACCGGTCAGCCGACGTGGTCCTCGTCCTCGTCACCGGGCAGGGGCCCGAAGCCGTCGCCCGTGTCGCGTTCATCGGCCGAGCCGGGCTCGCCGGCGAGCACCTCCGCGTCCTTCTTCGTGTCCTCGGGGTGGGGCTGCAGGTTGTTGTTCGGGAAGGTCATCGCTTCGCTCCGTCTCGTCGGGGGTGGTCAGGCGGCCATGGACGTGCCGGAGGCCCCGCAGATCGGGCACCGCCAGCCGACGATGGTCTGCGTCATCGGCATCCCGTCGACGGGACACAGGGGGACGGACGAAGGGGGAGACGGCACGTCGGTGGGCATGCGATCAGGGTGCATGCCGCACCTGACATCCATCCGAACCCACGGCATGAACCCGCCGTGACGGCGCTGGCAGGCGCCCCGGCGGGGCCGGCACCACCCGTCGCGGACGCCCGTCGCGCGGCGGCGCTGTCAGCGGCCGTCCCTACCCTGCCCCCATGCGCCTGCTGCACACGTCCGACTGGCATCTGGGCCGCACGTTCCACACGCACGCCACGCTGGAGCACCTCGGGGTCGTGCTGTCGGCGCTCGTCACCGCCGTGCGGAAGCAGCGGATCGACGTCGTGCTCGTCGCCGGGGACGTGTTCGACTCGTCGATGCCGTCGACCGCGGCGATCGAGCTGTTCCAGAGCGCGATCGCCGGCATCCGGCACGCGGGCGCCCAGGTGGTGCTGACCAGCGGCAACCACGACTCGGGTACGCGGCTCGGCATGCATGCGGAGTGGCTCGGCGCCGCGGGCATCCACCTGCGCACCCGCACCGATCGCCTCGCCGTGCCGGTGCTGCTCGAAGACGAGGCGGGCCCGGTCGCGGTCTACGGCATCCCGTACCTCGAGCCCGCCCTGTTCCGCCAGGACAGGCCCGGCCACCGCATCGGCGGCCACGAGCAGGCGCTCGGCGTCGCGATGGACGAGATCCGCGCCGACCTCGCCGAGCGACGCGTGCGGTCGATCGTGCTGGCGCACTGCTTCGCCGCCGGCGTCCCGGCGGGCGACGTGGAGCGCGACCTCAGCCGCGGCGGGCTCGACCTCGTGCCCGCGTCCGTGTTCGACGGGCCCGACTATGTCGCGCTCGGCCACATCCACGGGCGCGCGACCCTCAGCCCGCGCATCCGGTACTCGGGTGCGCCGCTGCACTACTCGTTCGGCGAGGCGGGCAAGCCGCGCGGCGGCTGGCTGGTCGACCTCGACGCGGCCGGGCTCGCCGACGTGACCTGGCTCGACCTGCCCGTGCCCCGGCCGCTCACCGTGCTCACCGGCGGGATCGAGCACCTGCTCGCCGACGAGGGCGTCGAGCAGGCCGCCGGTCACTGGGTCAAGGCGCAGGTCACCGACCAGGTGCGGCCGACGGACGGCATGCGTCGGCTGCAGCGTCGGTTCCCGCACTGCGTCGCCTTCGAGTGGCGGCCGGAGACGGTGGCGGACGGCGGCAGCGCCTCCTACGCGGAGCGCGTGCGCGGGCGGTCGGATCCGGAGCTCGTCGCCGACTTCCTCGCGCTCACCCGCAACGGCGCCGGCCCGAGCGAGTTCGAGCGGCGCCTCGTCGAGGAGCTGCTCGGGGGTGCCGCGTGAGGATCCTCGCCCTCCGCGTCGCCGGGTTCGGTCCCTACCGGGCCGAGCAGGCCGTCGACTTCCGCCGATTCGACGACGACGGCATCTTCCTGATCAGCGGACGCACCGGCGCCGGCAAGTCGAGCATCCTCGACGCCGTCTGCTTCGCCCTCTACGGCGACGTGCCGCGGTTCGAGCGCCGGGAGAGCCAGGTGCGCAGCCAGCACTGCGGCCCCGCGGATCCGAGCGAGGTGCAGCTCGACTTCCAGGTGCGCGACACCGTGTACCGCATCCGGCGCACCCCGCGCTACGAGCGGCTGAAGCGGTCGGGCTCCGGCACCACCACCGCCGAACCCGAGGCGGAGCTGGCCGTGCTCGAGGGTGAGGCGCCCCGGGTGGTCGCCACCCGGCCGACGGAGGTCGGGATCGCGCTCGCGGAGCTGCTGCCGATCAGCAAGGACCAGTTCCTGCAGGTGATCCTGCTCGCCCAGAACCGGTTCCAGGACTTCCTGCTCGCGCCGACCGACAAGCGGCGCGACCTGCTGCGCACCCTGTTCGGCACCGACCGGTTCCAGCGGCTGGAGCACGACCTGCTCGAGCGCAGGAACGCGCTCGCCGCGGCGCTCGCCGCCACCGCGACGGAGCTGGCCGCCCGCGCCGAGACCACCGCCGAGCTCGTCGGCACGGAGCCGCCCACGGAACCGGGCCACGAGTGGTTCGAGCGGCTCGCGAAGGAGTCGGCGGCAGCCGCGGTCGCCGCCGACGCCGCGGCCGCGGCGGCGAGGGCGCGGCTCGAGACCGCCGAGCGGGCCCTGCAGGAGGTCCTGCGGGTCCAGGCCCTGCAGATCCGGCGGGACGACGCCCGGCGCCGCACCGAACGCCTCACCGGGGAGTCCGCGGGCGTCGCCGGGACCCGGGCGCGGCTCGCGGCCGCCCGCCGGGCCGAGGCGGTGCATCCGCCCAGCGCCGCGCTCGCCCTGGCCACCGAGACGCTCGCGGCCGCGCGGGCGGCGCTCGCGGAGGCCCTCGCCGCACTGCGGCGCTTCGGCTCGGACGGCGCGGCGCAGCCCGGCGCCCGCATCGAGGCGCTGCTCACCCTGCAGGGCGTGCTCGCGCACCCGCGTGCCGTCGAGGCGGCGCTGCCCCAGCGGCGGGCGGCGCTCTCGGCGGCCGAGCAGGCGGTGCGCACCGCCGTCGACGCGGTGCCGGCGCTCGAGGCGCGGATCGCCGCGCTGCCCGCCCGCATCGCCGCGCTCGACGACGCGCTCGCCGCGCTGGCCCTCACCGCCGCGCAGGCGCCGGCCGCCCGCGCCGAGGTGACCGCGCTCACCGCCGCTCTGGAGGCCGCGCGAGCTGCGGCGACCCTCGCCGCCGAGGTCGACACGGCTCGGCGGACCGAGGCGGCAGCGGCGACGTCGGCGGGCCGTGCAGCGGCCGGGCTCGACTCCCTGCTCACCGCCCGGGTCGCGGGCCAGGCCGTGGAGCTCGCCGCCGGGCTGTCCGCGGGCGAGCCGTGCCCGGTGTGCGGCTCCGCCGAGCATCCGCGCCCTGCGCGGGGCGCCGTGACCGTGGGCCCCGCCGAGATCGAGGCGGCCAGGGCGGACTCGCGGCGTGCCCAGGAGGCGCTCGCGCAGGCCGCCACGGCCGTCACGGAGCTCGAGCGGCGCCTCGCCACCATCAGCGCCGCCGCCGCCGGGCAGCAGCCCGACGCCGTCGCCGAGCGCCTCGCCGCCGCTGCCGATCGGGTGCGCGAGGCCGACGAGGCCGCCGCGCGTCTCGCCACGGTGCGGGCAGAGCGGGCGGAGGCCGCAGCTGGAGCGGAACGGCTCGCGGCGGAGCTCGCGACCGCCCGGGAGCGGGTCGTGGCCACGACCGCGGCGCTCACGGAGCGACGTGCCGAGGTGGAGCACGACCTCGAGGTGGTCGCCGCGGCGTGCGGCACCTCGCCGACGGTCGCCGCCCGTGCCGACGCCGTGCAGGCCGAGCTCGACGCGGTGCGCCGGGCCACCGCCGCCACCTCCGACGTGCGCGCGGGCGAGGCCGCCGCCGCCGAGGCGGCCGCGACGCTGGCGGCCGTGCTGACCGAGCAGGGGTTCGCCGACGCCGAGGAGGCGGCCGCGGCCCGCCTCGACCCCGCGACCGAGACGGCGCTCGACGCCGCGGTCCGCACCCACGAGCAGGCCCTCGCCGCCGCGGTGGCGGTGCTGGCCGAGCCCGAGCTGGCCGCCCTCCCCGAGGAGCCCGTCTCGCCGGCACCGCTGCTGGCCGAGCGGGACGAGGCCGCCGCCGAGTTCGAGGCGGCCGTCGCGGATGCGGGCGGGCGCCGGGATCGGGCTCGCGCCGTCGCGGCGAACGCGAAGGCGGCGGTCGTCCTGATCGCTGCCTCCGGCGACACCGCGGCGCGCTACGGGGAGGTGCGGGACCTCGCCGCGACCGTGCACGGCGACGAGCCGAACACCCGCCGCATGCGGCTCGAGACGTACGTGCTCGCCGCGCAGCTGGAGCAGATCATCGCGGCGGCGAACCTGCGCCTCGCCCGGATGACGGCCGGCCGCTACGCGCTCGACCTCGACGACGAGCGGCAGCACCGCAACGTCGAGACCGGCCTCGGCATCGGGGTCCGCGACGCCCACACCGGCCTCGTGCGGCAGGCCGCGTCGCTGTCCGGCGGCGAGATGTTCCTCGCGTCCCTCGCCCTCGCGCTCGGCCTCGCGGAGGTCGTGTCCGCGCAGGCGGGCGGCATCCGCCTCGACACCCTCTTCGTCGACGAGGGCTTCGGCTCCCTCGACGCGGAGACCCTCGACACGGCGATGGCCGCGATCGACGACCTCCGCACCGGCGGCCGCACCATCGGGCTCATCAGCCACGTCGAGTCGATGCAGGAGCGCATCCCGGCGAAGCTCGCGGTGGAGGTGCTGCCGACCGGCGACAGCCGCGTCGTGCAGGACGCCCCGGAAGCGCCCGCCCTCAGGGGTGCAGCGCCGGGATGATCAGGTAGATGCCGTACAGGGCGACGGCGCCGGCGACCACGAACAGCACCACTGCGGCGACGGTCGCCCGTCGTGGCCGTTGCGGCCCCTCGACGTCGTCCATCTCCTCGTCCCGCGCGGCGCCCGCCGGACGCGCACCGTGGGGCGGCATGGCGAGCAGGCGGATCCCCGTCGCGAACAGGCTCACGACCAGGCAGGCGGCGACGACCGACGCGACGAACACCGTCACGAACGCGAGCCAGTTGATGGTCATGCCGCCGCCCCCCGCCGGTCGCGCTTCTTCGGCCGATGCACCGCGGCACCCGCCCCGGCGACCTCGCGCTCGAGGCTGCTCGCGTCGATCCGTTCGGGACGGGCCCGCAGGAACACGGCGATCATGAACCCCACGCCGAGCACCGTGTCGAGCACGATGCCGATGGGCCCGAGGCCGGCCAGGAGCTGCGCGATCGCGCCGACGATCGCCGCCGCCGGCAGGGTGAGCACCCAGCCGGTCACGATGCGTCGTGCGGTCGCCCAGCGCACCACCGAGCCGCGCCGGCCGAGCCCGGAGCCGATCACCGATCCCGACGCCACGTGCGTCGTCGAGAGGGCGAACCCGAGATGGCTGGAGGCGAGGATCGTGGAGGCGGTGCTCACCTCCGCCGCGAAGCCCTGGGCGGGCTTCACCGACGTCAGCCCCGTGCCGAGCGTCTTGATGATGCGCCAACCGCCGGTGTAGGTGCCGATCGCGATGGCGGCGGCGCAGGCCGCGATCACCCAGAGATGCGGCGGCGTGCCGGCCCGCTGCGTGCCCGCGGCGATGAGGGTGAGCGTGATGACGCCCATCGTCTTCTGCGCATCGTTCGTGCCGTGGGCGAGCGCGACGAGCGAGGAGGAGAACACCTGGCCCACGCGGAAGACGCGGCGGCCGTCGGGACGCCCGTCCTGCCGCCGGGTGATCCAGTAGGCGAGGCGCGTCGCGAGGAACGCGACGACGGCCGCGGTCAGCGGGGCGAGCACGGCAGGGATGATCACCTTGCCGAGCAGCACGCCGTAGTCGATGGCGCCGAGCCCGGCGCCGACGATCGCGGCGCCGACGAGACCGCCGAACAACGCATGGCTCGACGACGACGGCAGGCCGAGGTACCAGGTCGTGATGTTCCAGGCGATCGCGCCGATCAGCCCCGCGAACACGATCACGGGACCGACCTGGACACCGCCGCCGCCCTCCTTGATCAGGCCGCCGGAGATCGTCTGCGCGACCGTCGTGGACAGGAACGCTCCCACCAGGTTCAGCACCGCGGCGACCGCGACGGCGACCCGGGGCCGCATCGCCCCGGTCGCGATCGGCGTCGCCATGGCGTTCGCCGTGTCGTGGAAGCCGTTCGTGAAATCGAAGATGAGGGCGAGCACGATCACCAGGACGACGAGTGCGGCCGTCGCGGCGGTCATCGTTCTCCGACCGTTCGTCTGCAGAACACCTGACGATGCTATTGGCGCTCGGCCCCACGTCGCCCGAACGCCGTGCCCCGTCGCGACCCCCGAAGCGGGGCGCGCGCACGACACGCCGGATTCCCTACGGTTCTCCTGATCAGTCCAAGATCTCTGGGGGAGATCCGCATGCACAGGCACACCATCGCCGTGGCCATGGCCACGGCCGCCGCCGTCGGGGCCTTCGCGCTCCTGCCGCTGACCGCCGCGTTCGCCGACGACGTGCCGCAGGCCGGGCCGACGCTGACGGATCCGTCGTCGGCCTCGGACGACGCGTCGGACGACCAGGGCACCACGTCGGTCGCCGCGATCGATCAGGTGAAGGTCCGTCCGCTCGACAGCGACCGGGTCCAGGTCGCTTGGCGGCTCGACGACGGCGACGCGACGACCATCACCGGTTACCAGGTGGTGCTGACGTCGGACGTCGGCGGCACGCTGTCCACGACGGTCACCGACCCCGCGCTGCGGTCCGTGATCGTCGCCACGCTCGCGCCCGACACGCGCTACCGGGCGACCGTCACGCCGCTCCTCGCGGGCGGAACCGGCGTCGCGGTCACGAGCGGGTGGACGCACACCGACCGGAGCCGCCTCGGCAAGGCCGCCGAGCAGGCGGATCGCGACGCGAAGGCGGCCGCGAGGGCCGCCGACCGGCTCGCGAAGGACGCCGCGAGGGCGGCCGACCGGGCCCAGCAGGCCGCGAAGCACGCCGCGAAGCAGGCCGAGCACACCGCGAAGGCGGCGGCGAGGGCCGCGGCGAAGCAGGCCGCCGACGTCGCGAAGCGCGCCGCGAGGGCCGAGCACATGGCGACGGAGCTCCAGCACCGGGCGCACGACGCGGCTGCCAAGGCCGCTCGCGAGCGCGAGGCGGACCAGCACGACGAGGCGCCCGGCAGCGCCTGACCGGACCGGCGGCCCGCCGTCAGGACACGACGGCGGCCGTCTGCCGCGCGATCTCGAGCTCCTCGTCCGTCGGGACGACGAGCACCGCGACCGGCGCGCCGTCGGGGGAGATGCGCCGCGCCTGCTTCGACGGCACCTCGTTGCGATCCGGATCGACCCGGATGCCGAGGTGCCCGAGGCCGTCGACCGTGCGCCGGCGGAGCAGGGAGTTGTTCTCGCCGACCCCGGCCGTGAAGACGAGGGCGTCGAGCCCCCCGAGGTGGGCCAGGTAGGCGCCGATGTAGCGCCGGATCCGGTGGCGGTACACCGCGAGCGCCGCCTCCGCCCGCTCCTCGCCGTCCGCGGCGGCCGCCTGCACGTCCCGCATGTCGCCCTTGCCGGTGAGGCCCTTCAGTCCGCTGTCGCGGTTCAGCAGGCGCTCGAGCTCGTCGAACCCGAGGCCCGCCTGCCGGTGCAGATGGAACAGCGCCGCCGGATCGATGTCGCCGGACCGGGTGCCCATCACGAGTCCCTCGAGCGGCGTCATGCCCATCGACGTCTCGATCGAGCGGCCGCCGTCGACGGCGCAGGCGGACGCGCCGTTGCCGAGGTGCAGCACGATGAGCTTCGAGTCCTCGAGCGGGATGCCGAGGAACGCCGCTGCGGCCCGCGAGACGTACTGGTGGCTCGTGCCGTGGAAGCCGTACCGTCGCACGCCGTACCGGGCGGCGAGGCCGGCGTCGATCGCGTAGGTGGCCGCCGCGGGGGGGATCGTGCGGTGGAAGGCCGTGTCGAACACGGCGACGTGGGGGATGTGCGGCAGCACGGCCCGGGCCGCGCGGATGCCCTCGAGGTTCGCCGGGTTGTGCAGCGGCGCGAGAGCGGACAGCTCGTCGACGGCGTGCTCGACGTCGTCGTCGATCACGGTGGCGGCGTCGAACCGCTCGCCGCCGTGCACGACGCGGTGGCCGCAGGCGACGGGATCCGGTCCGCCCTCGATCGCGTCGAGCGCCCGCCGCACCGCGGCCTCGTGGTCGGGGACGTCGCTGCCGTCCTCGCCGATCCGTTCGACCGTGCCCGAGACGTGCACCTCGGCGGTGGCGGGGTCGACGAGCTGGTACTTCAGCGACGACGAGCCGGCGTTCAGGACGAAGACGGATCCGCTCATGGCTGCTCCCTCCGCGCGGCGGGACCCGACTGGGCCTGGATCGCCGTGATCGCGATCGTGTTGACGATGTCCCGGACCAGGGCGCCGCGCGACAGGTCGTTGATGGGCTTGTTCAAGCCCTGCAGCACGGGGCCGATCGCGAGCGCGTTCGAGCTGCGCTGCACGGCCTTGTAGGTGTTGTTGCCGGTGTTCAGGTCGGGGAAGACGAAGACCGTCGCCCGGCCGGCGACGGGGGAGCCGGGCATCTTCGCCGCGCCGACGTCCGGATCCGCGGCCGCGTCGTACTGGATCGGCCCCTCCACCAGCAGCTCGGGGGCGCGCTCCCGCACGAGGGCCGTCGCGGTGCGCACCTTCTCGACATCCGCCCCGCTGCCCGACGAGCCGGTGGAGTACGACAGCATCGCGACCCGCGGTTCGATGCCGAACTGCGCGGCGGTGCGGGCGGCCGAGACGGCGATGTCGGCGAGCTGGTCGCTCGTCGGGTCCGGGATGACCGCGCAGTCGCCGTAGACGAGCACCCGGTCGGCGAGCGCCATCAGGAACACGCTCGAGACGACGGAGACGCCGGGCGCGGTCCTGATCAGCTCGAACGCGGGCCGGATCGTGTGCGCCGTCGTGTGCGCGGCGCCGGACACCATGCCGTCGGCGAGGCCCTCGTGGACCATCAGCGTGCCGAAGTAGGACACGTCGGTGACCGTGTCGCGGGCGAGCTCGAGCGAGACCGCGCGATGCGCCCGCTCCCTCGCGTACACCTCGGCGAAGCGCTCCCGGAGCGGTTCGCCGAACGGGTTCACGACGTGGGCACGGCCGAGGTCGATGCCGAGCCCGAGCGCGCGCGACCGCACCGCGACCTCGTTGCCGAGGATGGTGATGTCCGCGATGCCCCGGGCGAGCACGATGCCGGCGGCCTCGAGCACGCGGTCGTCGTCGCCCTCTGGCAGCACGATGTGCCGCCGGTCGGCGCGGGCGCGGGCGAGCAGCCCGTACTCGAACATGAGCGGCGTCACGACGGCGGAGGCGTGCACGTCGAGGGCGGAGAGGAGCCGGTCGACGTCGACGTGCGCCTCGAACAGCGCGATCGCGTCCGCCGTCTTCTGGGGCGACTCGGCGGCGAGCAGGCCGCGGGCACCGGACACGGCGGTCACCGCCTCGTAGGTGCCGAGCCCGGTCCGCGCGATGGGCAGCGTCGCGATGCCGTCGATGAGCCGCGAGGCGTTCGGCGGGGGCGTGAGACCGCCGGTCAGCAGCACCCCGGCCAGCGACGGGAACGCGGGGGAGGCGTGGGCGAGCAGCACGCCCACGAGGGTGTCGATGCGGTCGCCCGGCATCACCACCAGCGCGCCCGGCACGAGGCGGGGGAGGAGGTTCTCGAGCGTCATCGCCGCCACGACGGTCGCCTCGACGTTCCGCTCGGTGAGCGACACGTCGCCCTGCATCACCGCTCCGCCGGCGGCGGCGAGCACGGTCGCGAGGCTCGGCGCGACGAGCGCGGGGTCCTCCGGGACGGCGAAGACGGGCACGTCCCCGCCGGTGTGGGGTGCGATCAGCGCGGGCATGGCGGCCCGCTCGGCCGGGTCCGCCCGGTTGACGATGACGGCGGCGAGGTCGGCGTGCTCGCCGCGGAACTCGCCGAGCGCGATCTCCGCCACCTGCTCGACCTCGTGCGCCGTGCGGCCGCCGCGTCCCGAGGAG
>DASYJR010000226.1:0-2582 GCA_035996305.1 Amnibacterium sp. | reverse complement strand
CACGTCGGGCGGTCTCGGTTCGTCATCGCGCCGTGGCGACGGATGGCCCTCCTCGGGCACCGGGCCGGTCGGCGGCTGGCCCTTGCCCTTCCATTCGCCGCCGGCGACGTACTTCACGGCGGAGTTCGTGGCGGCGGCGAGCGGCACCGCGAAGACGGCCCCGACGATCCCCGCGATCACCGATCCGCCCGCGACGGCGAGCACGACCGCGATCGGATGGAGCCGCACCGCCCCGCCCAGCAGCAGCGGATGCAGCACGTGGCTCTCGACCTGGTTCACGGCGACGATGCCGGCGAGCATGAGCACGGCGTTGATCGGGCCGTTGTACACGAGCGCGGCGAGCACCGCGAGCAGTCCGGTGGTCACGGCACCGACGATCGGGATGAACGCGCCCAGGAACACCAGCACGCCGAGCGGCACCGCGAACGGCACCCCGAGGACGGCCGCGATGACGCCGATCGCGATGCCGTCGATGAGGGCGACGACGATCTGCACCCGCACGTACTCGTGCAGGGAGAGCCACGCGGCCTTCGCAGCACCGTCGACCGCGGCGCGCGCCTTCCGCGGCGCGAGCCGGACGCACCAGCGCCAGACGCCGGCGCCGTCGATCAGGAGGAAGAGCGTGATGAAGAGGGTCAGCAGCACGGCGACGAGCGTGTGGATGAGCACGTCCGCGCCGGTGAGGGCGCCGGCGGCGATCCTGCTCGAGTTCGACTTCAGGAAGTCGGTGGCGGAGGTGACGGCATGGTTCACATCCGTCTGGCTGATCCCGAGGGGCGAGCTCCGGAGCGCGTCGAGGGTGCTGCCGTAGAAGGCCACGAGGTGCTTGTCGAACTGGTCGACGCCGCTGCTCACCGTGAACACCACGAGGGTGATGAGGCCCCCAACGGCCACCAGCATCGTGAGGAACGTGAGAAGGACCGCGAGCCACCTGGGGAGCCCGCGGCGCTCCAGGAGGTGCTTGAGCGGGGTGAGCAGCGCCGAGAGCAGGATCGCGACGACGAGGGGGATGACGATCTCGCCGAGCCGCGCGAGCAGCGCCACGAACCCCAGCACGACGACCGCGATCGCGATGAGGCGCCACGCGAGGCCGCCGGCGAGGCGGATGCCGAAGGGCAGCGCCGCCTCCGAGTCCCGTGTCGAGACGAAGCCGGAGGGGTCGGGCGGGGCGAGGTCGCCGCGTCGCGGCGGCCGGCTCGGCAGCGGGCCGTGCGCGGCGGGGCCGCTCATCGAGGCGGGTCGGGTCGGAGGCGCATCCGCACACCGTGCCAGCAGGATGCTGAGGCCTGGCTGCTCGCCGGTCGGGAGAAGACTGGACCGCTCCTTCGCACTCCCGCGATGCGAGCGCCTCAGCCCGCGGCGCCGTCCTCCAGGGCGGCGAGCCGTGCTTCGAGCTCGTGCACCCGATCCTCGAGGCCGACCGCCCGTGCGGGCGACGGGTCCTTGAGCTCGGCCAGCGCCACGGTCAGCTTGCCGACGAGCCCCGCGACCTCGGCCGGCGAGAGGCGCAGGCTGCCGACGCAGCGGTCCTCCCGCCACAGGCTGAGCGTCACGAGCCCGGACGGCGGATGCGGCGACACCCGCACCGCGCGCGTGTTCGCGCGCGCGGCCTCCCACGTCCAGCGCCCGTCGGGCTGGTGGTTCGGCACCGCCTGCAGCGTCATGGGCTCACCATCCACCTCCGGCGCGGATCGCACCAGAGGGCGACGCGGATTCGCAGCGCCCGCGATCAGGCCGGGAAGAGGGCGTCGATCCGCTCCAGTTCCGCCACCGTGAGCGGCGTGACGTCGGCCGCGGCCGCGTTCTGCCGCACCTGTTCGGGTCGGGTCGCGCCCGCGATCACGCTCGACACGGACGGACGCGAGAGGAACCACGCGACCGTCACCTCGAGGAGGCCGGTCCCGTGCTCCTTCGCCAGGGCGTCGAGGGCCTCGATCGCATCCCACGGGGCGTGCTCGTGGATGTGCGGCCGCTGCCGCGCGATCCGCGAGTCCGACGGCAGCTCGGTGCGGCTGAACTTGCCGGTGAAGAGCCCGTTCGCGAACGGGAAGTAGGGCAGGAATCCGAGCCCGAACCGCTCGACGGCGGGCAGCACCTCCCGCTCGACGCCCCGCGCGATCAGGCTGTACTCGTCCTGCGCGGAGACGAAGTGCCGCCGGCGAGTCAGCGACGCGGTGAGGTGCGCTTCCGCGACCCGCCAGCCCGGCAGGTTCGAGTGACCGAAGTAGCGGATCTTGCCCTCGGTCACGAGCTCGTCGAGCGCCTCGATCGTCTCCTCGATCGGGGTGGCCGGGTCCGGCGTGTGCAGCTGGTAGAGGTCGATCCACTCGGTGCGGAGGCGGCGGAGGGATCCCTCGACCGCGAGGCGGACGTAGCGACGGGAGCCCTTCGCGCCCCAGGAGGGCAGCGGCGACGCCATGTCCGCGTGCCCGAACTTCGTCGCGATCACGACCGCGTCACGGCGCCCGGCGAGCGACCGCCCGAGCAGGGCCTCGCTCGCGCCGTACTCGGCGCCGTAGACGTCGGCGGTGTCGATGAGGTTGACCCCCGCGTCCAGTGCGGCGCCGACGACGGCGTCCGTG
>DASYJR010000225.1:0-1632 GCA_035996305.1 Amnibacterium sp. | reverse complement strand
CCGTGCCTTCGGACCTCGCGACGCTGCTGCTCGCCGAGCGGGCGGCGGCGGACGGCGCCGGCGGCCTGCAGGACGTCCGCCTGGTCGCGACCCTGCGCGGGGGGATCAGCGGGGGCACGATCGACTCGATGCGGGCGCAGGTCGAGGCCGTCGCGACCGATCGGTCGCTGCGCCGCACGGTGACCGATCCCTACGCGCTGAGCCCCGACCGCTCCGCCGAGCCCGGCATCCGCCAACCCGCGGACGCCGGTCCGCCCACCCGCACGCCCGACGGCCGCTGGACGGCGCCGTTCGTGATGGCGTCCTTCAACACCCGCATCGTCCGGCGGAGCAACGCCCTGCAGGGCTGGGGCTACGGGCGGGGACTCCGGTACGCCGAGGTCATGGGCGTGGGCAGCGGGCCGGTCGGTGCGGTGAGTGCGGTCGGTGTCACCGCGGCGCTCGCGAGCCTCGTGGCCGCGATGAGCTTTTCCCCGACGCGCACGCTGCTCGACCGGGTACTGCCGGCTCCCGGCACGGGCCCGAGCGCCGAGACGCGGGAGAAGGGCTGGTTCCGCATGGTCGTCGATGCCGAGACCGAGACCGGTCGCCGCTACCGGGCCACCGCCGGCGGACCCGGCGACCCCGGCTACGCCGCGACCGCCGTGATGCTCGGCGAGAGCGCCCTCGCCCTGGCTCTGGACGGCGACCGCCTGCCGGCGCGCGCTGGTTCGCTCACGCCCGCGACGGCGCTGGGCGACGTGCTGGTCGAGCGGCTGCGCACCGCGGGCCACACCTACGAGGTCACGCCGGCCTGATCACAGCTCCTCGACCTCGAAGCTGCGGGTGGGGGAGACGAACTCCTCCTGGGCCGCCACCAGCAGGATCTCGCGGGATCCGGCGTCCTCGGTGGCCTTGAGCAGCCCGAACACCGACGCTGCGGCGCGGGCCAGTGCCTCGTTCGCGGAGCGGGTGTCGAGCCAGTGGGCGAGGAACAGCGCCGCGATCGCGTCGCCGGCGCCGTTGACCGAGACCCCGAGCTTCGGCGTCCGCACGCGGTAGTGCCGGCCGCCTTCCGAGGCGAGGAGGTCGATCGCGTCGTCCGGGGTGTCGTCGGTGATCAGTGAGGTCGTGAGCACCACGCGCGGGCCGAGCGCGTGGACGGCGGCGACGGCGTCCGTCACCTCGGCGATCGTCCGGGTGGTGCCGCCGGCGAGCAGGTCGAGCTCGAAGTGGTTGGGCGTGACGATGTCGGCTGCGGGGACGGCGACGTCGCGCATGAGCTCCGCGATGCCCGGCCGGACGAAGACGCCGCGACCGACGTCACCGATCACCGGATCGCAGCAGTAGACGGCCGCCGGATTGGCCGCGCGCACCTTTCCGACGCTCGCGACGACCTCCTCCCCGACACCGACCGAGCCCAGATAGCCCGACAGGACGGCGTCGCAGGTGCCGAGTACGCCGCGTTCCTCGATGCCCTGCACGACCTGCTGCACGTCTCTTCCGTCGAACGCCTGCCCGCGCCACTCGCCGTAGCCGGTGTGGTTGGAGAACTGGACGGTGTGCACCGGCCACACCTCGATGCCGAGGCGCTGCAGCGGGAAGACTGCGGAGGAGTTGCCCACGTGTCCGTAGGCGACGTGCGACTGGATG
>DASYJR010000224.1:0-16561 GCA_035996305.1 Amnibacterium sp. | reverse complement strand
CCAGGCCGCCACCTCCGCGTCGACATCGCGGAGCGGCGTCACGACCGGCGGTCCGCCGAGCAGCTGGCGACGCGCTTCGCGCACGCGGCGGTTGAAGTCCTCGAGCAGCTCCCGCACCGCGTTCTCGCCGGCCAGGCCGTCGAGGCGCCGCTCGAGTCCGTCGTCCTCCGCACGGAGTGTCAGCGCCGGCGGGCCGAGCCCGGTGAGGCCCTCCCGCTCGATCTTGCGGCGGATCCACCAATCCGGATCCCGGACCGCGTTCAGTCCGCTGAGCGGCTTGCCGGCGCCGGAGAGGCCGTCGAACTCACCGCGCCGCTGGGCCTGCTCGATCGCGATCTCGACGATCTGCGCCCGCTGGTCCATCGAAGGCTGCCCGGCGTTCGACGCATCCTCGTCCGCCTGATCGTCGGTGCGGGCGACACGGTCGACCCCGTAGCGTGCCGCGGCCAGCCGCGCATCCGAGGGTCGCTTCGTCGTCATGGTGGGTCCGATTCCCCTCCACGGTATCCGGCGAGGCTGAGCAGGGCTCCCGGCGGTTCCCCGGATTCCGCAGGCCGACCGACCTAGCGTGTCACCGCCCTCCCTCCGCATGACGAAAGCAGGACTCCCATGGCCACCTGGTTCATCACCGGCTGCTCGACCGGACTCGGCCGCGCCTTCGCCGAAGCCGCGCTCGCCCACGGCCACGACGTGGTCGCCACGGCGCGGGACGTCGCGAGGGTGGAGGACCTCGCGAGCGCGCATCCGGATTCCGCCCTCGCCCTTGCGCTCGACGTGACCGACGCCGCCCAGGTGACCGACGCCGTGCGGGCCGCCGAGGAGCGGTTCGGCCGGATCGACGTGCTCGTCAACAACGCCGGCTACGGCTACCGCGCGGCCGTCGAGGAGGGCGACGACGCCGACGTGCGGCAGCTCTTCGAGACCCACGTCTTCGGGACCGTCCGCACGATCAAGGCGGTGCTGCCCGGCATGCGCGAGCGCCGGTCGGGCACGATCGTCAACCTCTCCTCCATCGGCGCGCGGATCTGTCCGGAGGGCTCCGGCTACTACGCCGCCGTGAAGGCCGCCATCGAGGCGCTCACCCTGTCGCTGCGCAAGGAGGTCGCGCCGCTCGGCATCACGGCGACGGCGGTCGAGCCGGGCGGGTTCCGCACCGATTTCGCCGGCCGCTCGCTGATGCAGTCGGCCGAGCCGATCGCGGACTACGCCGAGACCGCCGGCACGCGCCGTAAGGAGCACGACACGGTGCACGGCACGCAGCCCGGCGACCCCGCGAAGGCGGCCGAGGCGTTGCTCACCGCGGTCGAGTCCGGTCACCCGCCCTACATGCTGCTGCTCGGCAACGACGCCTCGACCGCGTTCCGCGCCGCGCTCGACGCGCTCCGCGCCGAGGTCGACGAGTGGGAGGAGCTCAGCCGCTCCACCGACTTCGCCTGAGATCGGCGACCCGCGTCGGGATCCCGGTGCGACCACGACCGGCGGGAACGAGGACGTCGAGGTGCGGCGCGCCTGACGCCGGCGAGCCGGGTCAGCGCCGGCGGAACGCGCGCACGAGCGCGATCACGGCGACGACGAGGGCTCCGAGCAGGATCAGCACCTGGACGACCAGCCAAGGCGTCCCGCCGATGACCGTCACGGGAGTTCCACCCGTTCGCGGCTGCGCATGGGCACCATTCCACACCACGGTGCCGCGCCCACCGGGCCGTGGGAGGCCGGTCGGCCGGCCGCGCGAGTCACAGCGAAATCGCGACCTTCCCGGTTTACGAGCGACGCGGACAGGCGTACCGTCCGCACATGGCGCAGGAGCCTCTCCGGCGTCCTCGGCACTCGCGAGTCCACGACGCCGGGGTGCGCTTCGTGACGTCGTGGGCACAGCGGTACACGCGGCGGGTCGAACCGCGCCTCGCCGAGCATCGCCAGGCGGAGGTCGCCTTCGAGCTCTGGGAATGCTCGATGGCGAAGGATCGCTACGGCTGGTCGGGCCCCCGCGCGGGCTGCTCGCTGATCCTGCGCACCGTGCTCGGGATCCGACGCGACCTCGAGTGGCGCCGCGCGGCCATCGAGACCGGGATGCCGCTGCTCGCCCCCGTGCGGCTGATCAGCAGGCGCCGGCGCCCACGGGTGTGGATCCCGCTGCAGTACGGGCACACCTTCGATCAGACCAACGGGGCGATCGACCCCGAGACGGCGCTGCCGTACGAGCGCTCTCGGGGATCCTTCGGCGCAGCCGGCAACGCCTTCGGGGCGCAGGGCGGCTTCTGATCCGGTAGTACCGAGGGCGACGGCATCGGGCCCGGAACCCGGCCGTCCTCGGCCGTCAGGCGGCGGAAGCCGAGCCGACGGGCGAAGCGACGGTCGGCCGCTCGGCGGTCACGGCCCGATCGTCAGCGCCGCGGCCACGACCGCGACGACGAGGCCCGCGAGCACGGCGAGCGAGGCCCAGGCACCAGGACGGAGGTGCGGGCCGGTGGCCGGGTTCGTCATCCGTTCCACCTCCTTGTCGAGTACTCGGATGACCAGGAGATCAGCACTGTCCCACCCCCATCTGCATCCGGACCGCTGGTTCGGTCACGAATCGGTAGCGATTCGCCGGGGGTGCCGCAGGATCGACCCGTGACGGATGCCCCGCACCCGGTCTCCGACGCCGTGCTCGACGACCTGCGCGGAGCGCCTGCGGTCGTTCCGCCCCGTTCGGCGTGGAGGGCGACGACGGCCGCTCGGTCGATCCCGCGTTCCTCACGGCGTTGGTCGGCCCGCGGATCGACGGGTACGACTGGCGCACCGCCGAGGCGCGGCTGCTCGCCCTGCCGCGGTGGCGGAGCGCCGGCGGCCTCCGGATGATCGGCACCGACGTGGCCGAGGCGGCGGCCCGATCGGTGCCGGAGCACGTGGCCGCGCTCCACCTCACGGACACGCCGCTGGCGCTCCTCGCGGCCGTCGATCCGGCCGACCTCACGGAGGAGGAGCGCGCCGACGCGAGCGGGGTCGAGCGGATCTGCTGCCGGCGCCGAGGTCGCTCGCGGAGCGGATCCCCGATGTGCGGGCCCGGCGCGAGGCGCCCGCGGGCGCCACTTCGGTGCGTCGGAGCAGCCGGAGCGGTTCGTGGCCGGGCTCCGGGACGCCGTGGCGCTCGGCGGGCTGGAATGATCGATCCCATGGAGTTCGACGGCATCGCGGCGATCGTCACGGGTGGGGGAAGCGGCATCGGACAGGCGACGGCACGCCTGCTGCTCGAGCGGGGTGCGCAGGTCGCCGTGCTGGATCTGCGGACCGACGGAGCCCCGGACGGTGCGGTCGCCGTGACCTGCGACGTCACCGACCGCGCGCAGGTGGACGCCGCCGTCGCGCAGGCCGTCGCGCGGCTCGGAGGCCTCGACGTGCTCGTGAACAACGCGGGGATCGGCGCGGCGGGCTCGGTCGAGGCGAACGACGACGCCGAGTGGCACCGCGTCCTCGACGTCAACGTCGTCGCGATCGCTCGGGTCACGCGGGCCGCGCTGCCGCACCTGCGCCGGTCGGAGCACGGCGCGGTCGTGAACACGTGCTCCGGTGCGGCCTTGATCGGTCTGCCGAACCGGGCGCTCTACAGTGCCACGAAGGGCGCGGTCGCGGCGCTCACGGTCGCCATGGCCGCCGATCACGTGCGCGAGGGCATCCGCGTGAACGCGGTCGCGCCCGGCACCGCGGACACCCCGTGGGTGGGGCGCCTGCTCGACGCGGCGGAGGACCGGGAGGCCGCGGCCGCGGCGCTGCGGGCCCGGCAGCCGATCGGCCGGCTCGTCACCGCCGAGGAGGTCGCGAACGCGATCGCGTACCTCGCCTCGCCGCTCTCCGGATCCACGACCGGGGTCGTGCTCCCGGTCGACGGCGGGATGTCGTCGCTGCGGCTCTGACCCGTCCGGCCGTGCGACCGGAACCTCGCACGCGTGGCGGCCCGCGGCCGCCTCACCCGACGGCCGGCTCGCGGCCGGGTACGAAGCGGTAGCCGAGGCCCGGGTCCGTGAGCAGGTGCACCGGGTCGGAGGGCGTCGCCTCGAGCTTCTTGCGCAGCTGCGACATGTACAGGCGCAGGTAGCCGCTGTCGCTCGCGTGGCCGGGACCCCAGACGTGATCGAGCAGGTACTGGCGCGTGACGAGTCGATCCGGGTTGCGCACGAGCACCTCGAGGAACGCCCACTCCGTCGGCGTGAGCCGCACCACCGTCTCCGCGCCGTCGGCCGTGCGCGTCACGCGGTGCCGCGCCAGGTCCACCTCGACCCCGCCGAACAGCACGACCGGCTCCTCGGTGCCGGATGCGTTCCGCCTGGTGAGGGCGCGAATCCGTGCGGTCAGCTCATCGGCGAGGAACGGCTTGGTCACGTAGTCGTCGGCGCCGGTGTCGAGCGCGGCGACCTTGTCGTACGACTCCGTGCGCCCCGACACGACGAGGATCGGCACGGTGCTCCAGCCACGGATCGCCCTGATCACCTGGACGCCGCTCAGGCCCGGCATGCCGAGGTCGAGCAGCACGAGATCGGGGTGCTCGTGCGCCGCGGCGTCGAGCGCGGTGGCGCCGTCCCGCGCGACGACCACGTCGTAGCCGTGGGCGCGGAGCAGGATGCGGAGCGCGGCGACGATCTGCGGGTCGTCGTCCGCGACGAGGATCTTCACGCGGGCACGGTTCCGCGGTCAGTGGGCAGCGTGATCACCATCGTGAGACCGCCGCCCGGGGTGTCCTCCGCGTCGAGCGAGCCGCCCATGCCCTGCACGAACCCCTGCGACAGCGCGAGCCCGAGGCCGATGCCGGTCGTGTTGTCGGTGTCGCCCTGGCGCTGGAAGGCCTGGAACAGGCTGGGCCTCCGGTCGGCGGGCACACCCGGCCCGCGATCCGCGATCCGGATCTCGACCCGGTTCCCGAACTCCGAGGCGCTGATCCGCGGCGGAGCGCCCGGAGGCGAGAAGCGGAAGGCGTTCGCCACGACGTTCACGATCGCACGTTGCAGCAGGATCGCGTCGGCCCGGACCGCGGGGAGGTCGGCCGGGATCGCGAGCTCGACCGCGCCGGGCGGGCACCGCAGCTCCTCCAGCACCGGAGGCAGCAGGTCCTCCACGTCGACGGCGGCGAGCGAGACGGCGAGCGCGCCCGCCTGGAGGCGGCTCACGTCGAGCAGGTTCGTGATCAGCTCGTCGAGGTCGCCGAGGGCGCGCTCGGCGCTCTCGAGCAGCAGTCCCCGGTCGTCGTCGCTCAGCCGCGTCTCCGGCGAGCGGAGGCCCGTGACCGCTGCCGTGGCGACGGCGAGCGGGCGGCGCAGGTCGTGGCCGACTGCGGCGAGCAGCGCGCTGCGCACCCGGTCGGTCTCCTCGAGCGGCTGCAGCTCGCTCGCGCGGCTCGCGAGCGCGGCCTGCTCCAGCGCGACGTCGATCTGGCTCACGACGACCTCGAGGATGCGCCGGTCGGCGGCGGCGAGCTCCGGACCGAACAGCTCCAGCTCGGCGCCGTCGCGCACCGGCACCCGGACCGCGTCCCCGTCGGTCGCCCCGTCCTCGGCGACGGTGCGGCCGTCGACGCTCAGGCGTGCGCCGCGCAGCCGGAACGCCTCCCGCGTCCGGGCGACCAGGGACAGCAGAGCGTCCTGCCCGCGGATGACCCCGCCCGCCACGCTCGCGAGGACCTCCGACTCCGTCGCGGACCGTCGCGCCGCCCTCGTGCGCCGCGCCGCCTGGTCGACGACGAGGCTCACGAGCAGCGCGTTCACCACGTAGAGCACCAGCGCCACGAGATGCAGCGGCCGTGCGATCGACACCTGGTAGTACGGGGTGACGAACAGGAAGTCGAGCGTCAGGCCCGAGAGCACCGCCGCGAACAGCGCGGGCAGCGCTCCCCCGACCAGGGCGACCACGACCACGAGCAGCTGGTAGGCGAGCACATCGGCGGTGAGGGAGTCGCCCGAGCGCAGCGCGACCAGCAGCACGCTGAGCAGCGGGCCGCCGACGATCGCGACGCCGAAGCCGGCCAGCCGCCGTCGCAGCGTGAGCGCGCCGCGGCCCGCGGGCAGGGCCAGCCGATCGCGACCGGCGGCGTCGTGGGTGACGATGTGCACGTCGATGTCGCCCGAGGCGCGGATGATCGTCGACCCGATGCCCGGCCCGGTGAGGAGCGCGAGCAGTCGGCTGCGCCGGGAGACGCCGATCACGAGCTGGGTCGCGTTCACGCCTCGCGCGAACGCGACGAGGGCCTCCGGGATGTCCGGTCCGACGATCTGGTGGTAGCTGCCGCCGAGCTGCTCCACCAGCGCCCGCTGGGTGACGAGGGCCTGCGGATCCGCCTCGCGCAGACCGTCGTCGCTCGCCACGTGCACGGCGAGCAGCTCACCCCCCGCGGACCTCGACGCGATGCGGGCGCCTCGGCGCAGGAGGGTCTCCCCCTCCGGCCCTCCCGTCAGCGCGACGACGACCCGTTCGCGCGCCTCCCAGCGCGCCTCGATGCCGTGGTCGGCGCGGTACTGGTTCAGCGCGCTGTCGACCTCCCCGGCGAGCCAGAGCAGCGCGAGCTCGCGCAGCGCCGTGAGGTTGCCGAGACGGAAGTAGTTCGACAGGGCGGCGTCGATGCGCGCGGCCGGGTAGACGTGGCCGTCGGCGAGCCGGTCGCGGAGCGCCTCCGGCGTCAGGTCCACGAGCTCTGTCCGGTCCGCGCCGCGCAGGACCGCATCGGGGATCGTCTCGCGCTGCGCGATGCCGGTGATCTGCTCGACGACGTCGTTCAGCGACTCGATGTGCTGGATGTTGACGGTGGAGAGCACCGAGATGCCGGCGTCGAGCAGGGTCTGCACGTCCTGCCACCGCTTCGCGTGCGCGCCGCCCGGGGCGTTCGTGTGCGCGAGCTCGTCGACGAGGGCGACGTCGGGATGCCGGGCGAGCACCGCGTCGAGGTCCATCTCGTCGAGCCTCACACCCCGGTGGTCGACCGTCTTCTCGGGGATGCGCTCGAGGCCCGCGAGCAGCGCGGCGGTCCCGGTCCGGTCGTGCGTCGCGACGACCGCGACCACGACGTCGCGGCCGAGCTCCGCGAGCCGGTGCCCCTCCTCGAGCATGGCGTAGGTCTTGCCGACGCCCGGGGCGGCGCCGAGGAACACCCGCAGCCGTCCGCGTCCCATCAGCACCTCTCCACGGGCGGCGTCATCCGTTGCCCGCGGGGTCCATCTTGGCCAGCGCGGCGTTCAGCGCGAGCACATCGACCGTCGGCGCACCGAGGTACCCGAGGTCGGGACCCTGCACGAAGCGCTCGACGAGACGCGCCACCTCGGCCTGCGGCAGGTGCCTGGCTCGGGCGACGGATGCGACCTGCAGCCGCGCGTACGCGGGCGACACGGCGGGGTCGAGGCCGGATCCCGACGCCGTGAGCGCATCGGGCGGGAGGGAGGCGGCGGGAACGGCGAAGGCGGCGGCGAGTGCCGGCCGGCGCTCCCGGATCGCCTTCGCGAGCGCCGGATCGTCCGGCCCGAGGTTGCTGGGGCTCGACGCGGTCGCGTCGTACCCGGCGCCCGCTGCGGACGGCCGGGACTGGAACCACTGCGGCAGCACCGCCCCCTTCGCCGTGGTGAAGGACTGCCCGATCAGGGCGGAGCCGATCACCCGGCCGTCCGCACGGACGAGGGAGCCGTTCGCCTGAGCGGGCAGCACGAGCTGCCCGACGGCCGTGACGAGCAGGGTGTAGAGGACGGTGACGACGGTCAGCGCGGCCAGCGCGCGGATCGCGACCCATGCCTGGCGGCCGGTGCCGCGGGCGAGGACGGTGGTCATGAGGAGCCTTCCGGATTCGGGGGTCAGAGGCCGGGAATCAGGCCGACGACGAGGTCGATGAGCTTGATCCCGACGAACGGCGCGATCACGCCGCCGAGGCCGTAGACGAGCAGGTTGGTGCGCAGCAGACGCGCGGCCCCGGTCGCCCGGAAGCGCACGCCGCGCAGCGCGAGCGGGATCAGGGCCACGATGACGAGGGCGTTGAAGATCACCGCCGAGAGGATCGCCGAGTCCGGCGAGTGCAGCCGCATCACGTTCAGGGCCTCGAGGCCGGGGAAGACGCCGACGAACATCGCCGGGATGATCGCGAAGTACTTCGCGACGTCGTTCGCGATGGAGAACGTGGTGAGCGCGCCGCGGGTGATGAGCAGCTGCTTCCCGATCGTGACGACGTCGATGAGCTTGGTCGGGTCGGAGTCGAGGTCGACCATGTTCCCCGCCTCCTTGGCTGCGGAGGTGCCGGTGTTCATCGCCACGCCGACGTCGGCCTGCGCGAGGGCGGGCGCGTCGTTCGTACCGTCGCCGGTCATCGCGACGAGCCGGCCCCCCTCCTGCTCGCGTCGGATGAGCGCGAGCTTGTCCTCGGGCGTCGCCTCGGCGAGCACGTCGTCGACGCCGGCCTCCGCCGCGATGACGCGGGCCGTGGTGGCGTTGTCGCCGGTCACCATCACCGTGCGGATGCCCATCGCGCGCAGCGCGGCGAACCGCTCCTTCAGGCCGGTCTTCACGACGTCCTTCAGGTGGACGGTGCCGAGCAGGCGGAACGCCCCGTCGGCCTGCACGGCGACGGCGAGCGGCGTGCCGCCCGACGCGGAGATCAGCTCGACCTCGGTGGCGAGTGCGGCCCCGACCGCCTCGGGGACGGTGCCCACCCAGGCCAGCACGGCGCTCGCGGCGCCCTTGCGGATGCGCGAGCCGTCCGGCAGGTCGATGCCGCTCATCCGGGTCTGCGCGGTGAACGGCACGACCTCGCCCTCGGGCTCGAGGCCGTTCCAGCGCAGCGTGCGGGCGAGGTCGACGACCGAGCGGCCCTCGGGCGTGGAGTCGGCGAGGGACGCGAGGGCCGCCGCCGACACGAGCTCCGTCTCCATCACGCCGGGCAGGGGCACGAACTCGACGGCCTGCCGGTTGCCGTAGGTGATGGTGCCGGTCTTGTCCAGGAGCAGCGTGCTGACGTCGCCGGCGGCCTCCACCGCGCGGCCGGACATCGCGAGCACGTTGCGCTGCACGAGCCGGTCCATCCCGGCGATGCCGATCGCGGACAGCAGCGCGCCGATCGTCGTGGGGATGAGGCAGACGAGCAGCGCGATCAGCACGGCGATCGACGGCGTCGCGTTGGCGAAGCCCGCGACGGGGCCGAGCACGAGCACCACGACGACGAAGACGATGGTGAGGCTCGCGAGCAGCACGTCGAGGGCGATCTCGTTCGGCGTCTTCTGCCGCACGGCCCCCTCGACGAGCGCGATCATCCGGTCGACGAAGGTCTCACCCGGGCGGCTGGTGACGGCGACCACGATCCGGTCGGAGAGCACCCGTGTGCCCCCGGTGACCGCGCTGCGGTCGCCGCCGGACTCCCGCACGACCGGCGCGGACTCCCCGGTGATGGCGGACTCGTCGACCGACGCGATGCCGGCGACGATGTCCCCGTCGCCGGGCACGAGCTCGCCGGCCGCGACGACGACCAGGTCGCCCAGGGCGAGGTCGGCCGAGGGGATGTCGGACGTCGGGGCGCGGAGCGCAGCCGGGTCGCCGCTGGCGTCGTAGGCGTCGACCCGGTGGGCGATCGTCGTGGTCCGCGTGCGGCGGAGGGATGCGGCCTGCGCCTTGCCGCGGCCCTCGGCGACGGACTCGGCGAGCGTCGCGAACAGGGTCGTGAGCCACAGCCAGACGGCGATCGACCAGGTGAACAGCGCGCCGGATCCGCCCACGACCGGCAGGAAGATCGCGAGCACGGTCGTGAATGCCGCGCCGACCTCGACGAGGAACATGACGGGGTTGTGCCGCAGCGAGCGCGGATCGAGCTTCCGGAACGCGTCCGGCAGGCCGCGGAGCAGCTGGCCGCCGGTGAAGGCGCCGCCTGCCGCTCGCTCGAGCGTCGGGGTGGTGGTCATGGGTGCAGTCCTTCCGCGAGCGGACCGAGAGCGAGGACGGGGAAGTAGGTGAGGGCCGAGACGAGCACCACGGTGCCGACGACGACCACGACGAACAGGGGGGTATGGGTGGGCAGCGTGCCCTCCGTGGCCGGCCGGGGCGCCTGGGCCGCGAACGCCCCTGCGAGGGCGAGCACGAAGACGATCGGCACGAAGCGCCCGAGGAAGATGACGGCGCCGAGCGACGCGTTCAGCCACGGGGTGTTCGCGGTGAGGCCGCCGAACGCGGATCCGTTGTTGTTCGCCGCCGAGACGAAGGCGTAGAGCACCTCGGAGAAGCCGTGCTGCCCCGGGTTGAGGATCGACGTGCCGGTGAGCGACCGGGTGAGGGCCGGGATCCCGAAGGAGAGGCCGAGCCCGGTGAGCACGAGCACCGGCGTCGTGAGGATGTAGAGGCTCGCGAGCTTGATCTCGCGGCCGCCGACCTGCTTGCCGAGGTAGCTCGGGGTCCGGCCGATCATCAGGCCCGCGAGGAACACGGCGATGACCGCGATCACGAGCAGCCCGTACAGACCGGAGCCGACGCCGCCGGGGGCGAGCTCGCCGAGCATCATGTTCACGAGCGCCACGAAGCCGCCGAGCGGCGTGAGGCTGTCGTGCGAGGCGTCGACCGCCCCCGTCGACGTGAGCGTCGTCGAGGTGGCGAAGAGCACGCTCGACAGCACGCCGAAGCGGGTCTCCTTGCCCTCCATCGCCGCTCCGGCCGCCTGCGTCGCCGCGCCGCCGCCCGCGGTCTCGAGCAGCGCCATCGCGGTGAGCGATGCGAGGTAGAGGGTGGCCATCGCACCGAGCACCGCGGTGCCCTGGCGCCGGTCGCCGACCATCGTGCCGAAGGTGCGCGGCAGGCTGAACGGGATCAGCAGGAGCAGGAAGACCTCGAACAGGTTCGTCCATCCGCTCGGGTTCTCGAACGGATGCGCGGAGTTCGCGTTGAAGAACCCGCCGCCGTTCGTGCCGAGCTCCTTGATCGCCTCCTGCGACGCGACGGGGCCGCCGGGGATCACGGCTGTTCCCCCGGTCAGGGTGTGCACCGTCTGGAAGCCGGAGAAGTTCTGGATCACCCCGCCGGCGAGCAGCACGATCGCCGCGACCACGGACAGCGGCAGCAGCACGCGCAGCACGGCGCGCACGAGGTCCACCCAGAAGTTGCCGATCGTGGACGAGCGGCGAGCGGCGAGGCCGCGCACGAGCGCGACGGCGACGGCCAGCCCGACGGCGGCCGAAGCGAAGTTCTGCACGGCGAGCCCGGCGAGCTGCACCGTGTAGCCCATCGTCGTCTCGGGCGAGTAGGACTGCCAGTCCGTGTTCGTCACGAACGAGATCGCCGTGTTGAACGAGAGCCCCTCCGGCACCGGCGGCAGGCCGAGCGAGTAGGGCAGCAGCGCCTGCGCGCGCTGCAGCACGTAGAGCAGCAGCACGCCGACGACCGAGAAGACGAGCACGGACCGCAGGTAGTTCCGCCAGCTCTGCTCGGCCCGCGGATCCACGCCGAGGGCTCGGTACAGGCCTCGCTCCACCGCGAGGTCGTGGTCGGAGGTGAAGGTGCGGGCCATGTGGTCGCCGAGCGGCCGGTAGCAGGCGGCGAGCAGCACCACCAGCGTCGCCACCTGGGCGACGAGGAGCCAGGCCGCCATCAGAAGCGCTCCGGGCGCACGAGCGCCACGACCAGGTAGACGACCGCGGCCACCGCGATCAGCACAGCGGCGACGTCGAAGACGATCACAGCCGCTCCACCGCCCGACCGATCAGGGTCACGATCGCGCCGAGGGCGAGCACGCCCGCGACGCAGAGCACATCCAGCACGCCGGTCTCCTTCGGGCCCGTGTCGCGCGTCTCGCGGTGGGCCGACCAGCAGTGCAGCGCGGATCCGGATGCGCGGAGCGGCTCCTCACGGAATCCGAACGGCTGCGCGGCGAGTCCTCACGCATCCCGAACGGCCGAACCGGATCCCCGACGAGGCCTCCGGGCACATCCGGAGCGGCTCCCCGCCGTAGGCATCCGTGCCGCGTGGAGGCCGACAGGCCGTGCAGCGGCCTACGCCCTGGACCTCGGCCTACGCGCGGCCCGGCCGGCCGCCGTCCATGCTCACCCGACGACCGCCAGGCCGTCGATCTCCACGAGCATCGCCGGGTCGGGGAGGCCCGTGAACACCGTCGTGCGCGCGGGGAGCACCCCGCTCGGCGAGTGCGCCATGGCGAAGGCGGTGTACGCCTCGTTCATCGCTGCGAACGACGCCCGGTCGGTGAGGTACACGCGCAGCATCACGAGGTCGTCGAAGGTGGCACCGCCCGCCGCCAGCACGGCGGCCACGTTCGCGAGCACGAGCCGCGTCTGGGCGCCCACGTCGCCCGCGTGCAGGTACTCGCCGGTCGCCGGGTCGACCGGACCCTGCCCCGAGACCTGCAGCAGCGGGCCGCGGCGCACCCCCTGGCTGAAGGCGTGCGCCGGCGCCGGCGCGTCCGTCGTGAGCACCGCTCGCTTCGCCTCCATCGGCCCCTCCTTCGACCTCGCCAGGCTATCGGCGCCCGGATGCGCTGGAATCGTCGGATGCCGCTCTCCGCACCTCTCGTCCTCGGTCCCGAGCACAAGTCCATGCCGCCGTCGGCATGGGGACGGAGTCGCGAGGCGTTCCTCGGGGGCGCCCCGCGGCTCGGCGACCTCGCCACGCCCGTCCTCACGGTCGACGACGGCGCCGTGACCGCGAACACGGCGCTGCTGGCGGGGTGGGCCGCCCAGCACGGACTGCTGCTCGCGCCGCACGGCAAGACGAGCATGGCGCCCGCGCTCTGGCGGCGGCTGCTCGATGCGGGCGCCTGGGGCCTGACGCTCGCGACGCCGTGGCAGGTGCAGGTGGGCCGCGCAGCCGGGGTCCCACGCATCCTGCTCGCGAACGAGCTCGTCGACCCAGTGGGCATCCGCTGGCTCTGCGGCGAGCTCGACGCGGACCCCGGCTTCGAGTTCCTCTGCTGGGCCGACAGCACCGCGGCGGTGGAGGTGCTGGCGCATTCGGTCCGGGCGGCCGGAGGGCGACGCCAGGTCGACGTGCTCGTCGATGTCGGCGGGGCGGGGGGCCGCACGGGCACGCGGACGCAGGACGACGCCCGAGCGGTGGCGGCCGCGATCGAGGGCAGCGGCGAGCTGCGCCTCGCCGGCGTCGGCGGCTACGAGGGCGCCCTCGCCCACGACCGCTCCCCCGGCGGTCTCGCCGCCGTCCGCGATCACCTCGCGCGGATTCGGGACCTCGCCCACGAGCTCGCCCCGCGCATCGAGCGCCCGGTCATCACCGCGGGCGGCAGCGCCTACGTCGACCTCGTCGTGGCGGTGCTCGGCCCGGAGACCGAGTCGTTCCGGGTGATCCTCCGCTCGGGCGCCTACCAACTGCACGACAGCGGCTACTACGCGACCGTCTCGCCGTTCGGCCGAGAGCGCGCCCACGGGCGGCTGCGGCCCGCGCTCTCGCTCTGGAGCCGGGTGCTCTCCCGGCCCGAGCCCGACCTCGCGATCCTCGATGCGGGCCGCCGCGACGCACCGTTCGACGAGGGCCTGCCGGTCCCCGAGCTCGTGCGCGGTCGCGCCGACGGCGGCGCGGCGCTGGCCGGCGCGCACGTCGTCAAGCTCAACGACCAGCACGCCTTCCTCCGGCTCGATCCGGCGAGGTCGGCGGACCTCGCGGTCGGCGAGGTCGTGCGCCTCGGGATCTCGCACCCGTGCACGGCGCTGGACAAGTGGCGGCTGCTGCCGGTGATCGACTCGGCGGATGGGGCCGAGCCCCGGATCGTCGATCTGGTGGAGACCGTGTTCTGACGGAGGCGGGGAGGCGGGATCCGGGGCTGATCAGGCGGACTCGGTAGCATTCGAAGCCCATGGAGATCGTGATCCTCCCCGATCCCGGCGCTGTCGCCCGGTTCGGAGCCGCTGTCCTCGCCGACGTCGTGTGGAGGGATCCGGAGGCGGTCCTCGGCCTCGCCACCGGCTCGTCGCCGCTCGGCACCTACGCGGAGCTCGCCGCGCTCGTGGCGCGCGGCGACCTCGACTGCAGCCGCGCGTCCGGCTTCGCGCTCGACGAGTACGTGGGCATCCCCGAGGACCACCCGCAGAGCTACGCGTCGGTGATCCGCACCGAGGTCGTCGAGCCGCTCCGGATGGACCCCGAGCGCGTCCACGTGCCCGACGGACGCGCCGCCGACATCCCCGCCGCCTGCGCCGCGTACGAGGCGGCGATCCGCGAGGCCGGCGGGGTCGACGTGCAGATCCTCGGCATCGGCGCGAACGGCCACATCGGCTTCAACGAGCCGACGTCGTCGTTCGCGTCGCGCACCCGCATCAAGACGCTCGCGCCGCGCACCCGCGCGGACAACGCCCGCTTCTTCGACGATCCCGAGGACGTGCCGACGCACTGCCTCACCCAGGGGCTGGGCACGATCATGGACGCCCGCCGCCTGCTCCTCGTCGCGCAGGGCGCGGCGAAGGCCGACGCGATCGCCGCGACGGTCGAGGGCCCGGTGGCCGCGATCGCGCCCGGGTCGATCCTGCAGCACCACCCGGCCGTCACCGTGGTCGTCGACGAGGCCGCGGCCTCGCGGCTGCGGCTTGCGGACTACTACCGGCACGTGTTCGACAACAAGCCGGAGTGGCAGCGGGTCGCCGTTCCGCCGCCCGCCTCCTGAACGGCACACGCGCCGGCCGGGCGGTGGTCGCCGCGGCCGCCGTCTGCGTCGGGGTCGGCGGCTTCGACCTCGGCGCCGTCAACGTGGTGCTCCCGCGCCTCGCGTCGGCGTTCCAGGTGACGCCGGCCGCGGTGCAGTGGGTGTCGATCGCCTACCTGCTGCCGATCGCGGCGCTCGCGCTGCCGACCGGCCGCTGGCTGGACACGGTCGGACGCCGGCCCGCGATGCTGCTGCTCGTCGCCGGGTTCACGGTCTGCAGCGTCGTGGCCGCGCTCGCGCCGGCGTTCGGCGCGCTCATCGCCGCCCGCGTGGCGCAGGGCGCGTTCGGCGCCGGGCTGTTCGCGATCTGCCCGGCACTCGCGTACGAGTCGGTGCGGCCCGAACGCCGGATGCGCACGGTCGCGATCGTCTCCACCCTGGGCGCGGTCGGCGGCATCGCAGGGCCCCCGATCGGCGCCCTCGTGACGGAGCTCGCCGGATGGCCGTGGATCTTCCTCGTGAGCGTGGCGGTCCTCGGCGCGACCATGGTCGTCTTCGCGCTCGCGCTGCCGGTGGGCGCGCCGCTCACCGCTCCCGGCGTCGCGTTCCTCTCGGAGTCCCTGCTGCTCGGCGGCGCCGCGGCCGCGGTGCTGCTCGCCCTCACCTTCAGCACGCGTGACGCCCGGTGGCTGCTGCTGGCCATCGCGGCGGTGCCGCTCGGAGCGGCGTGGCGGCGCAGCCATCCCGACTCCCCCGTGCTCACCCTCGGCCGCCGTGCGGGGTTCCGGCGGTCGGCCACCGCGTTGGCGCTGCTCGCCGCCTCGACCCTGTCGGTGCAGTACCTGCTCGCGTTCCTCGCGCAGCGCGCGCTGGGCCTGTCCGCGACCGTCACCGGCGCCGCGCTGCTCTTCGTGTCGGTCGCCGCGGTCGCCGGCTCGCTCACCGCCGCCCGGCTGACAGCACGCATGCGCCAGGCCCACGTCTCCGCCGCCGGGTTCGCTCTGTTCGCCGCCGGCGTGCTCGCCTCGCTGACCGTCGGCCGCAGCGCCGCGGCGGTCCTGCTCGGCCTCGTCGCCATCGTCCTCGGGCTGGGTCAGGGGCTGGCGAACACGCCGGCGACGGCCATCGGGCTCAGCTACTCGACCCCCGACACGATGGGATCCACCGGCGCCGCGATCAGCTTCCTGCGGAACGTCGGATTCACCGCCGGACCGGCGATCGTCACGGTGATCTGGGCCGCGGGCGACTACACGGAGTCCGGGCTGCGGCTCGCCCTCGCGGGCGTGGCGGTCGCCGCGGCAGCGGGCTCGGCGATCGTCCTGCGATCCGCCCCGGTTCAGCCGGCGACGGCGACCGGCTGAACCGCGCGCTCGACCGCGGTGCGCGCCAGGGTCGCGGCAGCGGGATCCGCGCCGAGCGCCCGGAGCACGAGCCCGACCGCGCCCACGATCGGCGGAGCCGTGACCAGTTCGAGGTGCGCCCGCGGCGCCCGGAGCGCGAGGCCGTCGCGCACCCGGTCGAGCAGCAGCGGGTCGCCGGCCGCGAGCACGCCGCCCCCGAGCACGACGGGCACCGGCGCCGCGCCGAGGTCGAGCCGCTGCAGCGCCGTCGTCGCCATGAGCACGATCTCGTCGGCCTGGTGCGCGACGTCCTCGAGCGCGAGCGCTTCGCCGGCCCGCGCGGCGGCGAAGAGCAGGGGCGAGAGGTCGGCGATGCGGCGCTGCGGGATGCGCCCGAAGTGCAGGCCCTCGGTGACCTCACGCACCGTGCCGAGCTCGAACAGCTCGGGCACGAGCCGCTGCAGCACCGAGGGCGGCTCGCGGCCGTCCTCCGCGCGCGCCGCGTGCCAGAGCGCCTGCAGGCCGAGCTGGCCGCCGCCGCCCCAGTCGCCCGAGATCATCCCGAGCGCCGGGAAGCGGGCGGTGCGCCCGTCGGCCGCCCGGCCGACCGCGTTGATGCCGGTGCCGCAGACGACGGCGACGGCGT
>DASYJR010000223.1:0-7154 GCA_035996305.1 Amnibacterium sp. | reverse complement strand
GCTGTTCTCGTGCACGGAGTCGTGGGTCAGGTCGTTGGTCCACACCGTCGCGGACTCGTCGCCGGCGTGCAGGTCGATGACGACCGAGACGGCGCGGGGGGTGAGGTCGACGAGGTCGCGCGGCTGGTCGGGCTGGCCCTGCTGGCAGACCCGGACGCCGTTCATCGTCACGTCGATGCCGAACGGGTCGAACGCCGCGCGGGTGGTGCCGACGGCGGCGAGCACCCGGCCCCAGTTGGGATCGTTGCCGAACACCGCGGCCTTGAAGAGGTTGCTGCGGGCGACCGCCCTCCCCACCTCGACGGCGTCCTCCTCGCTCGCCGCGTGCACCGTCTCGATGGCGATGTCGTGGCTCGCGCCCTCCGCGTCGGACTGCAGCTGGAGCGCGAGGTCGAGGCAGACGTCGGTGAGCCGTGCGGTGAACGCCGCGAGGTCGGGGGTCGTGCCGGAGGCCCCCGACGCGAGCAGGGTCACCTGATCGTTCGTCGACATGCAGCCGTCCGAGTCGAGCCGGTCGAACGTCACCCGGGTCGCCGTGCGCAGGGCGGCGTCGAGGTCGGCGGCCTCGAGGTCCGCATCCGTCGTGATCACGACGAGCATCGTGGCGAGGCCGGGCGCCAGCATGCCGGCGCCCTTGGCCATCCCGCCGATCGTGTAGCCGTCGCCGGTGGCCACGGCCTGCTTGGGCCGGGTGTCGGTGGTCATGATGGCCCGGGCGGCCGCCTCGCCGCCCTCGGCCGAGAGCGATCGCGTCGCGACGCCGACGCCGTGCACGAGCTTGGTGCTGTCGAGCTGCTCGCCGATGAGCCCGGTCGAGCAGACGAGCACGTCGCCGGCCGACAGCCCGAGCGCCTCCCCCGCCGCCTCGGCGGTGGCGTGCACCGTCTGGAAGCCGAGCACGCCCGTGTAGCAGTTCGCGCCGCCCGAGTTCAGGACGATCGCCGACACGACGCCGTCCCGGATGACCTGCTTGCTCCACATGATCGGGTTCGCCGTGCACCGGTTGCTCGTGAAGACCGCGGCCGCCGCCGCCGAGGGGCCGCGGTTGAGCACGAGGGCGAGGTCGGGCCCCTCGCCCGTGCGGAGGCCGGCGACGACGCCCGCGGCCTCGAAGCCGGCTGCTGCGGTGACGCTCACGGTGCGACTCCATCGATCGGGAGCCCCGCGGCCTCGTGGAGGCCGAGGGCGAGGTTCGCGGACTGGATCGCGGCACCGGCGGTGCCCTTCACCAGGTTGTCGATCGCGGCGACGACGACGAGGCGGCCGGCGGCGGCGTCGACCGCGAGGCCGATCGCGATCGTGTTGGCGCCGAGCACGTGCTGCACCGCCGGGAAGGCGCCGTCGGGCAGGAGGCGGACGAAGCGCTCGTCCCCGTAGGCGCTCTCGTAGGCGGCACGGAGCGCCTCGGCGGTCGCGCCGGGCGCGAGCCGCGCGGTGCAGGTCGCGAGGACGCCCCGGGCCATCGGCACGAGCACGGGGGTGAACGACAGCGTGCCGCGCACGCCGGTGACCTCCGCCAGGGATTGCAGCACCTCGGGCACGTGCCGGTGGGTGCCGCCGACGGCGTAGGCGGAGGCGGAGCCGAGCAGCTCGGCGGCGAGCAGATCGGTGCGAAGGGTGCGGCCGGCCCCGGACGGACCGACCGCGAGGACGGCGACCAGGTCGCGTGGTTCGACGAGCCCGTCGGCGATCGCCGGGGCGAGGGCGAGGGCGGCGGTCGACGCGTTGCAGCCGGGGGCGGCGATCCGCGTGACGCCGCGAAGGCGGTCGCGCTGCTTGCCGTGCGCGGTGGGCAGCTCCGGCACGCCGTAGGGCCATGCGCCGTGCCACGCACCGGGGTAGAACGCGCTCCAGTCGTCGGGGTCCTGGAGCCGGTGGTCCGCGCCGGCGTCGACGACGAGCACGTCGTCGCCGAGGGCCTCGGCGAGCGCTCCGGAGGCGCCGTGGGGCAGCGCGAGGAAGACCGCGTCGTGCCCGGCGAGCACCTCGGGGGTGGTCTCCTGCAGCACGAGGTCGCCGGCGGAGGCGAGGTGCGGCTGCACGTCGACGAGCCGGCGGCCGGCGCTGCCGTGGCCCGTGACGGTGACGACCTCGAGGTCCGGATGCGCGGCGAGCAGCCGCACCACCTCGCCGCCCGCGTAGCCGCTGGCGCCCGCCACCGCGACCCGAACGACCATTGGTCAACCCTAGCGAGGACCGGATGGAGGCCCTTCCGGGTGCCCCCCTCCGCTACTCCCGGATCGAGGCACCCGTGCGGGAGGCGGCGAGGGCGGCACCGGACTCCTTCGCCGCGGACGCCTCCGCGGCCGTCAGCGTGCGATCGGCCGCGCGGAACCGCAGCGCGAAGGTGAGCGACTTCGTGCCGTCGGGCAGGCCCGGGCCGCGGTAGTCGTCGATGAGGGCCAGGTCCTCGAGCAGCGGGCCACCGCCCTCGCGCACCGCGGCGAGCACCTCCCCCGCCGGAACGGGGAGCGGGACCACGAGCGTGAGGTCCTGGGTCGCCGCCGGCATCGGCGAGATCGGCTGCACGCCGGGCGGTGGGGGCGTCGCGGCGATCAGCGCCTCCAGATCGATCTCGACGGCGGCGACCCGGCCGGGCACGTCCTCCGTGAGCCGCGGATGCAGCTCGCCCGCGACGCCGACGACGACGCCGCCGACGAGCAGCTCGGCCGTGCGGCCGGGGTGGTAGCCGGGCGCCGTGGCCTGCCGCACCTCGAGCGTCGCGCCGACCGCGGCCCCGGCCGCTCGGGCGGCCTCGATCGCGTCGCGCCAGTCGGTGGGCACCGCGACCTGTCCTGGCTGCTTGCCGATCCGGTCGCCGGCGAGCACGACGGCGACGTGGACGGGCTGCGGCGGCAAATCGTCGCGGAGGCGGGCGAGCAGGTCGGCCGGGGGCCGGATCCCGATCGGCGGGAGCTCGGCGGTGCCGTAGCGGCCGCCCTCCGCCGGCAGGAAGACGGTGCCCAGCTCGTAGAGCGCGATGTCGGGCAGCCCGCGTCCGCGGTTGCGCCGGAGCGCCTCGAGCAGGCCGGGCAGCAGGCTGCGGCGGAGCAGCGGCGCGCCGGCGTCGAGGGGGTTCCGGACGCGCATCGACGGGCCGGGGCCGAAGGCGTCCTGCGCGGCGGGCGTGACGAGCGGGTACGAGTGGATCTCGACGGCGCCGTCGGCGGCGAGGACGACCCCGACGGAGCGGCGGAGCCGCTGCGCCCGGGTGAGGCCGCGGCCCGGGGGCGCGACGGGCAGCTCGGACGGGATCCGGTCGTAGCCGACGACGCGGACGACCTCCTCGACGAGGTCCTCCGGCGCGGCGAGGTCGGGGCGCCAGGTCGGCGGGGTGACGACCAGCCCGGCGGGGTCCTCCTCGAGGCCGCAACCGAGCACCGCCAGCGCCGATCGGGTCTCCGACTCCGTGACGGCCGCGCCCGTGCGGGCGAGCACGCCGCCGGCGGGCAGCAGCACCGGCTGCGGCGGGGTGGAGGCGTCGTACCAGGTCTGCCCGGGCTCGGCCGTGCCGCCGGCGAGCTCGACGAGCAGTCGCACGGCGCGCTCGGCGGCGGCGCGGGCGACCGCGGGGTCCACGCCGCGCTCGAAGCGACGACTCGCCTCGCTCGGCAGCCGATGGCGGCGGGCGGTGCGGCCGATGGACACGGGGTCGAAGTCGGCGGCCTCGATCACCACGTCCGTCGTGGCGTCCGACAGCTCGGTGCGGTCGCCGCCCATCACGCCGGCGAGACCGACCGCCCCGCCGTCGTCCGCGATGACCAGATCCTCGGGGTCGAGGGCCCGCTCCTGCCCGTCGAGAGTGGTCAGCAGCTCCCCCGGCCTCGCGCGCCGCACGGTCAGCCCGCCGTCGAGCCGGTCGAGGTCGTAGCCGTGCAGGGGCTGGCCGAGCTCGAGCATCACGTAGTTGGTGATGTCGACGGCCAGCGAGATCGAGCGGATGCCCGCGAGCCGCAGGCGGGAGGCGAGCCAGCCGGGCACCGGCGCCGCGGGGTCGATGCCGCGCACGACGCGGGTGACGAAGACCGTGCAGCCGGGCTGCTCCCGGATCGGGGTCGCGTCGTCGACGACGACCGGGACCGTTCCGGTGTCGGTGTCCGTGGGCGGCTGCACCGCGTCGGCGGGGTCGCGGAACGGAGCGCCGGTGGAGGCGCTGTACTCGCGCGCGATGCCCCGGATCGACAAGGCGTAGCCGCGGTCGGGCGTGACGTTGATCTCGACCGCGGTGTCGTCGAGGCCGAGCAGACGGATGGCGTCGGTGCCCACCTCGGGGTCCAGCCCGAGCTCCGCGAGCCGCAGGATGCCCTCGTGCTCGTCGGAGAGCCCGAGCTCCCGCGCGGAGGCGATCATGCCGTCCGAGACGTGGCCGTACGTCCTGCGGGCGGCGATCGGGAACGGCCCCGGCAGGACGGTGCCCGGCAGCGTGACGACGACCTTGTCCCCGGTCAGGAAGTTGCGGGCACCACAGACGATGCCGCGGACCGCCTCGCCGCCGTCCGCGGCCTGCTGCCCGTCCGGGGCCACCCGCACGGAGCACCAGCGGATCGTCTTGCCGTTCTTCTGCGGCTCCTCCGCGAACTCGAGCACCTCGCCGACGACGACGGGGCCCGAGAGGTCGCCGCCGTGCACGGTCTCCTCCTCGAAGCCGACGCGCACGAGCGCGGCGTGCAGGGCCTCGGGGGTGGCGTGCTCCGGCAGGTCGGCCCACTCCGCGAGCCAGGACAGCGGGATCCTCACTCAGCGCTCCTTCGCGGTGTTCATCGTCCGGTCAGTCCCCACTGGCGCGCGAAGCGCACGTCGCCCTCGATCATGTCCCGCATGTCGGTGAGCCCCTCCGCGAACTGCAGGGTGCGCTCGATGCCGAGGCCGAACGCGAAGCCCTGGAACTCCTCGGGATCGACCCCCGCGGCGCGGAGCACGTTGGGGTGCACCATGCCGCAGCCGCCCCACTCGATCCAGCGCGCACCCCCCTTCGCGGTCGGATGCCACACGTCCATCTCGGCGGACGGCTCGGTGAAGGGGAAGAAGTTCGGCCGCAGCCGGATCCGGGCCGCGTCACCGAACAGCAGGCGCGCGAGATGCTCGAGGGTGCCGCGCAGGTGCGCCATCGTGAGGCCGCGGTCGACGGCGAGCCCTTCGAACTGGTTGAACACCGGCAGGTGCGTCGCGTCGATCTCGTCCGTGCGGTAGACCCGCCCGGGTCCGAGCACGTAGAGCGGGGCACCCCGGTCGAGCAGCGACCGGACCTGCACCGGCGAGGTCTGCGTGCGGAGCACGAGGTGGGCGCCGTCGGGCTCGACGAACAGCGTGTCCTGGGTGCTTCGGGCGGGGTGGTCGGGGTCGATGTTCAGGGCGTCGAAGTTGAACCACTCGTGCTCGAGCTCCGGGCCCTCGACGATCTCCCAGCCCATCGCCACGAAGACGTCCTCGACCTGCTCGCGCACGAGGGTGAGCGGATGACGGGCTCCGGGCACGTGGCGGACGGACGCCGCCGTGACGTCGACGCGCTCGGCCTCGAGCCGGGCCGCCTGCTCGGTGCGCTCGAGCTCAGCCTCACGGGCGGCGAGCGCCGCGTTGACGCGGCCGCGGGCCGCCCCCATCAGCTTCCCGGCGGGGGGCTTGTCCGCGGGGGCGAGCGCGCGGATGCCGGCGTTCAGCCGCGCGAGCGGCGAGGACTCCCCCGTGTGAGCGATCCGCGCGGCCTTCAGCTCGGCGCCGGTCACGGCGGCGGCGATCGCGGCGAGGGCATCGGCGACGACGGACTCCACGGTGGACTCGTCGAGAGCGGTGGCGTTCGACACGGTCAGCAAGTCTAGGGAGGGCGCCGAGGGGCTCCGATCGCCGGGCGGCGCCGGCGGCACGGGCGCGATCGGCCGCGGCGGGGACACTCGGCGCTCCGGGAGGGCGTCGTGGGGTCCACTTGACTGGTCCGGTGCTCGTCGTGCTGCTCGGGACCGCCTCCGCCCTCCTGTACGGGGTGAGCGACTTCTTCGGCGGCGCGGCGTCACGGACGCAGCCGGCACTCCGCGTGACGATCGGCGCGCTCGCGATCGCCGCCGTGCTCGACGCACCGGTGCTGGCCGTCGGCCATCCCGCGTGGTCGCCCGCGGCCGTCGGGACGGGGGCGCTCGGCGGGCTCTTCGGCGGGATCGGGACGTGGCTCTTCTACGCGGCCCTCGCCCGCGGTCCGGTCGGCGTGGTGGCCCCGGCGGTCGCCCTCATCGCCGCGCTGCTGCCGACGCTCTTCGGCGTGCTGCGCGGCGAGCCCATCGGGGTGCTCACCGCGGTGGCCCTCGTGGCGGTGGTCGTCGCGGGCGTCCTGCTCTCCGTCGAACGGCAGGCTCACCTGCGCCCCGACCGCGGCACCGTGCTGCTCATCCTCGGTGCGGGCATCCCCTACGGCGCGTACCTCGTCGTGATCGGGCTCTCCCCCGCGGACTCCGGCGCGGTGCCGCTCGAGGCCGACCTCGTCGTCGGCACGCTGCTGCTGCTCGCCGTCGACGCGGTCGCCCGGCTCCGGGGCACCCGTCGCGGCGCCCCGCTCGATCGGCCAAGCGGCGTGGCCACGCGGAGCCGGTTCCGGCGCGGGCTGCTCGGCGCCCCGGGACTGATCCTCGCGACGGGCCTCTCGCAGGCCGTCGCGGGGGTGCTGCTGGTGTTCGCGCTGCACCTCCCCGCGCTCGCGATCGTCGGCGCCCTGTCGGCCCTCTACCCGGTCGGAACGGTGGTGCTCGGCATCGTCGTGCTGCACGAGCGGGCGCGACCGTTCCAGCTCGCCGGGATGGTGCTGGCGATCGCGGGCGTCGCGCTGCTGGCGGTGGCCCGCGCCTGACCACGCACCCTTGCCACGTTCTGCCCTCACCCGGCCCGAATACGGGCAGAAAGTGGCAAGGGTGCGTTCAGGTCAGGTCAGGTCAGGCGCGCTGCGCGAACGCCGAGGCGTAGAGGCAGACGGCGGCAGCGGTCGCGAGGTTCAGCGACTCCGCTGGTCCGTAGAGCGGCACGGCGACGGTCCGGTCCGCGAGGCCGCGGGCCTCCGCGGACAGGCCGTGCGCCTCGTTGCCGAAGAGCCACGCGGTGGGGGCCGCGAGCGCCGCGCCGAGGGACGGCAGCGGCTCCCCCGCCATGTCGGCGGCGAGCACCGCGAGGCCCGC
>DASYJR010000222.1:0-4157 GCA_035996305.1 Amnibacterium sp. | reverse complement strand
CATCCGCGGCACGAGCTGCAGCTGGTAGTCCTGCACCCACACGGTCGCCCCTTCGGCCGCGGTCTCGGCGGCGCGGTCGGCGAACCGGCGGTTGACCCGCACGTACGCGTCCCACCAGTCGCGCTGGTACTTCGGCGGGGCGATGACGTCGTGGTAGAGCGGCCAGATCGTGTCGTTGGAGAAGCCCTCGTAGTACTCCTGCACGTCGGCCTCGGAGAGCGTCACGGGCACGAGGTGCAGGCCGTCGGTCTCGAAGGGCGCCACCTCGTCGTCGGCGGTGCCGGACCAGCCGATCCAGGCGCCGTCGTTCGAGCGCATCACGGGCTCGAGGGCGGTGACGAGGCCGCCGGGCGACGGCTTCCAGGTCGCGGCGCCGTCGGGCGCGGTCTCGCGATCCACCGGCAGCCGGTTCGACACCACCACGAAGTCGAACCTGTCCTGCTCGCCGTCCACGGAGATACCGCGCCCCTTTCCCGTCCGCCGTCAGGCTAGCGGCCGCGCCTCAGGAGGCGTCGAGGACCGACTGCGCCGCGGCGACGAGCGGCGCCCCGTAGCTCGGGCCGTGGCTCGCGGCGTGCACGGCGAGCGGATGCAGCTGGTGCAGGGGGATGCGGTCCTCCCACCCGACCCGCAACGGATGCGCCTCGTCGTAGGCCTCGTAGACGGCGGCGAGGAACGGGCAGCCGAAGAGGGCGAGCATGGCGAGGTCCGTCTCCCGGTGGCCGCCGGACGCGGCCGGGTCGATCAGCACCGCGCCGTCGGGCGTCCACTGCACGTTGCCGTTCCACAGGTCGCCGTGGAGCCGCGCGGGCGGATCGTCGTCGTCGAGGTCGCCGGCGGCGATCACGTCGCAGGCCCGCTCGACGAGCCGCAGCTCCGCGCCGCCCAGGTGACCGCGGACCGCGGCGCGGCGGGCGTACGGCAGCACCCGCGCCTCGGCGTAGAAGGCTCCCCACTCGGACCACCCGTCCGGCCGGGTGGGCAGCTGCTGGTCGCCGAGGAACGTCGGGCCGCGGTGGCCGTCCGGCGGCACGCCGAACGAGGCCGCTCCGGCGTCGTGCGTGGCCGCGAGCGCAGCACCGAACGCCCGCGCGTGCGGCTCCGTGGGGCGCGTGAGCTCGAGCGCCTCGAGGTCGATGCGGCCCGGCTCGACCGCGATCACCCGCACGACCGCGGCACCGCCGGCCTCGGCCAGCCAGGCGAGGCCGGCGGCCTCCGCCTCGAAGAAGCCCGCAGGGGCGTCGGGCCGACGCTTCGTGTGGACCCGGCCGCTCATCCCCCGACCGTACGTCGGGCGGCTGACGCGGTCATCCGAGCGCGGGCACGGCCGGCGGCGCGAACAGCGCCACCGACGACCGACGCCGCGCGACGACGGCGACCGTCAGCCCGACGGCGACGAGCACGGTGACGGCGAGGGTCGCGACACCGCCGGCGATCGTCGCACCGCTCGCCCCGGTGATCACCGCCTGCATCGCACCGACCGCGGCCGTGAGCGGGAGGTACGGGCTCACGATCTGGAACGGGGCGGAGACGAGCTGGATCGGATACAGGCCGCCGACCGCGACCAGCTGCGCGCCGAGGAGCACGATCGAGATCACCGTGCCCGCCCGGCCGAAGAGGGCGGTGAGCAGCTGGTGCACCGCGAAGAACGCGACCCCGGTCACCACCGCGACGAGCAGCGCGAGCGCGGCGCGGTCCCACGGCAGGGCGAGGGTCGCCTGCAGCAGGGCGATCAGCAGCGCCGCCTGCCCGATCGCGAGCATCGCGCCGCGCGCCAGGGCGGCACCGACGAGCCGCCCGGAGCCGATGCCGGTGGCGAGCAGCCGGCGGCGGATGGCGCCGAACAGGAGCACGGCGGCGGAGGCGCCGATCCAGAGGGAGACCGGCAGGATCAGCGCGGCGACGATCTGGCCGATGCTGGTCGTCTCGTGCTGCCGCACCGCCGTCGCCTGCACGGGGTTGGCGACGACGTTCGCGATCTTCGCGGCCTGGGCCGGCGTGGTGTCGGGCAGCGCGTCCACCGCCTTCTGCAGGCCCGTGCCGATGGACGTCGCACCCGTGCCGAGCTTCGACGCACCGGTCTCGCTCGAGCGGATGCCGGAGGCGATCTTCGCGGCCCCACCGCCCAGCTGATCGGCGCCGGACGCGATGCCCCGCGCGCCGGTGGCCAGGGAGGAGGCGCCGGAGGCGCTCGAGTCGAGGCCGTTCGCGAGGGCGCCGACGCCGCTCGCCGCGGATCCCACCCCGGAGACGAGCTTCGCTCCCCCGGTCGCGAACGGACTGCTGCTGCGCCCGAGGGCGGCGATCGCGGACTGGAACGAGGCGGCGCCCGAGATCCCGGCGGCGAGCCGCTGCTCCCCGGTGCCGGTGGCCGCCGTGCCGAGGCCGGCACGGATCTGCTGCAGCGCGGCCTTGGTCTGCGGGGTCAGCGTCGGGTCGCCGTCGATGACGCGCTGCAGGGAGTCGCCCGCCGAGCCGACGCCGGCGGCGTAGGACGCGAAGCCGGCCGGCAGCTGCTGCAGCCCCTTCGCCTTCGACGCGGCCGTGGAGAGACCCCCGGTCACGCCGCCGACGTACCCGCGCACGCCGCCTTGGAGCGTGGTGAGCCCGGATGCGGCGCTGTGCGCACCGGAGGCCGCCTGCTGCAGGCCGCCGGCGAGCGAGTCCGCCCCCGCGGCGAGCCGCGCGGCGCCGCTGCCGAGCCCGGTCGCGCCGGACGCGATGCCGTCCTGCCCGCTCGCGAGCCGGCCGAGGCCGCTCGCGAGGGAGTCGGCGCCCGTGCCGAGCGAGCGGGCGCCCGTCGCCGCGCTGCCGAGCCGCCCGTGCAGCGTGCCGTAACCGCCGTAGAGCCCGGTGATGACGCCCTCGGCGATGGTGCTGCCGAGCGTCGCGGTGAGGGAGGTGCCGAGCGACGAGGCGAGCTGGCTGACGACGTAGCCGTGGGCGTCGTCGGTGCGGATGGTGATGCGGGCGCGGGTGGGATCGGTCGAGGAGACGCTCGAGATCGATTTCGAGAAGCCTTGCGGGATCGTGACGATCGCGTAGACGTCGCCGGCGTCGAGCAGGGCCTGCGCCTGCTTCGCGTTGGAGAGGCGCCAGTCGATCGCCGCACCGGCGGTGGCCGATGCCGGCTTCGTGAGGTTCGTCACGACGAGCCGGCCCGCGGCGATGGTGGTCGTCCTCCCGTCGGCCCCCTTCGTCTGCACGAAGCGGTCCTGGTTGACGACGGCGGCGGGCACGGTCGCGTGGCCCTTGTCGGCGGAGGCGAGTGCGCCGACGAACACGCCCAGCACGAGGGCGGGCACGACGGCGGCGACGACGAGCAGCGCGATGCTGCGGAACGAGCGGTTCATCGTGATGCGGGGACCTTCCGCGCGGTGTCGGGTGCGCCGATGGGGATCTCGGCGGAGGCGGTGACGAGCACGGCGGCGGCGCCGCCGTCGGTGAGCCGGGGCAGGGCGGCGGCGAGCCGGCGCTCGGCCTCACGGCCGATGTCGCCGACGTCGAGCACGACCACCTCGGCTCCGCCCGCGAGGGCGGCGGCGGCGAGCACGACGAGGCGCTCCTCGGCGACGAGTGCGCCGAGCGGCGTGTGCCGGTCGAGTCGGCTCCGGGTGGCGCCCAGGGCGGGTTCCGCGGTGCGGATCCGCTCGAGCCAGATCGCGACGGACCCGCTTCGGGCGCTGCGCGGCGCCGCGCGCAGCCGCTCGGTGATCAGCTCACCCACGGAGGCGCGCGCGGCGGTGCCGTCGTCGAGCACGGGTGCAGCGAGACGGCGCACGTCGGCCGCCTCCGACGGCGTCGGGTGGCCGTCGATCTGCAGGGCACCGCGCTCGGGGACGAGGTGACCGGTGAGCGTCGCGACCACTCCACGTCTGAGCGGCGCCGGCACGGCGAGCGTCGTGACGCCGCCGCGGACGACCCGCAGGTCGATCGGATCCGTCGTGAAGGGCGCCGCGGCGACGAGGCGCTCCGCGGACAGCAGCCAGGGCTCCTGCCCCGCCGCCCACGCGAGCTGCTCGCGGCGCGCGGCGAGCCCCTCCCCCTCGATGTCGACGGACGGCAGGATCCGGTCGAGCCACCGCGGCAGGTACCAGCCCGCACGGCCGACGAGCAGCATGACGGCCGGCACGAGCGTCATCCGCACGAGGAACGCG
>DASYJR010000221.1:0-7490 GCA_035996305.1 Amnibacterium sp. | reverse complement strand
GGCACGGCTTCCTCGCCGAGCGCGCGCTCGTGCCGGTGCTGCCCCCGCGTGAGGAGTTCCCCTACGCGATCCGTCAGGTCTCCGAGGCGCTCAGCTCCAACGGCTCGACGTCGATGGGCTCCGTCTGCGCCTCGACCCTCTCGCTGCTGAACGCCGGTGTGCCGCTCAAGGCCCCCGTCGCCGGCATCGCGATGGGCCTGGTGTCGGACACGGTCGACGGGGAGACCCGGTACGCCACCCTGACGGACATCCTGGGCGCGGAGGACGCGCTCGGCGACATGGACTTCAAGGTCGCCGGCACCGCCGACTTCGTCACCGCGATCCAGCTCGACACGAAGCTCGACGGCATCCCGTCGTCGGTGCTCGACGGTGCACTGAAGCAGGCCCGGGAGGCCCGCCTCACGATCCTGTCCGTGCTGAACCAGGCGATCGACGCCCCCGACGAGATGGCACCCACCGCGCCGCGCGTCATCAGCGTGCAGATCCCCGTCGACAAGATCGGCGAGCTGATCGGCCCGAAGGGCAAGACGATCAACGGCATCCAGGACGAGACCGGCGCCGACATCTCCATCGAGGAGGACGGCACCGTCTACATCGGCGCCGTCGACGGCTCGTCGGCCGAGGCCGCCCGCCAGGCGGTCAACGCGATCGCGAACCCGCACAACCCGGAGATCGGCGAGCGGTTCCTCGGCACCGTCGTGAAGATCGCCGCGTTCGGCGCGTTCGTGTCGCTCCTGCCCGGCCGCGACGGCCTGCTGCACATCTCCGAGGTGCGCAAGCTCGCCGGCGGCAAGCGGGTCGAGAACGTCGAGGACGTGCTGTCCGTGGGTCAGAAGATCCAGGTCGAGATCACCAAGATGGACGACCGCGGCAAGCTGTCGCTGGCGCCCGTCGTGGAGGAGCCTGCGACGGTCTGATCCCGTACCGGAACCGACGAGAAGCCCCCGCCCCTTCGGAGCGGGGGCTTCTTGTCAAGCCCGATTGGCAGGAATTCCGAATGTGGAATACTGCTGAGGCTCAGTTTGACCTGATGGGGGATGTGTGACGAGTCTTGCTCCGGGACCGGTCTCCCGCCGGATCGGCACCACGGGCATGGCGGTCTACCCCATCGCCCTCGACGGCAGCGTCTTCGGGTGGGCCTCCGATGCGAAGGCGACCTCGTCGACGCTCGACCTCTTCTACGCCGCGGGCGGCGACCTGATCAGCACCGCCGACCACTACGCGGGCGGGCGCAGCGAGATCATGATCGGCTCCTGGCTCGCCCGGCACGCGTCCCGCGAACGGCTCGTCGTCGCCACGAAGGTCGGCAAGCACCCGGACGCGCACGGGCTCTCGCGGGCGTCGATCCACCGCGCGGTCGACGCCTCCCTCGAGCGGCTCGGCACGGAGTGGGTCGACCTGCTGGGTCTCGACCACGAGGACCCCGACGTGCCCATCGAGGAGACCCTCACTGCGGCGCACGAGCTCGTCCTCGCGGGCAAGGTGGGGCACGTCTCCGCCTCGGGGTTCAGCGCCGACGGGCTGCGTGAGGCCATCCGGGTGGCGCGCCGCCTGGAGATCCCCGGCATCACGACGCTGCTGCCCGAGTACAACCTGCTCGAGCGCGAGCCCTACGAGCGCGAGATCGCACCGATCGCGCTCTCCCAGGACCTCGGCGTGCTGCCGCGCATGCCGCTCGCGAGCGGATTCCTCCGCGGCGACTTCCGGTCCCGCCACGACAAGCCCGCCTCACCGATCTTCGCCGGCGCGCTGAAGTACGTGAACCGCCGCGGCGGCGCAGTGCTCGCCGTGCTCGACGAGATCAGCGAGGAGGTCGGCCAGCACGTCGGCCGCATCGCCCTCGCCTGGCTGCTCTCGAAGCCGAACGTGGCCGCTCCCGTCGTTCGGGTGCCGACGGCCCGGCAGCTCGCCGATCTCATGCCGGCCGCGAACATCGCGCTGACGCCCGATCAGCTCGCGCGGCTCGACGACATCACCGACTCCTGACGCCCCCCGAACTGGGTTTTCCCTCCGTGTGAGCGCGCTCGTAGGCTGGACTCGTCCGGGTCAGGGCTCCGCCCGCCGTTGGGAACGGTACGACCGGACGCCTTGAGTCACCCGCTGGGGGGCGAGTGACATCTCTTCGGGGATAGGAGGGCGGCTGCTGCGCATCTGACGCAGCAGCCCCCGACCCCGCTCCCTCTCCCGTGGTGTCGCGCCCGGGGATCGCACCTCGCCGCCGGTATCGTGATGGACCGCCTGCGAGGCGATGTCTTCCAGAGGAGCGGCGATGACGGAACCGGCCGACGAGCCAGCGCCCTCGCTGCACCCGCCGCGCCGCCGCCGGCACGCCGCCGACGAGCCGGTCGTCGACGCCGCGCTCGCCATCGTCGAGCGTGCGCAGGAGGCGATGGCGGCGCAGCCGACGCTGCCGCTGCTCGACGAGCCGTCCGCGCCCTACCGGCTGCGCGCGATACCCGGCACGGGGCTCGCCGTGCATCCCATCCTCGTGACCGCCGCGCGCTTCGGCACGACCGTGCCGGCCGCGGAGGCCCACCGCATCCTCGACGCGCATGCCGAGATCGGCGGCACCGCGGTCGAGGTGCCGGACACCCGCAGCGGGCGCCAGGAGGAGACCGTGGGCGCGTGGCTCGCCACCCGCCGGCGCCGTGAGCGCACCGCGCTGTTCGCCCGGGTCGGGGTGCCCGCGGAGCACCCCGGAACCTCCGCCGCCGCCCTCGCCGCCGCGGTGGAGCGACTGCGCAGGCGGCTGCGCACCGAGCGGATCGACGTGCTCACCCTCGCGGTGCACGACCGCGCCACGAGTCTGGAGGAGACCCTCGTCGCCCTCGCGACGCTGCTCGAGACCGGCCGCATCGGCGCGGTCGTGGCCGGCGCCCACAGCGCGGAACGGCTCATCGAGGCCCGCGTCGCCGCCGGTCAGCGGGGGCTCCCGCGCTTCGCGGCCGTCTCACCGGTCTACAGCGTCCTCGAGCGCGCGACGTACGAGACGTCGATCGCCCCCATCGTGGCCGCGCAGGAGCTCGGCTGCTTCCCGCGCTCCCCGCTCGCCGGCGGCTTCCTGACGGGTTCGAGCGCGAGCCGGACCGGGCGGAAGCGGCTGAAGGACCTCGATCCGGAGCGCGCCGACCGCCTCGCCGCGCACGCCAGCCGGCGCGGCCTGAAGGTCGTCGAGGCGGTGGGCGGGATCGCACGGGAGCGCGGCGTGCCGACGTCCGCCGTCGCGCTCGCCTGGCTGCTCGCACGCCCGTACGTCGTGGCGCCCGTCGTCGGGCCGTCCGCCGCGGGAGAGGTGCCTGCGCTCGCTGCCGCGGCCGCGCTGCGGCTGACGCGTGCGGAGACGGCGGCGCTCGACCGTGCCACCGCCGGCTGACTCAGCGGGCGGGCGTCTCGCCGAGGATGCGCTGGGCGCCCCGCACGAACGCGGAGGTCGCGGCGATCACGTCGCCGGCGTAGGAGCCCGCCATCGCCCCGTCGCGGAGGAGGTAGAACTCGTCCGCCGCGGCGCCGGGCTGCGGATGGCCGGCCGCGCGGAGCTGCTGCTCGAGGAAGCCGGTGAACCAGTCGCGATGGTCCGAGATCGCGAGACGCACCGGGTGGGCGGGCGACGGGAACTCGGCGGCCGCGTTGATGAACGGGTCGCCGCGGAAGTTGGGGCGCGCGGTGTCGGACACGACCGCGTCCACGAGTGCCGCCAGCACGCTGACCGCGTCCGGCGCCTCGTCCACGAGGGCGGCGAGCGCCGCTCGGACGGCCGCGTCCCGGCCGGTGATGTACTCGAGGATCAGGGCGTCCTTCGACCCGTACTGCTTGTAGAAGGTGGCCTTCGTGACGCCCGCGTCGCCGATGATGCGGTCGATTCCCACCGAGTTGATGCCGTCCGTGTAGAAGAGCTCGTCAGCGATCTCGAGCAGCCGGACGCGGGCGTGCGAGGGACGGCGGGCAGGGGCGCGCGTCGCCTCATCGGTCACGGCCGTCCTCCTTGCGCTCGGGATCCGGGCGTCAGCACGCTAGCAGCCCCGCGGACAGAACGGTCTGTCCGCCCTGGCGGCCCACACCCCCAGACCGGGTGCCCGGGGGAGCGGGGGACGTCCAGCCCGGAGCGGCGGGCGGACGGCTACGATCCATTCCGCGATGTCGCAGTACCTCTATCTCGTGCGCCACGGCGAGCATCGGGACGCCGAGCACGGGGTCTCCGACGGCCCGCTGTCGCCGCGCGGCCGGCGCCAGGCCGAGCTGCTCGCCGGCCGGATGGGCGGGGTGCCGCTCACCCACGCCTGGTACGCCCCGAGCCGCAGCGCGACCGAGACGGCGCGGATCGTCGGCGATCGGCTGCCCGCCGTCGAGCCGCGCGCGTCCGCGCTGCTGTTCGACTGCGTGCCGTCGGGCATGACACCGGACACCCCGAGGGCGTTCGAGTCGTGGTTCGCGGCGGTCACGCCGGCCGAGATCGAGGCGGGACGCGCGCAGATGGAGGACGCGGTCGGCGAGTTCTTCGCGCCCGGCGCGCACGACCGGCACGACCTGCTCATCACCCACAACTTCGTGATCGCCTGGTTCGTGCGGCACGTGTTCGACGCGCCCGACTGGCGGTGGCTCGGCCTCAACCAGGCGCACTGCGGGCTCACGGTGATCCGGGTGCGGCCGGGGCGGCCGCCGGTGCTCGTGTCGCACAACGACCTCGCGCACCTGCCGTTCGAGATGCGCACCGGCCTGCCGGAGACGTCGCCGGTCTGAGTTCAGCGGGTCAGCGCCTTGCCGTACCAGTCGGTCGCGTTCGGGTTGTCGTTGAACGGCGGCACCGGCAGGAACCCGGCGGAGCGGTAGAGACCGCCGGCCGCCTCGAGGGACCGGTTCGTGTCGAGCACCAGGGTGCGTGCGCCCGCGTCCCGCGCCGCCGTCTCGAGCGCCGCGAGCAGCCGCCGGCCGAGACCGCGGCCGCGCGCTGCGGGCACCACGTAGAGGTGCTTGACCTCCATCCTGCCGCCGTCGGACGTCGGCGGCAGGGTGCGGAGGCCGCCGCAGCCGAGCGGGGTGCCGTCGTCCTCCTCGAGCAGCAGGAACAGGCCGTGCGGCGGCGCGAAGGCGGCGGGGTCGGCGGTGGCCGGCCGGTAACCGCCGGGTGTGGGGAAGCCCGCCGCGCGCTCCGCGAAGTAGTCCGCGAGCAGGGCGGCCGGCACGGCGTCGGTGGGGGAGACCGGCACGAGTCGCATGCGACGAGCGTAGGAGCGGCGGCTCGGTAGGCTGTCGGCCCGTGACCCGCCGCATCGCCCTCGCCGGCGCCTCAGGGCGGATGGGCCGACTCGTCGCCGAGGTCGTGTCCACGCTCGAGGGCTTCGAGGTGACGGTGCCGCTCGGCTCCGGGGACGACCTGGCCCGCGTCGCCGAGGCCGACCTCGTCGTGGACGTCACCCTGCCGCAGGTCTCCCCGAAGGTCGTCGCCGCCAGCGTTCGGGCCGGGCGTCCGGTGCTCGTCGGCACGAGCGGCTGGTCCGCCGATCGCGTCGCCGCGCTGCGGCCGACCGTCGCGGCCCGCGGTCCCGGCGTCCTGATCGTCCCGAACTTCTCCGTGGGCGCGGTGCTCGCGGGCGCGTTCGCGGAGCAGGCCGCCGCCTGGTACGACTCGATCGAGATCGTCGAGGCGCATCACGCCGGCAAGGCGGACTCGCCGTCCGGCACCGCCGTGAGCACGGCCGAGCGCATCAATGCGGCCAGGGTCGACCTCGGCCCGGTCGTCGCCCCGCACACCGACCAGCGCGCCCGCGGCCAGCAGGTCGGCAGCGTGCCGGTGCACTCCCTGCGGCTGAGCGGGGTGCTCGCCCGCCAGGACGTGCTCCTGGGCGGCGCGGGCGAGCTGCTGACGATCCGCCACGAGACGCTCTCGCCGGCCGCGTACGTGGCGGGCATCCGCCTGGCGCTGACCGCCCTCGACCGCATCGAGGGCGTCGTGGTCGGGCTCGAGCACCTGCTGCTGCCCGCCGTCCGCCGGCCGCGGCGGCCCGCTCCCGTCGCCGACGCCCCCGAGGGTCAGGCGGGGCTCGTCGCGGAGCCCTGAGGATGCGGGGCCTCGCGCCCGCCGCGCTGATGGGCGCGCTGCTCGCGCTCTACATCGCCCTCGTCGGCGTGCGAGCGGTCTCCTTCGTCGCGAGCGGCAGCCCCGTCGGGGTGGCCATCGGCGCCGCGCTCACCGTGATCGCGGTGCTCGGGGCCGCCGCGCTCGTGCTCGAGTTCCGGTTCGGTCTGCGCAGCACGCGCCTCGTCCGACGGCTCGAGGCCGAGGGCGGACTGCCGTCGGAGGACCTGCCGCGCCGGCCGAGCGGCCGCGTCGACCGGGCCGCCGCGGCCGCCGTCTTCGACCGGTACCGGGACGAGACCCTCGCCGAGCCGGACGAGTGGCGCGCATGGCTGCGCCTCGGCCTCGCCTACGACGCGAGCGGGGACCGTCGGCGGGCCCGGGCGGCGGTTCGGCGTGCCATCAGCCTGTCGACGCGGAGCTGAGCACCGCGTCGACCGCCTCGTCGCTCGTCGTGTGCCGGAAGACGAAGCCGTCCTGCTGCAGCTTCTCCGGCACCACCTGCTGGCTCGGCAGCAGCAGCTCCCGCCCGAGGTCGCCCATGCCGAGCTCGATCGCCTTCTCGGGGATCTTCAGCAGATGCGGCCGGTGCAGGTCGCTGGCGAGCCGGCGCGTGATCTGCTCGGCCGTGGCCGGCGTCGGCCCGGCGAGGTTCACCGGGCCGTCCAGGCCGCTCGTGAGCAGGTGCAGGATCGCTTCGACCTCGTCGTGCAGGCTGATCCACGGCCAGTGCTGGCGCCCGGAGGCGATCGTCGCGCCGAGGCCGAACGACGTCGCGAGCCGCAGCGGCTTCAGCGCGCCGGCCGGACCGAGGACGATGCCGGAGCGGAGCAGCGCAGTGCGCGTCTTCGGCGGGGCGAGCAGCGCCGCGGCCTCCCAGGCGTCGACCAGGTCGGCGAGGAACCCGGACCCGCGAGGGGACTCCTCGGTCAGCCGCTCGCCGGGACGGTCGCCGTAGATGCCGACCGCCGACGCGGAGAGGAAGACCGGCGGCGGGGACGCGGTCATCCCCATCGCCTCGACGAGCGCCTGCGTCGCCTTCACCCGTGACCGGAGGATCTGCTCCTTGTAGCGCACCGTCCACGGCACGTGGTTGAGGGATGCGCCGGACAGGTTGACGACGGCGTCGACGCTCTCCAGCAGCCGGAAGTCGAGGATCTTCGCGTCGGGGGCCCAGCTGAACTCGTTCGCGGCCTTCGGCGGCCGCCGGACGAGCCTCTGGACCGTGTGCCCGGCCTCGGTGAGGCGCCGCTGCAGCGCAGTGCCGATCATCCCGGACGCGCCGGTGAGCAGTACCGTCAAGGTCGAGTCCTTGCGGATCGGGCGGCGGGCGACCGCGCGCGGAGCAGGGGCCGGAGGCGGCTCCGCCGGGGCCCTGCGCGGCTTCGGTGCCGGGCGGGCGGACGGCACGGGGACG
>DASYJR010000220.1:0-16489 GCA_035996305.1 Amnibacterium sp. | reverse complement strand
CGCAGGTCGAGGAAGCGCCAGTCCATCCGCTTGTCGACGCTCGAGTCGGCTGCGATCGGCTGCTCGGGTTCGCTCGCGCCGACCACGTCGAGCGACTCGATCCGGACCTCGATGCCGCCGAGCTTCACGCGCTCGTCGTGCTTGAGGTCGCCGGCGACGAGCACGAAGCTGCCGATCGACATCTCGGAGATCGCGGTCGCGATCGCGTCGTCCTCGGCCGGTCGGGGTCGCACGAGCTGCACGGCGCCGGTCTCGTCGCGCAGGACGAGGAACTGCACCTTCTTCTGGTCGCGGACGGTCTCGATCCAGCCGCCCACGACCACCGGCCCGTCGTCCAGGGCGGCGAGGTCGGCGATGCGGATGCGGGAGGTCACGGCCCGGAAGCCTACCGACGGCGGCTCCATGGCGCGGATCCGGGGCGGTGCCGGTGTCTTATGCCCGCTTCGTACACTGTGCGGGTGGTCGCTCGAGCGCTCCACCTCGTCCGGCACGGCGAGGTGTACAACCCGGCGGGCGTCATCTACGGGCGACTCCCGAGCTTCCGCCTGTCCGACCGCGGCCGTGAGATGGCCGCGATGACGGCCCGCGCGATCGCCGACCTGCCCGTCACCCGGCTCGTCGCGTCCCCCCTGCTGCGCGCCCAGCAGTCCGCCCAGCCCATCGCCGAGATCTTCGACCTGGAGGTCGAGTCGGACGAACGGGTGATCGAGTCGGCGAACCGGTTCGAGGGCCGCGTGTCGAAGGGCGCGGCCCTGTTCTCGGATCCGAAGGACTGGCCGCTGTTCCGCAACCCGCTCGAGCCCACGTGGGGGGAGCCGTATCGGGTGATCGTCGAGCGGATGCGGCAGGCGATCCGCGAGGTGTTCGCATCGACCGAGAGCGGCGACGCCGTGATCGTGACCCATCAGCTGCCGATCTGGATGGTGCACCGCAGCGTGCAGCGCAAGCCGCTGCCGCACGATCCGCGGCACCGGCGCTGCGCGCTGTCGAGCGTGACGACCTTCGAGTGGCGCGACGGGCGCATCGTCGAGACCGCCTACGCGGATCCGGCCGCGCCGCTGCTCGCCGAGGCCGTCGACCGGGGCGCCTCGTGAGGCGTGCCGTGCCGGCTGCGATCGCCCTCGCGGCCGCGCTCCTGCTCACCGGGTGCACGCAGCAGGGGTGGAGCTCACCGAGCGACGGGAAGACGATCGACGGCACCGGTGTCCAGGAGTGGCAGCACCCCACGACGGCGCCCGTGAGCTTCTCCGGTCCGACGACCGACGGGACCGTGTTCCGGTCGGCGGCCCACAAGGGCGACGTGCTCGTCGTGAACTTCTGGTACGCGGGCTGCGGCCCGTGCCAGTCCGAGTCGCCCACGCTCACGTCCCTCGCGACCAAGTACAAGGACAAGGGCGTGCAGTTCGTCGGCGTGAACGTGCGCGACGCCGCAGGCGAGGCGAAGCCGTTCGAGGAGAAGTACGGCGTGCCCTACCCGAGCATCCTCGACCAGGCGAACCACGGCGCGGTCGAGCTGGCGTTCGCCGGCAGCATCCAGCCGAACGCCACCCCCACCACCCTCGTCATCGGCAAGAACGGGCGCGTGACCGCCCGGATGCTCGGCCAGGCCGATCCGTCGATCCTCGACACCCTGATCGCCTCCGCCGTGTCGGGCCGCGACGCGTGAGCGCCCTCGTCGGTCAAGGCGCCCTGCTGCTCGGCGTCCCCGTCGCGCTCGCTGCGGGCGCGCTGTCGTTCGCGTCGCCCTGCGTGCTGCCCCTCGTGCCGGGCTACCTCGGCTACGTCGGCGGCATGGACCGGTCCACGGGCACCGGGCGACCCGGCGGCCGGCTGGCGCTCGGTGCCGTGCTCTTCGTGCTCGGCTTCTCGGTCGTGTTCGTGCTCGCCGGCACGGTCATCGGCTCGGCCGGGTTCTTCCTCGTGCAGTGGCGCGACCTGCTCACCCGCATCTCGGGCGTCGTCGTGCTGCTGCTCGGCATCGTCTTCATCGGCGGCCTCGGTCCGCTGCAGCGCACCATCAAGCCGGCGTGGCAGCCGCGCACCGGGCTCGTGGGTGCCCCGCTGCTCGGCGCGGTCTTCGCGATCGGCTGGACCCCGTGCCTCGGCCCGACCCTCACCGCGATCTACTCGCTCGCGCTGCAGGGCGGATCGGGGGGGCTCGGCGCCCTGCTCGCCTTCGTGTACTCGATCGGGCTCGGACTCCCGTTCGTCGCCATCGCGATCGGGCTCGGCTGGGCGACGCGCAGCACCGCATTCCTGAAGAGGCATATCCGCACCGTGAACCTCGCGGGCGGCGGCCTGCTCGTCGTGATCGGCCTGCTGATGGTCTCCGGGCTGTGGCTCGGCGCCCTGAGCGGCCTGCAGGCCTGGTGGGGTGGGTATGAGCAGGCCCTCTGACGCCTTCGAGTCCGGGTTCGAGGACCCGAGGCCCGTCGAGAACCCGCGGCTCGGACCGGCCGAGTGGCTGCGCTGGGCGTGGCGGCAGCTGACGAGCATGCGCACGGCGCTGCTGCTCCTGCTCGCGCTGGCGATCGCGGCCGTGCCGGGTTCGCTGATCCCGCAGGAGTCCGCCGACCCCAACGGCGTGATCTCCTGGAAGACGAGCAACCCGGGCCTGGTGTCCGTCGCCGACTTCCTGCAGCTGTTCGACGTCTACACGTCCGCCTGGTTCTCGGCGATCTACCTGCTGCTCTTCGTCTCGCTCGTCGGCTGCGTCGTGCCCCGGGTCTTCCACCACCTGAAGGCGCTGCGGGCCGCGCCCCCACGCACCCCGGCACGGCTCGGCCGGCTGCCCGCGTACCGCACCGCGGAGTCGTCGGGCGACGCCGAGCGTGCGCTGGCCGCGGGGGAGCGGCTGCTGCGCCGCCGCCGCTACCGCGTGCAGCGATACGGCTCGAGCGTCTCGGCGGAGCGCGGCTACCTGCGCGAGACGGGCAACCTCGTCTTCCACACGGGCCTCGTCGGCATCCTCATCTCCGTCTTCATCGGCGGCGGGTTCACCTACACCGGGCAGCGGATCGTCGCGACCGGCCAGACGTTCGTCAACGAGCAGCAGGCCTACGACACGATCTCCACGGGCCGCTTCTTCGGCGACTCGTCGCTGCAGCCCTACGCGATCACCCTGAACAGCCTGACCGTGAAGTACGAGACGCAGAACCTCGCGGCCCTCGGCGAGCCGATCGACTACACGGCGGTCGTCACCACCCAGCAGCCGGGGCGGAAGCCGCAGAAGCGGATCATCAAGGTCAACGAGCCGCTCTCGATCGGGGGCACCGACGTGTACCTGCTCGGCAACGGCTACGCGGCGAAGCTCACGGTCCGCGACGCGAAGGGCAAGGTGGTGTTCGGCGGGACGGTGCCGTTCCGCCCGCAGGACAACGAGCTCACCAGCCTCGGCGTCGTGAAGGTCGGCAGCGCGAGCCCGAAGCAGATCGGGCTCATCGGGTTCCTCTACCCGACCGCCGTGCGCAAGACGACCGGCGCGCTCGCGTCGAACTTCCCGGACCTGCTCAACCCGATCGTGACGTTCAGCGTGTACGCCGGCTCCCTCGGGTCCGGACCGCAGAACGTCTACACCCTGGACACGACCGGCATGACCCAGGTCGCCGGGCCGCCGACGAGGACGAAGGGGCTCCAGCTCTCGCCCACGAGCCCGACGGCGACGCTGCCGGACGGCCTCGGCACCGTGCACCTCGACGGGATCACCCGGTTCGCGGCGCTCGACATCCACCACGACCCGTCGCAGGGCTGGGTGGGCGGGTTCGTCGTGCTCACCGTCGCGGGTCTCATCACCTCGCTCCTCGTGCCCCGGCGGCGGATGTGGCTGAAGGTCACCGACGAGAACGGAACGCTGCGCCTCGAGTACGCCGCGCTGGCCCGCGGCGACGACCCGGCGCTCGAGCGGGCGGTCGCCGACTTCGCCGAGGAGCACCGCGGCGAGCTCGAGGCCGACCCGGGACCGCTGGAACGGGTGCCGGCGGGGGTCTGACCCGCACGGACGCAGCCGACCCGGCTTAGGCTGCTGCGGTGACCACCCCGCTCGATCAGCTGTCGGTCCTCCTGCTGCTGTCGGCCATGGGCCTCTACGCGGTCGCCTTCATCGCCTTCGCGCTCGACCTCGCCCGGCGCTCGAGCGAGGCGTCGGCCCTCGCCGACGAGGCGGCGCAGCGCACGGCGGTGCCGGCCGCCTCCGGGTCCGCATCCGGTGGCGGCGTCGCCACCCTGGTCGCGGCTCCGCCCGCTGCGCCCGCGCCCACCGGGCGCGCCCCGTCGCGCCCCGGGCGCCGCACCGCTGCCCGGGTGGGCCTCGCGGTGCTCACCATCGGCTGGGTGCTGCACCTCGGTGCGGACGTGCTCCGCGGCGTCGCGGCCTCGCGCGTGCCGTGGGCCAACATGTACGAGTTCTCGATGACGGGCACGCTGCTCATCGTGGGCATCTACCTGCTCGTGCTCACCCGGGTGGACCTCCGCTTCCTCGGCTCGGTGATCACCGGCCTCGTGCTCGTGCTGCTCGGCATCGCGACGATCGGCTTCCGCGTCGCGGTCTCGCCGCTGCCGCCGGCACTGCAGTCGTACTGGCTCGTCATCCACGTGTTCGTCGCGATCCTCGGCACCGCGTTCTTCACGATCGCCGGCGCGCTCTCCGCGGTGCAGCTGGTGCAGGCCAGGCGCGAGCGGGTGCTCGCCGGCGGCGGCACGGCCCGGCGCGTGCGGCTGCTGTCGACCTTCCCGAACTCCACGCGGCTCGAGAACCTCGCCTACCGCATCTCGATCGTCGGCTTCATCCTCTGGACCTTCACCCTCATCGCCGGCGCGATCTGGGCCGACCACGCCTGGGGCCGCTACTGGGGCTGGGACACCAAGGAGGTGTGGACGTTCATCATCTGGGTGATCTACGCCGGCTACCTCCACGCCCGGGCCACCCGCGGCTGGCGGGGCAACGGCTCCGGCTGGCTCAACCTCATCGGCTACGGCGCCGTGCTGTTCAACTTCGGCGTCGTGAACGTCTTCTTCCACGGGCTGCACGCTTACAGCGGCCTCTCCAGCTAGCTCCCACCGCACACTTGCCACTTTCTGACCTCAAACCGCCCGGATGAGGTCAGAAAGTGGCAAGTCCGCGTTCGGGGGCTCGACCCGTCAGGCGGGGAGCAGCGCGTGGCAGCGGCGGATGCGGTCGGCCCACCACGCCGTGCGCTCCCGGTCCGCGGCCCAGCGGTCCAGCAGCGCGGTTGACGGCGTGACCCGGCGCACCTCGATCGCGCCGCCGACGGGCGTCAGCGGCTCGTCGGTGACGTCGGCCGAGAGCAACGCCGCGGTGCCGAGCCCGCAGTCGTAGGGCAGCTCGGGGAGCGAGGCCGCCAGGAACGCGCCCATCGCCAGCCCGACGGACGTGTCGATCGCGCTCGACACCACCGCGGGCAGCCCGGCCTCGGCGACGAGGGCGGCCGCGCGACGCACGCCGCCGAGCGGCGCCGCCTTGATCACGAGCAGGTCGGCGGCGCCGGCCCGCGCCACGGCCAGTGGATCCGCGGCCCTCCGCACCGACTCGTCCGCAGCGATCGGGATCGCCAGGTCCTGGATGCGGGCCCGCAGCTCCGCGAGCTCGTCGAGCCGGGCGCACGGCTGCTCGGCGTACTCGAGGTCGAACGGCGACAAGGCGCGCAGCGCGTGCTCCGCCTCGTCCACGTTCCAGGCGGCGTTCGCGTCGACCCGCACGCGCCCCTCCGGGCCGAGCGCGCGGCGCACCGCGCGGACGCGGGCGACGTCGTCGGCGAGCCGGCCGCCCGGCTCGGCGACCTTCACCTTCGCGGTGCGGCAGCCGGGGAAGCGGGCGAGCAGCCCGTCGACCGCGTCTGCGGGGACAGCGGGCACCGTCGCGTTGACGAGCACGACGTCGCGGAGCGGGACGGGCGCCTCCACCCACCCGAAGTCGATCGCGGCCACGAGCCAGGCAGCGGCCTCGGCGTCGCCGTACTCGACGAAGGGCGCGAACTCCGTCCAGCCCGCCGGCCCGGGCAGCAGCGCCGCCTCCCGCACCGTCGTGCCGCGGAACCGCGTCGCCATCGGCAGCGCGACGACCCGCAGCCCGGCCAGCAGGTCGTCGACGTCCGGGAGCATCCGCCCATCCTCCCGCCTCTACGCTGCACCCATGCCCGTGTCCGAGCTCTTCGACCCCGACCAGTGGCGCGACACGGGACGCGGCTACACGGACATCACCGACCACCGCAGTCCGGACGGGCGCATCGCGCGGATCGCGTTCGACCGGCCCGAGGTGCGCAACGCCTTCCGGCCGCGCACGGTCGACGAGCTCGCGAGGGCGCTCGAGGACACCCGCACCGATCAGCAGGTCGGTGTCGTGCTGCTCACCGGCAACGGCCCGAGTCCCAAGGACGGCGGCTGGGCGTTCTGCTCCGGCGGCGACCAGCGGATCCGGGGCCGGGACGGCTACCGGTACGAGGACGGCGGCGAGGGCATCGGCCGCCTGCACATCCTCGAGGTGCAGCGGCTCATCCGGTTCCTGCCCAAAGTCGTCATCGCCCTGGTGCCCGGCTGGGCGGCGGGTGGCGGGCATTCGCTGCACGTCGTCTGCGACCTCACGATCGCCTCGGCCGAGCACGCCCGCTTCAAGCAGACGGATGCCGACGTCGGCTCCTTCGACGGCGGCTACGGCAGCGCCTACTTCGCGCGGCAGGTGGGCCAGAAGTTCGCCCGGGAGGTCTTCTTCCTGGCGCAGGAGTACGACGCGGAGCGGGCCCTGGCGGCGGGCGCGATCAACGCCGTCGCGCCGCACGCGGAGCTGGAGGCGACGGGCATCGCCTGGGCCCGCACGATCCTCGGCAAGTCGCCGATGGCGATCCGGATGCTGAAGTACGCGTTCAACGCCGTCGACGACGGGATGGTCGGGCAGCAGCTGTTCGCCGGGGAGGCGACCCGGCTGGCGTACGCGACCGACGAGGCCGCCGAGGGCCGGGACGCGTTCCTCGAGAAGCGGGCACCGGACTTCGGCGGCTTCCCCCACGCCTACTGACATGCGCCCGCTGCTCGCCGTGCAGGCCGGAGATCCGGCGCAGCTCGCCGTCGCGCTCCGGGCCGCCATCGACGGGTCTGGGCCCGCGATCCTGCCGCTCCCGGCCGGTGCCGCGCAGCCGGCCGACCTGCCGGACGAGGTCCCCGTGGCGACCGCCGTGGTCGTGGCGACGTCCGGCAGTAGCGGGCCGCCCAAGCGGGTCGTGCTCCCCACGTCGGCCCTGCTCACCTCGGCTGCGGCGACCGAGAACGCGCTCGGCGGACCGGGGGAGTGGGTGCTCGCGCTGCCGGGGCACTACATCGCCGGGGTGCAGGTGATCGTCCGGTCGTTCGCGGCGGGCGCGGAGCCGCACCCGATCGCCCCAGGACCGTTCCGGGCGGAGGCGTTCGCGGCCGCGATCCGAACGCTGCCCGCCGATCGGCGCCGGTACAGCGCGCTCGTGCCGACGCAGCTGCACCGTGTGCTCGACGCGGTCGGCGCCGGGGACGCGGCCGTGATCGACGCCGTGCGCAGCCTCGACGCGCTGCTGATCGGCGGCGGGCGCCTCGCCGACGTCGACGCGGCCCGTGCACGCGAGGCGGGCATCCCCGTCGTGCGTACCTACGGGGCATCGGAGACGGCGGGGGGCTGCGTCTACGACGGGGTGCCGCTCACGGGCGTGGAGGTGCGGATCGTCGACGGCGAGGTGCAGCTCGCGGGCGCGGTGCTCGCAGACGGCTACCTCGGCGATCCGGAGCGCACCGAGCGCACGTTCCTGTCGGAGCCGGGACGCCGCTGGTACCGCACCGGCGACGCGGGCGACTGGGACGGTGCGCGGTTGAGCGTGACCGGACGGCTCGACGACGTGATCGTCTCGGGTGGCGAGAAGGTGTCGCTCGCCGCCGTCGAGCGGGCGGTGCAGGAGCTGCCGGGGATGGCGGACGCCGTCGTGGTGCGCGCGCCGGACGCCGAGTGGGGCGACGTACCGGTGGTGGTGACGTCGGCGGGCGGCACCGACCTGCCCACCCTGCGCGCCGTGATCACGGAGCGGCTCGGGAGGGCTGCGGCGCCCAGGCGGCTCGTGGTGGTCGATCCGCTGCCGCTGCTGCCGAACGGCAAGCCCGACCGGGTGCGACTTGCGGCGCTGGCCGCCGGAGGCTGAGGATCCGCATCCTCACGCTCCCTAGGATGTGACGCCGTGGCGAGGAGTACGACGACGAAGCGGCCCCCGGTCCGGCGCAGCCCCGCGAAGGCGGCGGCGCGGTCGGCGACCGCCCGGCCGGAGCGCCGCGCCGGCTGGATCTCCGGCGCCCGGCCCCGCACGCTGCCCCTCGCCATCGCCCCTGTCGCGCTCGGCACCGGTGCGGCGATCGCGGGCGGTGGCAGCCACCACCTGTGGCTCGCCTGGCTGTGCCTCGCCGTCGCACTGCTCCTGCAGATCGGCGTCAACTTCGCGAACGACTACTCGGACGGCGTGCGCGGCACCGACCGGTTCCGGGTCGGGCCGCCCCGGCTCACCGCATCCGGCCGGGTGAGGCCCCGCACGGTGCTCGCGGTCGCCCTCGTCTGCTTCCTGCTCGCGGCCGCCGCGGGGGTCGCGATCGTCGTCGTCACCCAGGTGTGGTGGCTGCTCGCCGTCGGCGCCGCCGCGATCGTCGCCGCCTGGTTCTACACCGGCGGCAAGCGGCCGTACGGCTACGCGGGCTTCGGTGAGATCGCCGTGTTCCTCTTCTTCGGAGTCGCGGCCACCGCCGGCACCACCTTCGTGCTCATCGGCGACGTCACGGCCGAGGCGTGGTTCTGCTCGGTCGCGATCGGCTGCATCGCCTGCGCGGTGCTGCTCGTGAACAACCTCCGCGACATCGAGCAGGACGCAGCGGCCGGCAAGCGGACGCTGAGCGTGCGGATCGGCGCCCGTGGCACCCGCATCCTCTACGCCGTGCTGATGCTCGTGCCGTACCTGGTGCTGGTGTACCTGACGATCTTCTATCCGAAGGCGTCGCTCGTGTTCCTCACGGTGCTGCTGTCCGGGCCGGCGGTGCTGATCACGGCGACGGCCAAGGCGCCCAGGGAACTGGTGCTCGCGCTCAGTCTCACCGGGATCACGGCGCTCGTCTACGGCCTGGGGCTCGCTGCCGCGCTGGCCTTCTAGCCCTCGGGCGTGCTGCGCGTCGGGCGGCGCTCGACGACCGCGTCCTCGACGAGCTCGTCCTCGCCCGCGTCGGGACTGCGGGGCTTGTCCGGCCGCGTCCGAAGGTCGGCGAGCTCGCCGGAGAAGGCCCGCCGCTGCTGCGACAGGAAGATCACCGAGATGCAGAGGCCGACGATCGCGGCGATCAGGGCCGCGAGCAGCAGGCTCGCGCCGAGGAGGTAGGAGACGGCCAGGGGCACCACGAAGGCGAGCACCCGGAGCACGGTGAAGACGATCCAGGCGGGGATCCGCCGCCGTCGTGCCTCCTGCTCGGTCACCGCACCAGGATAAGCCGCGGGTCCGCGGACGACCGCCGCGCCGGTCTCAGGGATCCCTATGCATCCGGGTCCTCCCGAGCACAGCGGCAGGGTCGTGCTGATCTACAGTGACGGGATGGCGCGACTGGTCGTGGGAGTCGTGATCGCGGCCGCCGTGTTCACGATCTTCGCGACGGTCGACTGCGCCCTCACGGAGCGGACCCGCGTGCGGGGCATGTCGAAGGGGCTGTGGCTGGTCGTCGTGCTGGTGCTGCCGGTGCTCGGCGGCGTGCTCTGGTTCCTGATCGGCCGCGGCCCCCTCCATCGGCGCTCCCTGCCGCCGGACGACGATCCGTCCTTCCTCGGCGGTGGTCACGGACCGGCACCGGCGCCCGCGCACGCGCCGATGGACGACGAGCTGGCGCTGCTCGAGCAGGAGCTCGCGAACCTCGACACCGACACCGACACGGACGACGACGGCGGAGACGGCCGGCGCCGCTGACACCCGCTCGTCCCGGGCCTACGCTGACCCGGTGGCCAGGATCGAGCTCGTCGTCGCGCTCGTCGTGCTCGTGCTCGAGCTGTACTCGATCGTGAACTGCATCCTCACCCCCGAGTCGCAGGTGCGCGGCATCCCGAAGGCGCTCTGGCTGGTGCTCATCGTGCTGGTGCCGCTGCTCGGCAGCGTGCTCTGGCTCGGCGTCGGACGGGACCGCGTCGCCCCGGTGCCGCGGCGCGCACCCGCCGGTCCCGCGCCCGCCGTGCCGCCGTCGGGGTACGCGGCGATGACCGCGGAGGAGCGGATCCGGCGGATGGAGGAGGACCTCGCGCGCCTCGAGCGCGAGTCGGGCGAGGACGGCGCCGCGCCGCGTGGCTGACCCCAGCCCGGCGGGCCGCGCCGCGGCCGCCCTCCTCAGTGCGCTCGTCGGCGCGGGCCTCACCGATGTCGTCGTCTCGCCGGGGTCCAGGTCGCAGGCCCTCGCCCTCGCCGCCGCCGCCCTCGAACGGTCGGGAGCGCTGCGGCTGCACGTGCGGATCGATGAACGCGTCGGTGCGTTCACCGCGCTCGGGCTGGGCATCGAGACGGGCAGGCCCGCGGCGGTGGTCGTGACCTCGGGCACCGCGGTCGCCGAGCTGCATCCGGCGGTGCTCGAGGCGCATCACGCGGGTGTCCCGATGCTGCTGCTCACCGCGGATCGTCCCGCCGGGCTGCGCGGCACGGGCTCGAACCAGACGACGGTGCAGCCGGGGATGTTCGCGGGCGCGGTCCGGGCGGAGTGGGACGTGCCGGCCCCTGAGGGCGACGACGACGTGGCCGGCGCCGCCGCACTCGCCACGCCGGCCTGGCGCGCGGCGGTCGACGGCCGCGGACCGGTGCACGTCAACCTCGCCTACCGTGAGCCGCTCTCCGGCGAGGCGGCGGTCGAGCCGGTGCCGTCGGTCGCGCCCACCGTGCGCCGGTCCGCCGGTCCGCTCGTCCTCGACCCGGGGCCGCGCACCGTCGTCATCGCGGGCGACAAGGCGGGGGAGCGGGCCGAGGCCTTCGCCCGCGCGCTGCACGCTCCGCTCCTCGCGGAGGTCTCGAGCGGCGCCCGTTTCGGCCCGAACCTCGTCGTGGCGTACCGCGAGCTGCTGGATCAGGCCGACTTCGGTGGTCGCGTCGAGCGCGCCGTGGTCTTCGGGCACCCGACGCTGAGCCGGCAGGTGCCGCGGCTGCTCGGCCGCGACGACGTCGAGGTCGTGCTCGTCGGGCCCCCGGGTGGCGAGTGGTTCGATCCGACGCGGGGCCGTGCACGCCGGGTCGCCGACGTGGCCGCCTCCGCACCCGACGGCGACCGCGCCTGGACCGGCCGCTGGGTCGCGGCGTCCCGGTCGATCGTGGACGAGACCGACGACGTGCCCTACCTCGGGAACCCGGAGGCCACCGGTCCGAAGGAACGACGGGCCCTCACCCGGGCGGAGCTCGCCGCCGTCCGCGCGCCGATCAGCCGCCGCTTCCTCGTCGACGCCGTCTGGCGGGCCACCTGGCCCCACGACCGGCTCGTGCTCGCCGCCAGCCGCCTCATCCGGGTGGCGGACGGCGCTGTGCCGGGCAAGCGGATCCGCGTGGTCGCCAACCGCGGCCTCGCCGGCATCGACGGGACGGTGAGCACCGCCCTCGGCGTCGCCGCGGGCATCGATCCGGCGGCGCGAGCGGGCACCGTTCGGGTGCTGGTCGGGGACCTCGCGCTGCTGCACGACGCGGGCGCGCTGCTCCGCACGCCGGACGAGGCCGCGCCTCGCGTGCAGGTGATCGTGGGGGACGACGGCGGCGGCACCCTCTTCGACTCGCTCGAGGTCGCGGGCACCGCCGACCCGGCCGCGTTCGACCGCGTGCTGCTCACGCCGCGCCCCGTCGACCTCGGGGCGCTCGCCGCGGCCTACGGCTGGGCGTATCAGCGGGTGACGACCCGCGGCGACCTCGATCGGGCGCTCACGGCACCGCCACCGGGGCCGAGCCTGCTCGAGGTGCCGTTGCCACGCTGACCGGCAGGCCCAGCGCCTCGAGCACCGGCGCGAACTTCCAGCCGGTCTCCGCGAGCTCGCTCTTCGCGTCGGACCCCGCGACGATGCCCGCACCGGCATATGCCCGCACGCGGTCGTGCGTCTCGATCTGCGCCGAGCGCAGCCCGATGGCCCACTCCCCGTCACCGGTCGCGCCGATCCACCCGACGGGCCCGGCGTAGCGGCCCCGGTCGAAGGGCTCGAGCTCCTCGATCAGGGCGAGGGCGGCGTCCCGGGGTGCCCCCGCGACCGCGGCGGTGGGATGCAGCGCATCGACGAGGTCGAGGGCCGTGCCGCCGGCGGCGAGCCGCGCGGTCGCGTCGGTCGCCAGGTGCCACACGTTGGGCAGCCCGAGCGCGAACGGGCGCCCGAGGGACAGGTCCTCCACGCGGCCGCCGAGGGTGAGCAGCAGGCTGTCGACCGCGAGCGCGTGCTCGAAGCGGTTCTTCGCCGAGGCGAGCAGCGCGTTCCGGGCCGCCGCATCGACCGAGGGATCGTCGTCGCGGGGCGCGGTTCCCGCGAGCACTCGCGCCGTCACGGCGCTGCCGCGCACGGTCGCGAGCGTCTCGGGACTCGCGCCGAAGAAGCCGTCCACGGCGAACGTCCATGCGTCGCGGTAGCGCCGGCGCAGCAGCCGCAGCGCGGCCGTCACGTCGAAGTCCGGCGGCACCTCGAGGGCCAGGTCGCGGGCGAGCACCACCTTGTCGAGCCCGCCCGCGCGGATGCGCGCCACCGCGGCCGAGACGGCGGCCTCGTAGTCGGCGCCGGGGAACCGGTCGCCGGGTTCCGTCGGCGGCGGGGGAGGCCCGCCCGGGTCGCCACGGCCGCCGATGTCCGTGCGGAACGCGACGCCGTCCCGGCGGCCCACGACACGGCGAGGGACGAGCAGGGTGCTGGCCGTCCCGGAGTCGTCGGCGAACGCGAAGGCGCCGAGGGCGATCAGGCCGGTACCGGGCAGGCCGAGCGGGTCGTCGATCCGGGCGCCGGCGGCGAGCGCCTGCCAGGCGTCGGCCGCCTCGCGGACCCGGTGCGCGCCGGACCTGGTGATGCGGTGCGCGACACCGAATGCGACCAGCCGGTCCTCGCCCCTCGCCCACACGGCGACGGGGGCGCCGAACTCGGCTTCCGCGGCGTCGTCCGCGCCCCCGGTTTCTGGAATCCCCCTGGTCGCAGCGGAGAATCCGCCCGCGGCCCGATGCTTCACCCGCACAGAGTACGCGTGCGCGCTCGAAGTAGACTCGCAGCGTGTCCTCGGCCGACCTCACCAAGAAGCCTGCCGACGTGGCGGCGATGTTCGACCGGGTGTCGCGCCGGTACGACGTCACCAACGCCGTGCTGTCGGGCGGCAACGCCGCGCTCTGGCGGATCGCCACGGTTCGGGCCGTCGCCCCCCGGCCGGGGGAGCGGATCCTCGATCTCGCTGCCGGTACGGGCACCTCGAGCGAGGCGCTGGCGCGGTCGGGCGCGCGGGTCGTGGCCGCGGACTTCTCGAAGGGCATGCTCGCCGTCGGCCGCGCGCGCCACCAGGACGAGTCGCGCGTGGAGTTCGTCTTCGCGGATGCGCTGGCCCTGCCCTTCGGCGACGACGAGTTCGACGCCGTGACCATCTCGTTCGGGCTCCGCAACGTGGCCGATCCGCATCGCGCCCTCGCGGAGCTCTACCGGGTGGCGAAGCCCGGCGCCCGCATCGTCATCTGCGAGTTCTCCAAGCCCCCGCTCGCGCCCGTGCGGGCCGCCTACTTCGCCTACCTCGAGCACGCCATGCCCACGATCTCGAAGCTCGCCAGCTCGAACGCGCCCGCGTACGACTACCTCGGCGACTCGATCAAGGCCTGGGCCGACCAGACCACGCTCGCCGCGTGGATGCGGGAGGCCGGCTTCAAGCAGGTGCGCTACCGCAACCTCACGGGCGGCATCGTCGCGCTGCACCGCGGCGTGAAGCCGGCAGCCGGGGTCTGGGCGAGCGAGTGACCACCCGCACGACGGTGGCGCGCCGGAGCAAGTCCCTCTCCGCGCAGTTCGGGCTCACCGAGCGGCTCTTCGTCTCCGCCGACGAGCGCGGCCTCGCCGGCCGCATCGAGGAGGGCCTCGAGCAGGTCGAGCGCGGGCTGCTGGAGCGGGTCACCTTCGACGACGCCTTCGCCGACGTCACCTCCCGCTACCTGCTCGCCGCAGGCGGCAAGCGCGTGCGGCCGCTGCTCACCCTGCTCACCGCGCAGCTCGGCGACGGCATCACCGAGGACGTGATCCTCGCCGCCCAAGCGGTGGAGATCACCCATCTCGCTTCGCTGTACCACGACGACGTCATGGACGAGGCGGAGCAGCGCCGCGGCGTGCCGAGCGCTCAGACCGTGTGGGGCAACTCCGTCGCGATCCTCACCGGCGACCTGCTCTTCGCGCGGGCCAGCAAGCTCGTCGCGGCGATCGACGGCTCCTCCGCGATCTCGCAGACCGAGACCTTCGAGCGTCTCGTCCTCGGCCAGCTGCACGAGACGATCGGCCCCCAGCCGGGCGAGGACGCCGTCGAGCACTACCTGCAGGTGCTGCGCGACAAGACGGGCTCGCTCATCGCCGCGGCGGCCGAGTGGGGCGCCACGTTCTCGCACGCACCCGAGGAGTACCGGCAGCCCCTCGCTCGCTTCGGTGAGGGGATCGGGGTCGCGTTCCAGCTCATCGACGACGTCATCGACCTCGCGCCGCAGGACGCCCACACGGGGAAGACGGCGGGCACGGACCTCCGCGCCGGCGTGCCCACCCTGCCGCTGCTCTACCTGCGCCGCCGGGCGCTGACCGACCCGGAGGGTGCCGCGCTGCTCCTGCGCATCGACGAGGGCGTCGAGGGCGCCGACGACCCCGCCCTCGAGGACGCGATCGCGGACCTCCGGGCGCACGACGTCACCGCGGACACGACCCGCGAAGCGCACCGCTGGGCCGCCGAGGCCGTCGGTGCCCTCGACCCGCTGCCCGACGGATCCGTGAAGCGGGCGCTCGTGCGCTTCGCCGACCTGCTCGTCGACCGTTCCAACTGACGTACCGCGGATGCGGAGCCCCTCGGATCCCGCGTCCGTTCCGAAAGGACTTCTCGTGACCACGCTCCGCCTCGCCGTCGTCGGTGCGGGACCCGCCGGGATCTACGCCGCGGACATCGCCAAGAAGGCCGACCGCGGCTTCGACGTCTCCATCGACCTGTTCGAGCGGCTCCCGGCCCCGTACGGGCTCGTCCGCTACGGCGTCGCGCCCGACCACCCGCGGATCAAGGGCATCATCGGCGCGCTCCGCGAGGTGCTCGACGGGGGAGCGGTGCGACTCTTCGCCAACGTCGAGTACGGCGTCGACATCACGCTGGCCGACCTGCGCCGGCACTACCACGCGGTGATCTTCGCCACCGGCGCCATCCGCGACACGGATCTCGACATCCCGGGCATCGACCTGCCCGGCTCCTACGGCGCCGCGGATCTCGTCAGCTGGTACGACGGCCACCCCGACGTGCCCCGCGACTGGCCGCTCGACGCGCGCGAGGTCGCCGTGATCGGCAACGGGAACGTGGCGCTCGACGTCGCGCGGATGCTGGTGAAGCACGTGCAGGACCTGATGCCGACGGAGGTGCCGCCGAACGTCGTGGCCGGGCTCGCCGCCTCGCCGGTGACGGACGTGCACGTGCTCGGCCGGCGCGGTCCCGCGAACGTGAAGTTCACCCCGCTCGAGCTGCGGGAGCTCGGCGAGGTGCGTGACGTCGACATGGTCGTGCACGACGAGGACTTCCAGTACGACGAGGCCGCGAGGCGGGCGATCGCGACGAACAAGCAGGTGCTCGTCATCGACCGGGTGCTGCAGGGGTGGCGCAAGCGGGAGGTCGGCAGCGCGAGCCGGCGCCTCCACTTCCACTGGTGGGCGCGGCCCGTCGAGATCCTCGGCACCGACCACGTGACGGGCATCCGGTGGGAGCGCACGGAGCCGGACGGCATGGGCGGTGCCCGCGGCACGGGCGAGTTCCGCATCCAGGAGGTGCAGGCGGTCTACCGCGCCGTCGGGTACTTCGGCTCGTCGCTGCCCGAGATCCCCTTCGACCCCGTGCACGGCGTCATCCCGAACCACGAGGGCCAGGTGCTCGGTGACGACGGCTCGCTCATGGCGGGCGTCTACGCGACCGGCTGGATCAAGCGCGGCCCTGTCGGGCTCATCGGCCACACGAAGTCCGACGCCATGGAGACCGTCGACCACGTGCTCCGCGACGGCGGGCTCTGGTGGTCGCCCGAGCGACCCGACGAGCGGTCGGTCGTCGAGCTGCTCGAGTCGCGGGGTGTGCGCTACACGACCGTCCAGGGCTGGCACCTGCTCGACGCCCACGAGGTCGCGCTCGGTGCACCCGAGGGCCGTGCCCGGGTCAAGATCGTGCCCCGCGACGAGATGCTCGCCGCATCCCTGGGCGACCCGGTCCGCTGATCCCCCTCCCCACGCGCACGTGCCACTTTCCGCCCTCTGAATCGATTC
>DASYJR010000219.1:0-10417 GCA_035996305.1 Amnibacterium sp. | reverse complement strand
AGCGCGCCGGGCCGAGTCGCCGCCTCGACCGCCGCGGTCTGCCGCTCGAACTCGGCGAGCGCATCCGTCGCCCCCTGCTCCGGCTCGAGCCCGAAGAGCGCGACCGCGGCCGCGCGCGGCTCCGCGGGGAGGTCGTCCCAGCCGTCGCCGGCCACGTCGGCGAATCGCTCCGCCGTGGCGGCGGCCCGGCGGAGGATCGCGCGGGCGAGGCGCAGGTCGTAGCAACGCTCGACCCGCACCCCCGCGGCGAGCAGCCCGGGATAGGCGGCCGCGGTGTCCCACACCCAGCGCGGGCGGCCGGACTCCCACTCGGCCGCGAGGGCGGCGAAGCCGTCGGGCGGCAGGAGCCGGTCGTCCGTGACCCGGTCGGCCGCGTCGAGGGCACGCACCCGGATCCGCTCCCCCACCACGTCGATGACGACGTGCGCGGGCGCCGCGGCGGCCCCGTCGCGCTCGCGCTGAGCCGTGGTGAGGGTCACGCCGCGACCGTAGGCCGCGGGTCGGACACCCGGCTCAGTGCAGCAGCTCGCCGTCCTTGTCGAGCACCTGCTGCTCGCCGGCCTCGATGCGGAACGGGAAGCGGTTCTGCTTCGGCGGCAGCGGGCAGTTGAAGTTGTAGCTGAAGGCGCACGGCGGCAGCACGGCGTAGTTGAAGTCGAGAGTGATCGACCCGTCCGGGTTCGGCGCGAGAAAGAGGAACCGCCCGACGCCGTAGGTGTCGTCGCCGCTCGTGGCGTCCGCGAACACGAGCTGGAGGCGCTTGCCGTCCTTGAACGCGGCGAGGCGGTACTCGGTGCCGCCGATGGTGACGGCGATGTCGCCGGGCACCGGCAGCTCGCGGGTGGCCCCGTCGTCCTTCAGGTGCGAGAACCCGACCGTCGTGCCCTCGGGGTTGGGCGTGAAGGTGCCCCGCACCACCCACTCGGGGTTGTACGGGAACGCGGAGATGGCGCCGAAGCGCTGCACGTCCTCCGACTGCGCGTCCCACACCCGCAGGGCGTACTGCCCGTCCTCGCCGCGGATGACCGAGCCGACGGTGTGGTCGTCGAACACGACGGAACTCGGGTGCGGGTCGTCCTTGCCGCGCACGACCGCCTCACCGTCGACCGGGGTGCCGTCCACCACGATGCCGTCGGCGGCGGCGGCCCGCACGAGCAGGCCGGACTCACCGGCGGGCCGGGGGGCCCAGGTGCCCGGCACGCCCCAGATCGTCTGCTCCTCGCCCACCCACTGCGTGTTGACGAGCGCGAGGAACCCGGTCGGCGTCGCGACGGACTGCTCCCGGAGGGTGTGGAAGCGCAGGTAGCGCTCCTCGGCGGTCGCGGGGGCCGTGGCGGTGTCGGTCATGGGGTCCTCTCGGGTCGGATGGCAGATGCAACGGGCGGCGGGGCGTCCGCCTTCCCGTCAGTCGAGGTGGAGCTCGGGGACGCCGGGCGGCACGAAGCCGAGGATGCGGCCGTAGAAGGCGAGCGACGCCTCCTTCGCGCGCACGATCGCGTCCTTGCCGCGGAAGCCGTGCCCCTCGCCGGGGAACTCGAGGTAGGCGTGCGGGATGCCCCGCGCGGCGAGCGCGTCGCGGAACGCCTGCGACTGGGCCGGCGGGACGATGCGGTCGTCGGATCCCTGGAGCAGCAGCACCGGCGTGGTGAGCGTGGCGACGTGGTTGATCGGCGCGCGCTCGGCGTAGCGGTCGGCGGCCTCCGGGTACGGGCCGATGAGGCCGTCCATGTACCGCGACTCGAAGTCGTGGGTGTCGGTGGCGAGCGCGACGGCGTCGGCGACGCCGTAGAAGGAGACGCCGCACGCGAAGACGCCGGTCGTGGTGAGCGCGGCGAGCACGGTCCAGCCGCCGGCGGAGCCGCCCTCGATGGCGAGCCGCGCCGGGTCGGCGACGCCCGCCGCGCCGAGGCCCGTCATCACCGTCACGACGTCGGCCACGTCGACGACGCCCCACTGCTCGCGGAGCCGCTCCCGGTAGGCGCGGCCGTAGCCCGTCGATCCGCCGTAGTCGACGTCGACGACGCCGATGCCGCGGCTCGTGTAGTACGCGACGGAGGGATCGAGACCCACGCCGGCCTGCGCGGTCGGTCCCCCGTGCACGAAGGCGACGAACGGGGGCAGCTCGTCGTCGGGCGCGCGGAACCGCGGGTTGTGCGGGCGGTAGACGACCGCGTGCACGCCGTCGACCTCCATCGGCTCGGCGGACGGGAACGCGTCGAGGGGCAAGCCGTCGATCGCCCCACGCAGCGTGCGGAACTCCCCCGTCGCAAGATCGAGCTCGCGCAGTCCGCCCGGCTCGCTCGCGGCCTCGTCGATGAGCAGGGCGCGCCCCTGGTCGACCGCCCACCATTCGGTGCGGGAGCGGTCGCCGCGCAAGGGCCGTCGCTCGCCGGTCGCCGGATCGAGCAGGACCTGCTCGTCCGTGCCGAGCGTGGACGTGGCGAGGATCCGCCCGTCGCCGGTCGGCTGGTACCACCGCTGCCCGAGCACCCAGAGGGGCCCACCGGTCTCGCGCGCCTCGGCGTGCACCGGCTCCGGCACGCCCGTGTCGAGCGGGAGCCGGTAGAGGTTCCACCAGCCGGTGCGGTCGGAGATCACGGCGAGCGTGCCGTCGTCGAGCCATTCGGGCTGGAGGACGGATTCGTCCGGGCCGCCGAGCAGGGCGCGCCACTCGGTCACCCGCCCGTCGGTCAGGTCGCCGAGCCGGAGCTCCGTGCCGTCCCAGGGCATGTTCGGGTGGTCCCACGCGATCCAGGCGAGCCGCCGGCCGTCGGGCGAGACGGCCGGCTGCGCGAGGAACCGGGACCCGGCGACGACACTCGTGATCGCCGACGGGTCCTCCGCCCCGCGTCCGTCGAGTGGGACGAGGACGAGGTCGCGCTCGACGTCGGTGGGACCGTCGCCGGTCGCCGTCTCGCGCACCGCGAGCACCGCATCGCCGGCGGGGCGCAGCCCGCCGTAGCGCACGGCGGGCGCCTCCGGCGTGAGCGGGACCGGCTCGGAGCCGGCGCCGTCGACCCGGCGCAGCCGCTGGTCGTCGAAGTGCACGAACACCGCGCCGCCGCCGACGGCCGCCCAGGCGCCGCCCCCGTACTCGTGCACGCGGCTGCGGACGTTCCAGGGCGCGGGAAGGAGGCGTTCCGGGGAGCCGTCGGCCGCGACGCGGAACAGCGACACCAGCCGTTCCGCCGCGATCGACTCCGACCACCAGGCGACGCCGTCCACGTAGGCCGCCTCGGCCGGGAGGTGCGCCCCCTCAGCGAGGGCGGCGGCGTCGAGCGGCGACTCCCACTCCCCGTAGGGAGCGACCTGCGGATCGGTCATCGGTTCACGGTACCGGGAGGTGCCGACGGCTCAGGGCACCAGCGCGAGCGTGCCGCCGGGATGGCCGTGGGCGAGGGTCCGGAGCGCGTCGGCGGCCTCGGCGAGCGGCACGGTCGCCGCGACCGGTACCTCGAGCCGGCCCTCGTCGGCGAGCGCGACCAGCCGCGTGCGGGCGGCAGCGCGGAAGGCCGTCCCCGGATCCGCGCCGGGTCCGGCACCGAGCGCCTTGCCCCCGGCGGCGAGCACCGCCTCGAAGGCCACGATCGTCGCGAGGCGACCCGGATCGGACAGGAGCGCGATCGAGCTGCTGACCGCCTCGTCGGTGCCGACGCAGTCGAGCGCCGCGTCGACGCCGTTCGGCGTGAGCCCGCGCACGCGGTCGGCGAGCCCGTCGCCGTACCGCACGGGCTCGGCACCGAGGCGCCGCACGAGGTCCGCGTTGCGGTCGCTCGTCGTCCCGAGCACCCGGGCGCCGGCGAGGCGGGCGAGCTGCACCGCGAGCGTGCCGACGCCGCCCGAGGCGCCGTGGACGAGCACGACGTCGCCCGCCGTCACGCCGGTGGCCTCGAGGAGGTGGGCCGCCGCCGTGCCGGCGAGCAGCAGGTTGGCCGCCGCCGCGACCGACAGGGGACGCGGCTTCGGGAAGACGTTGTCAGCCCTCGCGATCACCTCGTCCGCCCACCCGCCGATCACGCGATAGGCCACGACCTCCTGGCCGACCTCCCAGGGGCCGTCCGGACCGACCGCGTCCTGGCCGACCGCGGCGACCACGCCGGCGACCTCGCTGCCGGGTCTGACCGGCAGCTTCGCCGGGTCGTCGCCGAAGCGGCCCGCGACCTGCTTCGCGTCGGCGGGGTTCACGCCCGCCGCGTGCATCCGGATCAGGACGCGCCCGGCGGCGGGTGGCGCCACCGCCCGGTCGTGGATCTCCAGCACCTCCGGACCCCCGTACCGCGGGGCGATCACCTGACGGCTCATGCCGCCATTCCATCGCACCCGACCGAACCGCCGTTGCGGTCGCCCGACCACCGGATCTACCATGGTCAACTCGAACACGTGTTCGAGAGCAGGAGGTGCGCGGTGAGCGACACGACGATCGGAACGGACGGCCCGGCGCTCCTCCGCACGAGCGAGCGCGGCGTGCCGGTGGCGCTCGACTGGCGCGCCCGGCGGTACCACGTCACGGACGCGCCGACCCGCATCGAGGACGCGCTCGGCATGCTCCTCACGCATCCGCTTCCGGTCCGGGGCTGGCGCTTCCAGGGCACGAGCGGCGACGGCACCGAGACCCTCGTCTTCGACGTGCTGCTCTGCGACGACGCCTGGCGCGTCGTCAAGACCTACCGCTGAACCGGTTTCCGCCGCGCCCTCGCGTCGCACGGACTCCGCGCACCGCCGCACCTAGCCTGACCGGATGCGCCTTCGGAAGCGGTGGTTCGGCGCGGCCCTCGCCGCCGCGGCCGTGACGATCGGCGCACTCCTCGCACCGGCCGCATCCGCGATCCAGGCCGGCGATCCGACATGGGCCGAGGTGCAGCAGGCCAAGCACAACGCCTCGTCGAAGGCCGCGGAGGTGAAGCGGATCCAGGGCGTGCTCGCCTCCCTCGAGAACACGGCGGCCGCCCTCGGCGCCGCCGCGATCAAGGCCCAGGCGGCCTACAGCGCCGCGGAGGCGCAGGTGAAGGCCGCGCAGCAGGCACTCGCGTCGCTGCAGGCGCAGGCAGCGGCCGCGGAGAAGAAGGCGAAGGCCGCTCGCCGCACGGCGGGCAGCGTCGCGACGCAGCTCTACCGGAGCGGGGATCCGACCCTCTCCGTGTGGCTGTCGGGCAAGGCGTCCGGCTCGCTGCTCTACCGGCTCGGCGCGCTCTCGAAGATCGGCGACTCCTCCGCCGCGCTGCTGCGCCAAGCCGTCGCGGACGAGCGGAGCGCCTCGGCACTCGGCGACCAGGCGAAGGCGCAGGCGCGGATCCGGGACCAGCTCGCGGCCAAGGCGAAGCAGCTGTCCGATCGGGCGAAGGCGGCGCAGGCGGCCGCCGACCGCGCGGTCGCCACGACGAAGAGCCGGACCGCGACCCTGCAGGCGCAGCTGCGCTCCCTGCAGGCGACCTCGAGCGCGCTGCAGGCCTCCTACGCCGCCGCGCAGGCGGCCAAGGCGGCGGCGGCGGCGGCCGGCAACGGCGGCGGGGCGACCGAGTCGCTCGGCGGCGGATCCGCCGGGCCCGGCTCCCTCTCCCCCGCGGGCGCCCAGAGCTACGCGCAGGGCCGGATGGGCGCCTTCGGCTGGGACTCGTCGCAGTTCAACTGCCTCGTGCGCCTCTGGAACATCGAGTCGGGGTGGCGCTGGAACGCGTACAACGCGTCGTCCGGCGCCTACGGCATCCCCCAGTCCCTGCCCGGCGACAAGATGGCGAGCGCGGGCGGCGACTGGCGGACCAGCTCGGCCACCCAGATCGAGTGGGGACTCGGCTACATCCAGGGCCGCTACGGCTCACCCTGCGGTGCGCTCGCGTTCGAGACGTCGCACGTGCCGTACTGGTACTGATCCGACCGCTCCGGATAGCGGCGGGTCAGTCGGCGAGGGTGCGGTACTCGCTCCGGAAGTAGATGAGCGGCGTGCGCTCCTCGAGCCCCGGCGCCTCGAGGCCGCGCACGCGACCGACCACGATCACGTGATCGCCGCCGCCGTGCACCGCGTGCACATCGCACTCGAGGTGGGCGATCGCGCCGTCGAGGAGGGGGTTCCCGAGCGCGCCCGTTCGCCAGCCGATGCCGTCGAACTTGTCGCCGCCGCTGACGGCGAACCGCTCGCTGAGCTCCCGCTGGTCGTCTCCGAGCACGTTCACGGCGAACCGGCCGGCCGCCTCGATACGGGGCCAGGTCTTGGATGAGCGGGCCGTGCTGAGCAGCACGAGCGGCGGATCGAGGGAGAGCGAGGAGAAGGACTGGCAGGTGAGGCCGGCGGGCCCGTGCTCGGTGGCGCCCGTGACGACGACGACTCCGGTCGCGAACCGGGCGAGGACCTGTCGGAACGAGGCCTCGTCGAACGATTCGGTCGTCGAGCCGCCGGACGGCTCCCCGTCCGCGGCCGACGCGGCGGCGAAGAGGGACGTGGTCACCGCGTCAGCCTACGAGGGGCCGGCGGCGAGGTCCTGCGAGCAGGTCATGGGACGAAACGACGCCGGCCGGTCTGCGATCGAGCGGACCGGCCGGCGTCGTGCTGCGTCCGGATCAGGCCGGGAGGTGCAGCTTCTGACCCGGGTAGATCAGGTTCGGGTTGGTGACCGTCGACGCGTTCGCGTCGGCGAGGCGCTGCCATCCACCGCGGGTGTGCAGCTTGGTTGCGATCGTCGCGAGCGTGTCGCCCGAGCGGACCGTGTAGGTCTTGCCCGACAGCTTCACGTGCGCGACGTGCCGCGGCGCCGAGTGGGTGCTCGACGAGGACGAACGCACCGTCGACGACGAACGCACCGACGAGGTGCTCGAGACGTGCGACGTCGAGCTCGACGAGCTCGACGACGAGGACGTGCTCGAGGCGCCCGAGACCGCGCCGCTGTGGCCGTACAGGCCGAGCTTCGCGGAGCAGGCCGGCCACGCGCCCCAGCCCTGGCTCGCGAGCACCTTCTCGGCGACCGCGATCTGGGTGGCCCGACTCGCGTTCGCCGGGTTGCCCGACCCGCCGAAGGCGTGCCAGGTGCCGAGGGTGAACTGCAGGCCGCCGTAGTAGCCGTTGCCGGTGCTGATGGACCAGTTGCCGCTGCTCTCGCACTGCGCGATGGCGTCCCAGGTGGATCCGGAGGCAGCCTCGGCGGGCGCGGCGGTGAGGCCGACGCCGACCGCGGTGAGGGCGGCGAGTGCGAGGCCGCCGGCGGCGGCACGGGTGTTGGACAGGATCTTCATGTACGTGCTCCAGCGGGTCCGCCGACGCTCGTTCCGTCCCCGGATGTCGTTGCGCCGCTGCCCACCCTGACGAATTAGCGGTCGTATTGCGGTGCTGCATGTGGGCAGCGCGAAGCGTGGCAGCACCGGGCGTACTTCTCGCAGGGGTGGGGGTTCCGCGCGTCCCTGTGTGGCGGCATCCCGGCGAGCGCGAGCGACACTAGGTGCAAATTCACAAGATCACAAACCGGTATCGAACCGTCGGCGTGTCGCTGCGGTCGCCGCCGATGCTTCTCCGATATGGCCGCCGAGCAGGGATTCCGTGTCGCCCGCACGTGCGCGGCGTGTTCCCTGGAAGCGAGCCGGGCGGCATCCCTGGCGGGCCGGAGTGCTCCCTCGGTGCCCGCCGGGCAGCGGCGCGCCGGCGGGTGCGAACGCACCCGACGGTCAGGTCGGCGGGCTAGACACCGCACCATGACGTCCGCCTCATCCTTCGCCGTCCCCGATCAGACCGGCCGCACGATCGTCGTCACCGGGGCGAACAGTGGGATCGGGTTCGAGGCGAGCCGCCGCCTCGCCGCCGCCGGCGCGCACGTCGTGCTCGCCTGCCGGAGCCTCGACCGGGGCCGCGAAGCGGCGGACCGGATCGACGGGAGCACCGAGGTGCGGGAGCTCGACACCGGCTCGCTCGCGTCCGTCCGCGCCTTCGCCCAGGCGTTCGACCGCCCCGTCGACGTGCTCGTCAACAACGCCGGGATCATGGCCGTGGACGAGGCGCAGAGCACCGACGGGTACGAGCTGCAGCTCGCGACCAACTTCCTCGGCCCGTTCGCGCTGACCGGACTGCTCCTCGACCGGCTGACCGACCGGGTCGTGATGCTGTCGAGCCAGGCGCATCGGATCGGCCGCATCGCACTCGACGACCTGAACTGGCGCCGCCGTCGCTACTCGCGCTGGGGTGCGTACGGGCAGTCGAAGCTCGCGGACCTCATGTTCGCCTACGACCTGCAGCACCGCTTCACCGCCGCCGGCTCCCGGCTCCGCTCGGTCGCGGCGCATCCGGGGACCGCCAGCACCAATCTCACGCGCGGCCTGCACATGCCGCCCTGGATCGAGGCGATCTCGGCGGCGGTGATCAACGGGTTCGGGCAGCCGTCGGAGGGTGGCGCGCTGCCGACGCTCTACGCGGCGACGGTCCCCGACCTCCCCGGCGGCTCCTACATCGGCCCGAACGGTCCCGGCGAGATGCGCGGGGCGCCGGTCGCCGTCGGCTCGACCAGGGCGTCGCACAACCGCGACGTGCAGCGGCTCCTCACGAGCGAGGCCGAGCGGCTGACGGGCGTGACGATCCGTGTGCCGTCGGGTGGGACCGCCTGAGCAGGGCGCACCCCCGCCGGCCGCCGGTCACTTCACGTTGACGATGCCGCCGAAACCCTGCGGCACGACGACGACGTTCCCCGACGCGGCGAGCTTCGACAAGGTATCGATGTAGTTCTGCTTCAGCACGTTCGCCGTCAACGACCGGTTCAACGTGTCGTTCGCCTTCGCCTTCGCCTCCGCCTGCACGACCTGCTGCTGCGCGGACACCTGCGCGGCCTTCAGGTTGTTCTGCTCGGTCGTCACCTTGATCTGGGCGTTCTGTGCGGCGGCGTAGGCGGCCGTCACGCTGGCCGGCGGGGTGATCTGCTGCAGGCTCACCGAGTCGACGGTGACACCCGTGCCCTTCCAACGCTGCTCGAGCGCGGTCTGGATCGCGGTGTTCACCGCGGCCCGCTTGGTGATGAGCTCGAGGGTGGTGAACGAGTTGGGGGCGTCCCGAACCGTCGACCGGATGTCCTGGGTCACGAACTGCGACACGAAGTTCGTCTCGTCGCGGAACTGCCGGTAGATCGTCGTGACCTGATCGGGCCGGATGGAGTAGCGGACGGCGATGTCGATGTCACTCGCGACGCCGTCAGCGTCCTGCACCGTGATGTCCGGCCCGAGCGCCGAGCCGCCCGTGTAGTCGGTCGTGGCCTGCTTGCCCGCGAACACCACCTGCTGGTTGCGCACGTTGAAGGTCTCGACCGTGCTCCACGGCGCCTTCAGGTGCAGTCCCGGCGTGATCTCCTGGCCCAGGATGTCGCCGGTCCAGGACACGATCACACTCGCGTCACCGGTGTCCTGCGCGTAGAAGCTCGACAGCGCGGCGAAGAGCACCCCGAGACCGAGCAGGCCGCCGCCCGTGGCCCCCGTGATCCGCAGGCCGCGCCGGTCGGTCGTCGACCCGGCGTTCCGGCGGCGCAGGACCAGGGCGGCCATCAGTGCGACGAGCGCGAGGACGACGAGGATGATGGCGAGCACGAACACGGCATCACCGTATCGGGTCGGGCCGAGGCGAATGCCTGATGAGACCCGAAGTCAGGGCACCGGCGTCGACGGCGGGAACTCGAGCGGCTCCCACGGGAGCACCGCGGAGGGAACGACGATCGTCTCGGACACGAACGGATCGCCCGTGAGGAACCGGTCGGCGTCGGCCCGGGACCGGAAGAGGCACATCGCGCCGTCGTTGGCCGCGTCGGCGAACGTGCCGATGAGCCACACCCGGCCCGCTGCGCCCTCGCGATCGACGTAGGCACGGTGCGCGGGGTACACCTCGCGCACCCGGCCGAAGCCCGTCGGGTGCGGTGCGTAGCGGACGACGTAGTACATGGCGCTCCTCGAGGCGGTCCCGCCCAGTGTGGAGCACCCCGAACCGCGATTCGGGCTTGACATCGCCGTCCGAACGTATTAAACCATTCGGTATTGAACCAGTCGGTTGAGGAGGCGATGATGACGGATGAGCTGAGCCTGGTCTTCGGCGCCCTCGCCGATCCGACGCGCCGGGCGATCCTCGAGCGGCTCTCCTCCGGCGGTGCGACCGTCGGCGGGCTCGCCGAGCCGTTCGACATGACCCTCGCAGCCGTCTCGAAGCACCTCCGGGTGCTCGAACGGGCCGGGCTCGTGCGCCGGGGCCGGGACGCGCAGTACCGTCCCGCGTCGCTCGACGCCCGTCCCCTCGCCGCCGCGCACGCCTGGCTCGGCGCCTACGCCCGATTCTGGACCGACAGCCTCGACGCGCTCGAGGCCCACCTCTCGACCATCCGCACCACCGATACCGAGGAGCACGACCATGACTGACGCCATTCTCATCACCAGGACCTTCGACGCGCCTCGCGAGCTCGTCTGGGCGGCCTGG
>DASYJR010000218.1:0-4981 GCA_035996305.1 Amnibacterium sp. | reverse complement strand
CAACGCGATCACCGAGTGGCCGAACGGCGGGATGAAGTTCCCCAAGGCCGACATCCGCTCACCGCACGACTTCGCGGCCATGGCGACCCTGGTCCGGGCCGAGGACTTCGAGGGGCGGATGGTCATCTCGGCCGACCCGGACGAGCACCTCGCCTACATCCAGCGGTTCATCGACCTCGGCTTCGACCGGGTCTACCTGCACAACGTCGGCCGCAACCAGCGCGAGTGGATCGACGTCTTCGGCCGCGACGTGCTGCCCAAGATCACCCGATGATCAGCGCGTTCGCACCCGACGGCATCCCGGAGGTCGAGGCGGGCACTGACCTCGCGACCCTCGTCGCGGAGGCCGTCGGCGCGCTCGAGGACGGCGATCTCGTCGTCGTCTCCAGCAAGATCGTCTCGAAGGCCGAGGGCCGGCAGGTGCACGCCGCCGACCGCGAGCAGGCCATCACGGCCGAGACGGTGCGCGTCGTCGCCACGAGGCGGCAGCCCGGCGGATCCGTCACCCGCATCGTGGAGAACCGGCTCGGCATCGTGGGTGCCGCGGCCGGCGTCGACGCGAGCAACGTCGCCGAGGGCACCGTGCTGCTGCTGCCCGAGGACCCCGACGCCTCCGCCCGCCGCATCCGCGCGGGGCTCGCGGAACGCACCGGTCGCCGGGTCGGCGTGGTGGTCACCGACACGCTCGGCCGCCCGTGGCGTCTCGGGCAGACCGACATCGCGATCGGCGCCGCGGGCGTGGCCCTCGTCGACGACCTGCGCGGGCTGCCGGACGCGACCGGCAGGCGCATGGACGTCACGGTGGTCGCCGTCGCGGACGAGGTCGCCGCGATGGCCGACCTCGTGAAGGGCAAGACCGCGAACCGGCCGGTCGCGGTGATCCGCGGGCTCGGCCGGCTGGTGACGGACGAGGACGGCCCTGGAGCACGGTCCCTCGTGCGTCTCGGCCCGGAGGACATGTTCCGGCGGGGCGCCGACGAGGCCTACGCGGACGGCTACCGTGACGGATACGCGGAGGGCTCGCGCGAGTCGACCGGATGGCAGGGCGACCAGGAGAGCGGGGGCGGCCAGTGATCGACTGGGTCGTGCTGATCCCGATCAAGCGGTTCGCCGACGCGAAGACCCGGCTGCACCCCCGAGCGGATCGGGCGGCCGTGGCCGAGGCGATCGCCCGCGACACGCTCGACGCGGTCGCCGGGGTCCCACGGGTGCGGATGATCCTCGTGATGACCGACGACCCGGCGCTCGTCGAGGACCTCGCCCTGCCCGTCGCCGTCACCGTGCGGGTGCAGCGCGTGCCCGGGCTCAACAACGCGATCGCCGACGGCCTCCGGTACGCCCAGGAGTCGTGGCCCGAGTACGGCCAGGCGGTGCTGCTCGGCGACCTGCCGGCGCTCAGCTCGGAGGACCTGGAGACCACCCTCACGGCCGCGGAGGAGCTCCCGCTCGGCGTCGTGCCCGACGCGTCCGGCAGCGGGACCGTGATGATCACGGCACAGCCGGGCGTGCCGCTGCTGCCGGCGTTCGGCGTCGGATCCGCGCGTCGGCACCGCGATCTCGGCCACCGGCCGCTGCGCGGCCCCGAGCGGCTCCGCCGCGACGTGGACACCCCCGAGGACCTCCAGACGGCGATCCGCCTCGGCGTCGGGCGCCACACCGCCGCGACGCTGGGCCTCGCGGCGGCCCGCTAGCCGCTGCTCCTCAGCGCCCTGCGCGGATGGCCAGGATGGTCCTGCGCGGATGGCAAGGATGCGCGGTGCCGATGCTCGGGTGGCATGCCGCCGGGTCGCAGCGGCGCGTCCTACCGTGCGCGGATGCCGAACGACGCCCTGCCGCGGCTCCGCGGCGACCGCACCGCCCAACTGCTGGCCGACGCCTACCACTTCGTCGGCACGCACGCGGATCGCCTCGGCGCAGACGGGTTCCGCACCCGCATCGCCGGGCGCCCCATCACCTGCCTCCGGGGCGCCGACGCCGCCCGGTTCTTCTACGAGGGCGGCCGGTTCGGGCGCTCGGGCGCGATCCCGGCGCCCACGCGGCGTCTGCTGCAGGACGACGGGAGCGTGCAGGCGCTCGAGGGGGAGGCGCATCTCGACCGCAAGCAGCGGTTCCTGGCCGTGCTCGACGCCGAGGGGCGACGCAGCATGCTCGAGGCGTTCGACGAGGCGTGGGAGCACGGTCGCGGGCGGCGGTCCGGGCGCGACGTCCGCATCCGCGATGAGGCGGTCTCGGTGCTCGGGGACGCCGTGCTGGCCTGGGCGGGCGTGCCCCGGGATCAGGACGAGGCGGGCGGCGTGACGGCCGAGCTCGAGTCGATGTTCGAGCACGCGGGGCGCTTCGGGCCGTCGAACCTCGTGGCGCAGCTCCGTCGTGGTCGCACCGAGCGGCGGGCCCGCCGGTGGATCGAGCGGGCCCGAGCCGGCGCGGCGGACGCGGGGGGCCCGCTGGCCGAGGTCGCGGCGTGGACGGACGAGGCGGGCGACCCGCTGCCCGTGGCGGTCGCCGCCGTGGAGCTGCTCAACCTGCTGCGCCCGACGGTCGCCGTCGCCGACTTCCTCGTGTACGCGGCCCTCGCGCTCGCCGTGCGTCCCTCGCTCCGCGAGCCGGTCCGGTCCGCCGACGGCACGGCCGGCGCGTTCGCCACCGAGGTGCGGCGGCACGCGCCGTTCTTCCCCGTGATCGCCGGCACCGCCGCTCGCGCCGTCGAGTGGCGCGGGCACGGGTTCGAGCAGGGCGCGTGGGTGCTCCTCGACCTGTTCGGCACGAACCACGACGCGCGCCTCTGGCCCGAGCCGCAGCGCTTCCGGCCCGAGCGGTTCCTCGAGGACGGGGCCGCCCCGGAGCACGTCGTGGCCCAGGGCGCGGGCGCCTACGCGGCGGATCACCGGTGCCCGGGCGAGCCGGCGACGCAGGCGCTCGTGGAGCGGTTCGCGCAACGGCTCGCCGAGGAGACCTGGGCGCCGGCGGTCCCTCCCGACGCGCGCATCCGCTACGGCCGGATCCCCGCGCTGCCGCGCACCCCCCTCGTGCTCCGCTTCGCCTGACGTCCGCCGCGGAGAGCACACTGGTGCCATGCCCCACGAGGAGCGCCACGAGGACCCGCGGCCGCAGCAGGGCCCGGCCGACTCACCGGGATCGCCCGACTGGATCCACCGCGCGGTGATCTACGGCGTCGACGTGCTGCGGTTCCAGGACTCGGACGGTGACGGCGACGGCGACCTGAAGGGACTCGTGGAGCGCCTCGACCACGTCCAGCGGCTCGGTGCGGACTGCATCTGGCTGCTGCCGTTCTACCCGAGCGAGCGGCGCGACAACGGCTACGACGTGACGAACCACCTCGGCGTGGACCCGCGGATCGGCGAGCTCGACGACTTCCGCCTGCTCGCCGAGCAGGCACACGCCCGCGGCATCCGGCTGCTGCTCGACGTCGTGCTGCACCACACGTCGAACCGCCACCCGTGGTTCCAGGCCGCGGAGTCCGATCCGCGCAGCCGCTTCCGCGACTACTACATCTGGAGGACGACGAAGCCGCCGGACAGCGCCGCCGAGAGCGCTTTCCCGAACGAGCCCGGCGCCGACGGCATCTGGGCGTGGTCCGAACGGGCGCGCGCCTTCTACCGGCACAAGTTCTACGACTTCGAACCCGACCTGCGCATCGCCTCCGACGCGTTGTGGGAGGAGGTGAAGGGCATCCTCGACTTCTGGATCGCCCTCGGCGCGGACGGCTTCCGCATCGATGCGGCGGGGGAGCTGTTCGCCGACATCGGGCTGCCGGGCGATCAGGCCGATGCGGGACGCCGCCTCGACGACCTCCGCGCGTACCTGCGGCATCGCGCGCCCGGCGTGGCGCTGCTGGGCGAGGTCGACCTGGCTCCCGACCGGCTCCCCACCTTCTTCGACCGCGGCCGGATCGACCAGCTGCTCGCGTTCCTGCCGAACAACGCGCTGATGCTGTCGCTCGCCACGGAGGACGCGGAACCGCTGTGCGCCGCGGTCGCCTCCCACGACGCCGCCGTCCAGCACGGCGCCTGGCGGCAGTTCCTCCGCAACCTCGACGAGCTGAACCTCTCGCACCTCTCCGACGAGCAGCGGGAGACGGTGTTCCGGGTCTTCGCCCCGGAGGAGGACCAGCGGATCTACGGCCGCGGGATCCGCCGCGGCTGGGCGCCGATGATGGCGCACGAGCGGCGTCAGCGGATGACCGTCAGCCTGCTGTTCGCCCTCCCCGGGGCGCCGCTGCTGGTGGCGGGCCAGGAGATCGGCACCGGTGACGACCTGGGACTGGAGGGCCGCGCGGCGGTGCGCCTGCCGATGCAGTGGTCCGCGGAGCCCGGCGGGGGCTTCTCGACGAGCCGCGAGGGGCAGGCCGCGCACCTCGTCACCGAGGGTCCCTACGGCATCGGTGCGGTGAACGTCGCCGACCAGGAGCGGGACCCCCGCAGCCTGCTGCACCTCGTCCGGGCGCTCGTCCGGTTGTGGCGGGAGCACGAGGAGATCGCCTCGCCCGAAGCGGAGCGGCTCGAGGCGGACACCGCCGTCATCGCGTTCCGGTACGGCTCGATCATCGCGGCGCACAACCTCGCCGCCGACCCGCGGGCGCTCCCGGAGGCCATGACCGGCGGGGAGCCCCTGCTCGGCGACGAGACGGTGGACGGGCAGCTGCTGCCGGGGTACGGCTTCCGCTGGGTGCGCCTGCGTGAGGGCTAGCGCGGCTGAGCCGGGTTCGTCGGCACCCCCTGCGACGGCGGGTTGATCTTGGGACCGGTCGTCGCCGGACTCACCCGCGATCCGCCTGCCGCGCCCGACGACACCTCGGGCATGTCCTGCTCGATCGCGCCGCTCGGCTGCGCGCCGTTGCGCAGGGCCTCGATGCGGTGCCGCAGGACCTCCGTGACCGGCAGCCGGTCGCCGTGCGCCTGCTCGTAGTCGAGCAGCCGCTGCACGCCGTCCGCGTCGAGGGCGCTGATCCGCGACGGCAGCG
>DASYJR010000217.1:0-11171 GCA_035996305.1 Amnibacterium sp. | reverse complement strand
CGACGATCTCCCAGTCGTGCGCGTCGGCGAGCGCGATGCCGCCCGGAGGGTCGACGACGGGCCGGCTGCGGATCGCGAAGGACCGCAGGATGTTCGCCGGATCGACGTGACCGAGCCCGAAGGAGCGGATCCCAGGGGTGTCGATGATCCAGCCGGTCGGCGGCAGCCCCTCCGCGAGGTCCTCGGCGGTGGCGCGGACGCGCAGCGAGACGCTCGAGGAGGACGTGTGCCGCCCGCGGCCCGTGACGGCGTTCACCGCGCCCGTCGCACGGCCCGCGTCGGGCACGAGCGCGTTCACGATCGTGGACTTGCCGACGCCGGAGTGCCCGACGGCGACCGTCGTGCGGCCGAGGAGCAGGCGGCGCAGGGCGGTGAGCTCCGCGCCGCGCGTGGTGGTCACCACCGTGAGCTCGAGCGGGGCGAACTCGGCGAGCAGCAGGCCGGGGTCCGCGAGGTCGGTCTTCGTGACGAGCAGCACGGCGTCGAGGCGCGCGTCGAAGGCGGCGACGAGATAGCGGTCGATGAGCGCCGGCCGGGGCTCGGGGTTCGCCGCCGCGACGACGACGAGCAGCTGGTCCGCGTTGGCCACGACGACGCGCTCGACGTCGTCGGTGTCGTCGGCGCTGCGTCGGAGCACCGTGCGCCGGGGCTCGAGTCGGACGATCCGCGCGAGCGTGCCCGTCTCGCCGGAGAGGTCGCCGACCACGTCCACCGCGTCCCCGGTGACGACGCCGACCTTGCCGAGCTCGCGGGCCCGGGTGGCCGGCACCTCCCGCTCGTCGGGGGTGTCCTCGAAGAGCAGCACCTGCATGCGCCCGCGATCGACCGTGAGCACGCGTCCGGGCACGGCGGTCTCGTGCGCGGGCCGCTGCTTCGTGCGCGGCCGGGACCCGCGCGGGTTCGGCCGGACCCGGGCGTCGGACTCGTCGTACTCCTCGTACGGGCCCTCCTCCTCGTCCGACAGCCAGCTCATGGCAGCATCCGCCGCCAGAGCTCGGCGAACTCCGGCAGGGTCTTCGCCGTCGTGGCGATGTCGTCGACGACGAGCCCGTCCACGCCGAGGCCCACGAGCGCGCCCGTTGTCGCCATCCGGTGGTCCTCGTAGGCGCGCCACGGCCGGTCGGGCGCGACGAGGCGCCCGGGCTCGACGACGAGGCCGTCGTCGGTCTCCTCGACGGTCGCCCCCACCGCGGTGAGCTCGGCGGCGAGCGCGGCGAGCCGGTCCGTCTCGTGGCCGCGGAGGTGACCGATCCCGGTGAAGGTGCTGCGCCCGTCGGCGAAGACGGCCAGGCCGACGAGCGTGGGGGCGAGCTCGCCGCCCTCCGACAGGTCGAGGTCGACCGGCAGCAGCGGCCTCGCCAGGGCGCCCGCGCCGCCGTTCACGGTGAGCGCGCCGCGCTCGACCTGCACGCCGGCGCCGTAGGCGCCGAGCCAGCTCCGCAGCCGGTCGCCCACCTGCGTCGTTCGGGACGGCCATCCGGGCACGGTGACGGTGCCACCGGCGACGAGGGCGGCGGCGAGGAACGGCGCCGCGTTGGAGAGGTCCGGCTCGATCTCGACGTCGCGGCCGCGGATGCGCTGGGGGCCCACGCGCCAGAGCGCCGCGGGCGGCTCGATGCGCACGGTCTCGACCCGGACGTGCCGCCGCTCGAGGGCGTCGATCGTCATCGCGATGTGCGGCATGGAGGGCAGCCGCTCGCCGCGGTGCTCCACCATGATGCCGTCGTGGAGGCGTGGCCCGACGAGCAGCAGCCCCGAGACGAACTGGCTGGAGGCGGACGCGTCGATCGCCACGAGGCCGCCGCGCATGCCGCGCGCGGTCACGGTGAACGGCAGCGTGCCGCGTCCGCCGTCGTCGACCTCGGCACCGAGTGCGCGGAGGGACAGGACCGTCGTCGCCATGGGCCGCGCCCGCGCTCGCGCGTCGCCGTCGAAGCGCACGGGCCCGTCCGCGAGCAGCGCGACGGGCGGCAGGAACCGCATCAGGGTGCCGGCGAGACCGCAGTCGATGTCGACCCCGCCGGTGAGCGGCGCGGGCTCGATCGTGAGCGTGCCGTCGGCGGCGCGGTCGATGCGGGTGCCGAGGCGTCGGAGCGCCTCGACCATCAGGTCGGTGTCGCGCGCCGCGAGCGGCCGGCGCAGCGTGGACGGGCCGTCCGCGAGCGCGGAGAGCACCAGCTCCCGGTTGGTGAGGCTCTTCGAGCCGGGCAGCTGGACCACCGCCGACAGGGGCCCGGAAGCCGTGGGCGCGGTCCAGCCCGCAGAAGCGGAATAGGGCGGCGCGGGCATCCGTTCCACCCTAGGTCCGGCGGACTCGGAGCGAAGGAGGGCGGAGTGCCAGCAGCAGTGCTCGACGCACCGGCCCTCCCGAACGTCGTGGAGTGGGCGCCCGTAGAATCCTGGGCCATGTCCCTCCCGTCCGACCGTCCCGCCGACGACCGCGAGGTCGTCCCCTCCGACGAGCAGGACGCCCCGCTCGACTCCGACGTCGAGGACTCCGTCGAGGAGCCCGTCGAGGGCGCGGACGAGGTCGACCCCGAGACCCTCGAGGACGAGGCGGAGACGATCGACGAGGCGCTCGAGGACATCGCGCCCGGCGACGAGGAGCTCCGCGTGCTCTTCGAGCAGCAGGCGCTGCCGTTCCTCGACCAGCTCTACGCGGCCGGCATGCGGATGACCCGCAACCCGGCGGACGCGCAGGACCTGGTGCAGGAGACGTACGTGAAGGCGTTCAGCGCGTTCCGGCAGTTCCAGCAGGGCACGAACCTGAAGGCCTGGCTGTACCGGATCCTCACGAACACGTTCATCAACAGCTACCGCAAGAAGCAGCGGGATCCGTACAAGAACACCATCGACGACCTCGAGGACTGGCAGCTCGGCGAGGCCGTGTCCACCACCTCCGCATCGCGCGTCTCGCGCTCCGCGGAGGCCGAGGCGATCGACCACCTGCCGGATTCCACGGTGAAGGACGCGTTGCAGTCCATCCCCGAGGACTTCCGGCTCGCGGTCTACCTCGCCGACGTCGAGGGGTTCTCCTACCAGGAGATCGCCGACATCATGAAGACCCCCGTCGGCACCGTGATGAGCCGCCTGCACCGCGGCCGCCGTCTGCTGCGGGACCGGCTGACCGGGTACGCCCAGGAACGCGGGATCGCCATGGGCGAGATCTCGCGGCGGGCGACCCCGACTCGGAAAGGGGCAGTGACGCCATGACCGATTGCGGTTGCGAGAAAGCCAAACAGGATCTCGAGGAGTACCTCCATCACGAGCTCGAGCGCACGGAGTACGCGGACATCACGGAGCACATGGCGGGCTGCGTGGACTGCGCGGAGGAGCATCACATCGGCGTCGTGCTCACCGAGGCCGTGCGCCGGGCGTGCCGGGACACCGCTCCCGAGGAGCTGCGCGAGCACGTCATGGTGCAGCTGCGGCTCCTGACCCGTCACGTCTAGCGCCGATCAGCGCCCGAAGAGGCCCTTGAAGGGGCCGGGCAGCTTTCCGATCAGCGCCGGCACGTCGACGCCGTAGCGCTGCAGCTGCTCCGAGTACTGCGCCGGATCGACCTGGTCCGGCAGGTGCCTGTCCGCCTGCTCGGCGAGCGAGTCCTTCCCGCGGTCGCGCAGGAATCGGACGATCGTCGCCTTGGGGATCTGCATCCCTCCAGCCTGGATCATCCGCCTGAGTGCGGGTCAGGCGCGCGAGTCCCAGGCGTAGCCGGATGTGCCGGGCGGAGGCCGAGCCGCCGCGCTCGGGCCCGCTCCCCGCACCGACTCCTCCACCCGTGACCGGCGGCGCCGGCGGCACGCGCGTGGAGCCCACCGACGGGCGATCCGACGACGGCTAGTCCCGCGCGAACACCCGCTGGATCAGCTCCGCCTGCTCCGCGGCGTGCCGCTTCGCGCTGCCCGCCGCCGGTGACGCCGACGCGGGGCGCGAGACGAGCCGCAGCTTCCGGTCGACCGGCGAGTGCAGGGCCTGCAGCTGCACGAACGGCGCCGCTCCCTGGTTCGCGGGCTCGTCCTGCGCCCACACCAGCTCGGCGTGCTCCGGGTAGGAGGCGACGAGATCGAGCAGCTCCTGCCTCGGCACCGGGTAGTACTGCTCCACCCGCACGAGCGCGGTCTTGCGGTCGTCCCGCTTCGTGGCCTCGGCGAGCAGGTCGTAGTGGATCTTGCCGCTGTGCAGCACGACGCGGTCGACCTGCGACCGGTCCTGGATCCGCGCGTCGTCGATCACCGGCTGGAACCGGCCCTGCGTCAGGTCCTCGACCGAGCTCGTGGCACCGCGCAGCCGGAGCATCGACTTCGGCGTGAACACGATGAGCGGGCGGCGGGGCTGCGCGTAGGCCTGGCGGCGCAGCAGGTGGAAGTACGACGCGGGAGTCGACGGCTGCGCGACGGTCATGTTCCGCTGCGCCGCGAGCTGCAAGTACCGCTCGATGCGGGCCGACGAGTGGTCGGGGCCCTGGCCCTCGTAGCCGTGCGGGAGCAGCAGGACGACGCTCGAGCGCTGACCCCACTTCTGCTCCGAGGACGAGATGAACTCGTCGATCACGATCTGGGCGCCGTTCGCGAAGTCGCCGAACTGCGCCTCCCAGCAGACGAGCGCATCCGGCCGCTCGACGGAGTAGCCGTACTCGAACGCCATCGCCGCGTACTCCGACAGCAGCGTGTCGTAGATCCAGAAGTGCCCCTGGTCCGGCGCCAGGTTCGTCAGCGGGATCCACTCGGCGCCGGTCTGCCGGTCGTGCAGCACCGCGTGCCGCTGGGTGAACGTGCCGCGGCCGGTGTCCTGCCCGGAGAAGCGCACCGGACGGCCGTCGATCAGCAGGGTGCCGAGCGCCAGCAGCTCGCCGAACGCCCAGTCGATGCCGCCGCTCCGGGTCATCTCGACGCGCTTGTTCAGCACGGCCTGGAGCTTCGGATGCACGGTGAAGCCGTCGGGCGGGTCCCCGAACGCGTCGCCGATGTGCTGCAGCACCTCCGCGGCGACCGCGGTGTCGGGGTCCTGGTCCTCGTGCTCGCTGCCGGGCCGGTCGGCGCCGATGCCGCCGCCGGTTGCTCCGCCCGGCGGCACCGTCTGGATCGTGCCGGTCTGCGCCGCGTGGGTCTCCGCGAAGGCCTGCTCGAGTCGCGACTGGAAGTCGCGGTGCGCCTCGTCGTAGATCTCCTGCGTGATGTCGCCGCGGCCGACGAGCGCCTCGGTGTAGAGCTTCCTGACGCTGCGCTTCGCCTCGATGAGGTTGTACATCAGCGGCTGCGTCATCGACGGGTCGTCGCCCTCGTTGTGGCCGCGCCGGCGGTAGCAGACGAGGTCGATGACGACGTCGCGGTGGAACTCCTGCCGGTACGCGAACGAGATCTCCGCGACGCGGGCGACGGCCTCGGGGTCGTCGCCGTTCACGTGGAAGACCGGCGCCTGGATCGTCTTCGCGACGTCCGTCGCGTAGACGGACGACCGCGAGTCGATCGGCGGCGTCGTGAACCCGATCTGGTTGTTCACGACGATGTGGACGGTGCCGCCGGTGCGGTAGGCCCGCAGCTGGCTCATCTGCAGCGTCTCGACGACGACGCCCTGTCCCGCCATCGCCGCGTCACCGTGGATGAGCAGCGGCAGCACGCGGAACGTCGCGACCGGGTCGCGGTCCTGCTTCGCGCGCACGATGCCCTCGAGCACGCCGTCGACGGTCTCGAGGTGCGACGGGTTCGCTGCGAGGGTGATGGGCAGCGTCGCGCCGGCGGCCGACACGTACTCGCCCTCGGTGCCGAGGTGGTACTTCACGTCGCCGGACCCGTGCACGGTGCGGGGGTCCTGCGTGCCCTCGAACTCGCGGAAGATCTGGCCGTAGGTCTTGCCGCAGATGTTCGTGAGCACGTTCAGTCGCCCGCGGTGCGCCATCCCGATGGCCGCCGCGTCGAGCGCGTCCGCCTCGGTGGCCCGCTGGAGCACGGTGTCGAGCAACGTGATGAGGCTCTCGCTGCCCTCCAGGCTGAACCGCTTCTGCCCGACGTACTTCGTCTGCAGGAACGTCTCGAAGGCCTCCGCCTGGTTCAGCTTCGAGAGGATCCGCATCTGCTCGGTGTGCGTCGGCTTCTTGTAGGGCCGCTCGAGCGCCTCCTGGAACCAGGCGCGCTGCACCGGGTCCTGGATGTGCATGTACTCGAGGCCCACCGTGCGGCAGTACGTGTCGCGGAGCAGGCCGAGCACGTCGCGCAGCTTCATCGAGCGCCGGCCGCCGAACCCACCGACCACGAACTCGCGGTCCAGGTCCCAGAACGTGAGGCCGTGGTTGCGGATGTCGAGGTCCGGATGCATCCGCTGCTGGTAGACGAGCGGGTCGAGGTCGGCGAGCAGATGGCCGCGCACGCGGTAGGAGTTGATGAGCTCCTGCACCCGGGCGGTCTTCGAGACGTTGTCGGCGAGGTCGACGTTGACGTCCTGCGCCCAGTGGATGGGGTCGGACGGCACACGCAGCGCCGCGAAGATCTCCTCGTAGAAATGCTGCTCGCCGATCAGCAGCGAGTGCACGATCTTCAGGAACTCGCCCGAGCCCGCGCCCTGGATGACGCGGTGGTCGTAGGTCGAGGTGAGCGTGATCGTCTTGCTGATACCGAGGTCGACGAGGGTCTTCTCGCTCGCGCCCTGGAACTCCGCCGGGTACTCCAGCGCCCCGGCGCCGATGATGCAGCCCTGGCCGGGCATGAGACGCGGCACGGAGTGCACGGTGCCGATCCCGCCGGGATTGGTGAGCGACAGGGTGGTGCCGGCGAAGTCGTCGGCACCGAGCTTGTTCGCACGGGCCCGCTGCACGAGCTCGTCGTAGGCGGCGACGAACTCGGCGAAGGTCATCGTCTCGGCGCGCTTGATGCTCGGCACGAGCAGCGCGCGTGAGCCGTCGGGCCTCGGCATGTCGATCGCGAGGCCCAGGTTGATGTGGCCCGGCTGCACGACGGACGGCTTGCCGTCGACCTCGGCGTAGTGCACGTTCTGCGACGGGAACTGCATCAGCGCCTTGACGAGCGCCCAGCCGATGACGTGGGTGAAGCTCACCTTGCCGCCGCGGGCACGGCGCAGGTGGTTGTTGATGACGATCCGGTTGTCGATCATCAGCTTCGCCGGGATCGTGCGCACGGACGTCGCGGTCGGGATGCTGAGCGACGCGTCCATGTTCGTCGCGAGCGACTTCGCCATGCCGCGCAGGGGCGTGACCTGGTCGTCGTTGGCGGTGCCGGTGCGTGCGGCCGCGCGTGGGGCGTCCGCGGGGATCGCCTGCGTCTTCGGGCCCACGGAGGTGCGGGCGGTGCTGCGGGGTGCGGTGGGCGTCGTGCTCGGCGCGACCGCGGCGGGCGCCGGTTCCGGCGTCGCGGCGACCTGCGCCGCCTGTGCCGCGTCGCCGGCGGCAGGGGAGACGGCGGGCGCGTCGGGCGTCACGCCGTTCCTGGCCGTCAGCGAGGCACCGTCCACGGGCCGCTCGCCGGTGCTGTCCGCCTGCGGCTCGGTCGTGCTCGCGGTGTGGCCGACGGCCGCGTCCGTGTCGACGGGGTGGTACGCCTCGAGGACCGGCCACCACGACCGGTCCACCGAGTTCCGGTCCGCGAGGAACCGCTCGTACAGCTCGTCGACGAGCCACTCGTTGGCGCCGAACTCGTTTCCGGCGCCCTCCTCGGTCCCGGTCAACTGACTCGACACGGTGCTCCTCGCCCACTTCGGTTCTGCATGGTGAATCCGCCCTACCGAGGGTACGCCCGCGCACCCCGCGGGTCCGTCCGACGGATACCGTTTCGGCCATGCGTTTCCTCGCTGCCCGCCCCGCCCACGACCTGACCTACTCGGACGTCTTCCTCGTCCCTGCGAGGTCCGGGATCGGCAGCAGGCTCGACGTCTCGCTGGCGCCCGCGGACGGGACCGGCGCGACCATCCCGATCGTCGCCGCGAACATGAATTCCGTGACCGGACCGCGACTCGCCGCAGTGCTCGCCCGGCGCGGCGGCCTCGGCGTGCTGCCTCAGGACCTGTCGACGGGGGGCAGCGCCGAGGCGGTCTCGTGGGTGAAGGAGCAGTCGCCGCGGTGGGACTCGCCGTTCGTGCTGACGCCCGACGACACCGTCGCCGACGCGCTCGCCCTGCTGCCTCCGGTGCCCGGGCGTGGCGTGGTGCTCGTCGACGGCACCGGCGCGCTCGTCGGCGCCATCGAGGCGCCGCGGCTCGCGACGGCGTTGGCGGACGCCCGCCTCGGCGACCTCGTGCGCGGGGGCGGATTCGTGCTCGACGGCGCCGTCGTCGAGCCGGAGGAGGTCTTCCGCGCCCTCGTGGACGCGGGCGTGGACTTCGCGCCGGTCGTCGAGGACGGCGTGCTCGCCGGCACCGTGAGCCGCCGCAGCGCGGTGCGGCAGGCGATCTACACGCCCGCGCTCGACGGCCGGGGCCGCCTGCGCGTCGCCGCTGCCCTCGGCATCAACGGGGACGTCGTCGGCCGTGCCCGGTCGCTGCGCGACCTCGGCGTCGACGTGCTCGTGCTGGACACGGCGCACGGTCACCAGGAGGGCATGCTCGCCGCGCTGGAGCGGGTCGCCGCGGCGGACCTCGGGCTGCCGATCGTCGCGGGCAACGTCGTGACGCCGGAGGCCGTCGAGGACCTGGTCGATGCCGGCGCGGACATCCTCAAGGTCGGCGTGGGGCCGGGCGCCATGTGCACGACCCGCATGATGACCGCGGTCGGCCGTCCGCAGTTCTCCGCGGTGCTCGAGACGGCGGAGGCGGCGCGCGAGCTCGGCGCCCACGTGTGGGCGGACGGCGGGGTGCGCTACCCGCGGGACGTGGCGCTGGCGCTCGCCGCCGGCGCCAGCTCGGTGATGATCGGCTCCTGGTTCGCCGGCACGATCGAGGCGCCGGGGGTGCTCGAGCACGCCGCCGACGGCGGCCTGTTCAAGCAGAGCTGGGGCATGGCGTCGACGAAGGCCGTCGAGGCGCGGTTCGGCGCCGAGGACCCGTGGCGACTCGCCCGGCGCACCCTCTTCGCGGAGGGGATCTCGTCCTCCCGCATCGCCCTCGATCCGCTTCGGCCCGGGCTCGAGGACCTGCTCGACATGATCACGACCGGCGTGCGGTCGTCCTTCACCTACGCGGGCGCGGCGGATGCCGGCCAGTTCCGCGAACGCGCCGTCGTCGGCGTGCAGTCCGCGGCGGGCTACGAGGAGGGCAAGGCACTCCCCGTCAGCTGGTGACGCGCCGCCGCCCGATCCCTGCGCGGACGGCGGAGAACTCGCGTCCCGCGCACGTGTTCATGCGGATGCGGAGCCCTTCCTGCGGGATGCTCCGTCGTGCGCGCCGCCACTTCCGGCGTGCCGCCGGGCAGCGCTTCGTCGACACCGCCCGGCGCTAGACTCGCGGGGCAAATGGACGAGCACCATACGCCGCCCAGTCCTGACGTGGTCCGAAGCCCGAGACGGGCTCCGGGGGCCCCGAGGCGAAGACCGGAACCCGCCCGGCAGGGGCGGCGGGCCCGGGGCCCCGCCACCGACTCCGGCGTGCGCCCATGATCGTCGACGTCGGGCTCCTCGCCGTCGGCGTGGTGCTCACCGTGCTGACCGGCTTCTTCGTCGCCGCCGAGTTCTCGCTCGTGAACCTCGACCGCGCCGATCTCGAGGCGCGCCAGCGGGCCGGCGAGAAGGGTCTCGGACCGATCATCGGGGCGCTGAAGGTCACCTCGACGCACCTCTCGAGCGCGCAGCTCGGCATCACCATCACGACGCTGCTCGCGGGGTACACGTTCGAGCCGGCGCTGTCCGCGTTCCTCGCAGTGCCCCTCGCCGCGCTGCGCGTGTCCCCGGCCGCCGCCGATCCGATCGCGGCCGTGCTCGGGCTGCTCTGCGCCACCGTGATCAGCATGATCCTCGGCGAGCTGCTGCCGAAGAACCTCACCCTGGCGCTGCCCCTCAAGATCGCGCGCGTCGTCGTGCCCTTCCAGGTCGGCTTCACGGCGGTCTTCCGCCCCGCCGTCGTGCTGCTGAACCGCACCGCGAACGCCGTGCTGCACGCCATCGGCATCGAGCCGAAGGAGGAGCTCTCGGGCGCCCGCAGCGCCGAGGAGCTCTCGTCGCTCGTGCGCCGCAGCGCCATGGAAGGGGTGCTCGACCGCGACACGGCGACGCTGCTCACCCGGTCGCTCAGCTTCTCCGGCCACACGGCCGCGGACGTCATGACGCCGCGCCCCCGGCTGTCCGTCATCCCGAGGTCCGCTTCGGCCGCGGACGTGCTCGACCTCGCCCGCCGCACGGGCTTCTCGCGCTTCCCGGTGACGGGGGAGGACGGCGTGGACGACGTGGTCGGCATCGTGCACGTGAAGCAGGCGATGGCCGTGCCGCGGGAGCGTCGCGCCGAGGTGCCCGTCGGCGCGATCGAGACCCGGCCGCTGCGGGTGCCGGAGACCATGACGCTCGACGCGCTGCTCGGAGAGCTGCGGGGCCGCGGCTACCAGATGGCCATCGTGATCGACGAGTACGGCGGCACCGCCGGCGTCGCCACGCTCGAGGACCTCGTCGAGGAGCTCGTCGGCGACCTCGTCGACGAGCACGACCGCACGCGCGCCGGCATCGTCCGGGGCCGCGACTCGCTCACCTTCCCCGGCATCCTCCGGCCCGACGAGCTCGAGGACCAGGCCGGCGTGCGGGTCCCCGAGAGCGGCCTCTACGAGACCGTCGCCGGCTTCGTCGTGAGCCGGCTCGGCCGGCTGCCGCGGGTCGGCGACACCGTGCGGATCGAGCAGGGCGTGCTCGAGGTGCTGCGGCTCGACGGTCGCCGGATCGACCGGCTGCGCTTCCTGCCGGATCCGTCGGCGCAGGCCGAGACGCCGCCGGTCCAGATGGAGGCGTCATGAGCGACTGGGCTGGACTGCTCTGGCTGGTGCTGCTGCTCGGCGTCAACGCCTTCTTCGTCGCCGGCGAGTTCGCGGTCATCTCCGCCCGGCGTTCCCAGGTCGAGCCGCTCGCCCAGGAGGGTCGCCGGTCGGCGCGCACCGCGCTCGGCGCGATCGAGCATGCGACCCTCATGCTCTCGACGACCCAGCTCGGCATCACCGTCGCCTCGCTGCTGATCCTCGAGGGGTCCGAGCCGGCGATCCACCACCTGCTCGACGGCCCGCTCGCACTCACCGGGCTGCCGGAGCAGGCGAT
>DASYJR010000216.1:0-10408 GCA_035996305.1 Amnibacterium sp. | reverse complement strand
CGGCTTCGTCGACGAGGGCCCGTCGCCGGACGACCCGCGCGAGCGCCGGATGCGCCGCCCCGCCGTCTGACGGCCCGGCCGGCCGAGCACCCCAGCAGGACGAGATCGCTGCGGCAGGACGGAATCGGCCGGATCGTCCTGCCGAAGCGAGCATCTCCTGCTGGAGTGCCCGCCCGACGCCGGCGGGCGGCGTCAGGCGTGCGTGGTGGCGAGGATGTCGATCACGAAGACGAGCGTGTCGGTGCCCTTGATCTGCCCGTTCGCGGTGCCGGTCTTGCCGTACCCGTCGGCCGGCGGCACGATCGCGACGACCTGCGAGCCGACCTTCTGGCCGACGAGCGCGTCCCGGAACCCCTTCACGACCGCGGTGGTGGAGAAGCTCGCGGGGCCGGTCTTGCCCCACGACTGGTCGAACACCGTGCCGTCACGCCAGAGCACGCCCTGGTACTGCACGGTCACCGTGTCGCCGGACTTCACCGTGTCGCCGGTGCCCACCTCGCGGTCGGCGATCTTCAGGGCCGTCGGCGCCGTCGTCTTCGGCACGGTCACGGTCGGCTGCCCGGTGGACGCGAGCGTCACGGTCGGGAAGCCGGAGGGGAGGGACTTCGCGGCGCCGGTCGCCTTGGTCGGCGTCAGGGACAGGATGTCGCCGACGAGCACGAGGGAGTGGTTCGCGCCGACCCCGAGCTGCTCCGATCCGCTCGCCCCGAACGCCTGCGACGCCGGGATGACAGCGGCGAACCGCTCGCCCACCTTGCCGCAGACGATCGACTGGACGAGCCCCGGCAGGTACTGCGAGGTGTCCGTGGTGAGGATGACCGGCTTCTTCGCGGCGCTGTAGCCGCTCTGGTCGAGCTGCTTGCCGGTCGCGCCCTCGAAGAGCTCGTAGGCGATCTTCACGCTGCTGCCGGTCTGCACGGCGGCGCCGTGGCCGGCGGCGAGGACGGTGCGCTCGGTCGTGGTCGCCGAGGTCGGCAGCGGGAACTTCACCGTGGGCGCCGCACCCGCCTTGCCGCTCACCTGCACGGCCTTCGAGGCGCTGCCCGAGACGGCACAGGCGGCGGTCGACGTCGCGGGCGATGGGGCGGCGGACGACGCCGCCGTGCTCGAGGTCGGCGTCCCCCCGGAGGAGCCGTCGCCGGCGCAGCCCGCGAGCGCGAGGGCGAGCGCGGCCGCCACGGCGGCGGGGACGAGACGGCGCAGCGGAGCGGATGCGATCGAAGGCATCCCTCCATCCTGCGGCACGTCGAGGGCGGCTCCTGCCCGCCACCGGCCGTTCTTCGCGAATCCTTGGGCGCGCCAGCCCGGCGGATCCGGCGCGCGGCGCGGTTCGTACACTGGAGGTATGACCGACACGCTCGTCCCCGCCACCACCACCGACGAGCTGACGTCTCGCCGGATCGTCACCGCGATCCCCGGCCCCGCCTCCCAGGCGCTGCACGAGCGGCGTCTCGCGGCCGTTCCCGTCGGGGTCAGCTCGATGCTCCCCATCTACATCCGGCGCGCCCACGGGGCGATCGTCGAGGACGTGGACGGCAACCGGTTCGTCGACCTCGGGGCGGGCATCGGCGTCACGACGATCGGCCACACGAACGACGCCGTCGTGGAGGCCGCCCGCGCCCAGCTCGGCGACTTCCTGCACACCCTCTTCACGATCACGCCGTACGAGTCGTACGTGCGCGTGGCGGAGCTGGTCGCCGAGCGCACCCCCGGCTCGTTCCCCAAGAAGACGGTGCTCGTCAACTCCGGCGCCGAGGCCGTCGAGAACGGCGTGAAGATCGCCCGCAAGTCGACGCATCGCCGCGCGGTGGCGGTGCTCGAGCACGCCTACCACGGCCGCACCAACCTCACGATGGCGATGAACTTCAAGGCGATGCCGTACGGCAGCGGCTTCGGCCCCTTCGCCGGCGACGTGTACCACGTGCCCTCCTCCTACCCGTACCGAGACGGCCTGACGGGCGCCGAGGCGGCCGCCCGCACGATCAGCTACATCGAGAAGCACATCGGCGCGGAGGACCTCGCGATCCTCGTGGTCGAGCCGATCCAGGGCGAGGGCGGCTTCCAGACGCCGGCCGACGGCTACCTGCCCGCCCTGCAGCGCTGGGCGAACGAGAACGGGGTCGTGATCGCCGCCGACGAGATCCAGAGCGGCATGGCCCGCACTGGCCGTTGGTTCGCGAGCGAGCACTTCGACTTCGAGCCCGACCTCGTCTTCTTCGCGAAGGGCATCGCGGCCGGTCTCCCGCTCGCCGGGGTCACCGGCCGTGCCGAGATCATGGACGCGTCCCACCCGGGCGGCCTGGGCGGCACGTTCGGCGGCAACCCGGTCGCCGCCGCGGCGGCCGTCGCCGTCATCGAGCAGATCGAGGCGCAGGGCCTGCTCGGCGAGGCCGAGCGGATCGAGCGGACGCTCCGTCCCGCGCTCGAGCAGCTGCAGCGCGAGTTCGACATCATCGGCGACGTGCGCGGCAAGGGGGCGATGCTCGCGATCGAGCTCGTCGCCCCCGGCACCGGCACGACGACGAAGACGCCGAACGCCGCGGCCGTGCAGGGGATCTCCGCCTACGCGGGTCAGCACGGGGTGCTCCTGCTCACCGCGGGCACGTACGGCAACGTCATCCGCTTCCTGCCGAGCCTCGCCATCACCGACGAGCAGCTCCACGACGCCGTCTCCGTGCTGCGCGAGGCGCTCACCGAGGTCACCCGGGGCGTCTGACGAGCCGCATCCGGCTCGGCGCGTCACCGGGCCGGAGCGCGAGCACGTCGTCCGGACCGCTGACCGGCGGCAGCGGCGTCGCGGAGCCCGTGAGCGCGCGGACCTCCGCCGCGGCGACCGCGTCGACGAGCACCGTGCCGGCGGATGCGAGCCGGCTGAAGCGCGCCCACTGCGCCTGCCAGTCGGCGACCGAGCCGACGAGGACAGACCCGGTGAGCGACGATCCGGCGCCTTCGTCCGTGTCGGCCGCCCGGGCGCGGACGCCTGCGTCGCGCAGCTGAGCGAGCCGCGCGGCCGGACGCGTCGTGACGAGGACCGCCGCGGGCCCGGCCGGCTCGAACAGCGGCGGTTCCGGCGCGACGGCGGCCGCCCGCGGCCAGGACGGCAGCGCGAGCTGCGCCGGACGCCCCTGCCAGACCGCCGCACCCGGCCGCCGCCCGCTGCGGTGCGCGGCCCGCTCCCCGCCGAGGGCGAGATGATCGTCCAGCTCGAGAGACAGCAGGAGGCGGGCGGAGCAGAGGCCGGCGAGCTGCCGCAGGGGCAGCCCCGCCCACGCGGACGGACCGCGGACCGCCAGCGCGACCGGCGCCGCTGGGCTCCGGAGGCGGCGCGCGAGGCGGTCGACGAACGCCGCCGCCGCTGCGGGCCCGAGCCGATCGAGCAGGGCCTCGAGGTCGTCGAGCACGAGCGGGCCGCTGTCGTCGTGGGCGGCGTCCCACGCCGTGGCGGGGTCCCCGCCGGGATCGACGGCTCCGAGCAGCCCGGCGACGAGCACGAGGGCCGTGCTGCGGCCGGACCCCGCGTCCCCGGCGATCAGCAGACCGCCGGTCGGTCGCCACACGAGGGGTGGCTGGGCCTGCTCGTCGGGGGCGTCGACGAGGCCGAGCACGAGGCCGTCCGCGGACAGCGGCAGGTGCTCGACCGGCAGCCGCTCGGGCAGCGGGTCGAGCCACGGCCGGCGGGCCGGCGTGCCTGGCAGCGCGTGCGCGAGCGCGGCACGGACGCCGTCGGCGTCGACCCGGGCCACGGTCACGGACCTGGGGGGCTCGCCCGCCACGGCGAGCACCGCAGCGCCCGTGCGGTCCCTGGGCAACGCGGCCGCGGCGGGCGTGCCGACGACCGCCGTGCTGTCGGCGGCGTCGAGCACGCGGAGAGCGATCCGCAGGCCGCAGTTCGTCGCGAGCTCGTCGCGGATGCTGCCCGCGGGCCGCTGCGTGCAGAGCACGAGGTGCATACCGAGCGACCGGCCGCGAGCGGCCACGTCCGTGAAGACCGCGGCGAGTGCCGGTCGAGCCTCGAGCAGGGCCCGGAACTCGTCGACCACCACCACGAGGCGGGGCTCCGCCGTGCCCGCGACGTCGGAGACGGCCGCATCGCGGAGCACCTGCTCCCGCCGCCGCAGCTCGGCCTGGAGCGATCGGACGGCCCGGTCCGTGCCGGCGGCGTCGAGGTCGGTGACCACGCCGGCGACGTGCGGCAGCGACGCGACCGCGTCGAAGGCGGCGCCGCCCTTGTGGTCGACGAGCAGCAGGACGACCCGGTCCGGCGGATGCGCGGCCGCGAGGGCGAGCACCCAGGCGACGAGGAGCGCGCTCTTGCCGCTGCCCGTGGTGCCGGCGACGATCGCATGGGGCCCGTCTGCGACGAGATCGACGTCGACCGGCTCGCCGTCCGCCACCGCGAACCGCGCCGTCAGGCCGCCGCGCGCGGACGGCGCCGCGGTCAGGTCGGCGATCGTCGGGACGGCGGCGACCGGGGGCGCCGAGGCCACCGCCGTCCTGCGGGTCAGCAGCGCGGGCCGGAACCGCAGCCCGCGGAGGGCGGACGGCCCCCGGACCACCAGCCCGACGCACGGCCCGTCGAGCCGGACCTCGAGCTGCGCGGCCGCCGTCGCGGACCCCGTCCGGACCGGGTCCCCCGCCGCCGCCACCGCCGTCGCGGCCGTGCGGACCGCCCGGCCGAAGGCCTCGACGAGCAGTGGCGGCCCGGCGACACCGATCGTGGCGGTCGGGGGCAGCACGACCGGGACGCGGCGCAGCACCGCGCTCGCAGCCACGAGCTCCCGCTCGCGCTCGTTCCGGGGCGCACCGGCGACGAGTGGATCGATCATCCGGTCCTCGGTGCCGATCACGAGCCCCTCCCCCGGCCGGACGCGCCCGTCGAACGCCTCCGGGCCCGGCGCCGCTCGCCGTTCGGCACCCTCCAGGTGCGCCTGCCGGGCGGCGGCCGCCCGGGCGACGGCGTCGAGCGCGGCCGCGTGCCGCGCGTCGTCCCGGCGGGTCCTGCGCCGCACCTGCCGCCGCCCGTCGAGCACCCCGGCGACCGCGACGACGGGCGTGAGCACCGCGAGCAGCAGCAGGCTCGCTTCGCGCACCACGGCGAACAGCACCACCGCGACGGCGAGCGGCGCGAGCGCGCCGACGACGGCGAACGGCGGCGGCTCCGGCGGCGCGGGCGGGACGGGGAGGCTCAGCTGCTCGGGCACCCGCCGATCCTGTAGGGCGGGGGGAGGGAGGCCGTGCGTCGGTCCGCCTCCCGGGGAGGGCGGCCCCGTTGGGGAGGAGCGGTCAGCGCGTCTCGACGGCGAGCACGTCGACCAGCACGACGGTCACGTTGTCCCGGCCGCCGGACTCGAGCGCGGCCTGCACGAGCGCCGAAGCGGTGTCGGCGGCGGGGGCTCCGGCGGCGAGCAACGACTCGATCCGCTCGTCGTCGAGCTCCTTGCTGAGCCCGTCGGAGCAGGCGAGGAGGCGAAGGCCCGGTTCGACGGGCAGCATCCAGTAATCGGGCATCGGGGGCTCGTTGAACCCGATCGCCCGCGTGATGACGTTGCTGTCCGGATGGGTGTCCGCCTGCCGGCGGGTGATGGCGCCGGCGTCGACGAGCTCCTGGACGACGGAGTGGTCGACGGTGACCTGCTCGAACTCGCCCTCGAGGTAGCGGTAGACGCGCGAGTCGCCCACGTTGAAGACCGCGAAGTACGCGTCGTCCCCGGACATGGTGAGCGCCATACCCGTGACGGTGGTGCCTGCGCCGACGAGTGCGGTGCCGTCGAGCTGGGCGATGTCGTGCGAGGCCTGCGCGAGGGCGAGCCCGATGGCCGCGGGGGTCACGAACCCGTCCGCGATGACGCCGCCGAGCCGCCGGACGACCGCCTCGCTCGCCAGGTCACCGGCGGCGTGGCCGCCCATGCCGTCGGCGACCGCGAAGACCGGGGGCGCCGCGACGAAGCTGTCCTCGTTCACCTGACGGCGGTGACCGACGTCGGTGGCCGCGCCCCAGGCGAGCGTGATCGCCCCGCCGCCGTGCGGCAGCGGGAGCCGGGTGCCCGGGCTGCTCTGGCCGATGTGGGTCAACGACGACCTTCCGGGTCCGGCCCGACCGGGCCCTGGGATCAGCGGTACGCGAGGATCTCGATGACGTTGCCGTCACCGATGTCGATGAGCGTACCGGGTACGACGGGGAGGGACTCACCCGACTCGAGGCGTCGGACGCCGGAACCGGGCTGCCGCACGACCGTACCGTTCGTCGATTGGAGGTCGGTGAGCACGAGGCCGTGCGGCGTCGGCCGCAGCTCGATGTGCGTCGCGGACACCTCGCGGCTCGGGCTGTCGACCCGCACGAGGCGGGGCAGCATCGGCCCGGTCACCCGCGGGCTGCGTGGCTGCCGGCCCACGTAGACCGGCGCATCGACCCGTTCGGGCGCGCGATCGCCCACCCGGAAGGCCGTCGCCGTCTCGGGCGTCGGCGCGGTGGGCGGCGGCTCCGTCCGGTGCCGGGTCAGGGACGCGGCGCGGCGGCCCAGGTCGCCGAGCACGTTCGTGTCGTAGGCGGACTGCTCGACGGGCGCCGGCGGCGGCGAGGGACGCGGCGGCGGGGAGGCGACGACGTCGCGCGCCCAGCCGAGCCACGGCCCGAAGACCACGCCGCCCTCGAGCGGGAGGTCGGCCTCCGCGGGCCGCAGGTCGCCCGGCGAGCGCTCGAGCGGGCCGAGCGCGAAGCGGTCGACCTCGGTCAGCTCGGCGACGTACCAGGGCACGGCGCCACGGGCGTCGACCCGCCGCATCCGCCCGCCGACGGACACGTCGGCGCACCCTTCGCCGCGCACGACGAACACCGTGCTGCGCCCGATCCCGGCGATCGCGAACGACCGGACCGCGTCGGCCCCCTTCGTGGGGATCGCCCCGACGAGTGCCTCGAGCCCGAGGCTCGGCTCGGCCGCGATCCGCCACAGCGTCGCCATCGTGTGCATGCCGGTGTCGGGTCCGAACGCGCCGACGAAGCGGTCCGTCGCGAGCAGCCGCCACTCCTCACCGGCGGCGAGCGGCTCCGGTGAGTAGAACGCGCTCGCCATGTGAGAAGGAGTCCCCCGATGCCACGGGCCGCATGCGCGGCGAACTGCCGAAGACCAGATGCCCGGATGCGCCCCGGGCCGCGGTGGAACCGCCCGCGCTCAGGCGCCGATGAAGGACATCACGTGCTTGACGCGAGTGTAATCCTCGAAGCCGTACATCGAGAGGTCCTTGCCGTAGCCGGAGTGCTTGAAGCCGCCGTGAGGCATCTCGGCGACGAGCGGGATGTGGGTGTTGATCCACACGCATCCGAAGTCGAGCCGCTTCGCCGCGCGCATCGCCTTGCCGTGGTCGCGCGTCCAGACCGACGACGACAGGCCGTACTGCACGTCGTTCGCCCACTCGAGTGCCTGCTCCTCGGTCGCGAACCGCTGCACGGTCTGCACCGGGCCGAAGATCTCGTTCTGCACGGCCTCGTCGGTCTGGGTCAGGCCGGACACGATCGTGGCGTCGTAGAAGTAGCCACGGTCACCGTGGCGGCTCCCGCCGAGCTCGACCGTCGCGTGGTCGGGCAGCCGGTCGAGGAACCCGCCGACCCGCGCGAACTGGTCGGCGTTGTTCAGCGGCCCGAAGAGCACGTCCTCGTCGGGCGCCCCGGTCTTCGCGTGGTCGCGGGCGTACTCGGCGAGCGCCGCGACGAACTCGTCGTGGATGCCCTCCTGCACGAGCAGGCGCGTGGCGGCGGTGCAGTCCTGGCCGGCGTTGAAGTAGCCGGCGGTCACGATGCCCTCGACCGCGAGCTCGATGTCCGCGTCGTCGTAGACGATGACGGGCGCCTTGCCGCCCAGCTCGAGGTGCACGCGCTTCAGGTCGCCGGCGGCGGCCTTCGCGACCGCCATGCCGGCCCGCACGGATCCGGTGATCGACACCATCGCGGGGATCGGGTGCTCGATCATCCGGGCGCCCGTGTCCCGGCCGCCCGTGATGACGTTCAGCACGCCCGGCGGCAGGAACTCCGCGGCCACCTCGGCGAGCAGCAGGGTGGAGGACGGCGTGGTCTCGGACGGCTTCAGCACCACGGTGTTGCCGGCTGCGATGGCCGGCGCGAACTTCCACGTCGCCATGTTGAGCGGGTAGTTCCAGGGGGTCACCTGGCCGATCACGCCCACGGGCTCGCGGCGGATGATCGAGGTGTGGTCCTTCATGTACTCGCCGGCGGCGCGGCCCTCGAGCACACGGGCGGCACCGGCGAAGAAGCGGATCTGGTCGACCGAGACGAGGATCTCGTCGGCGACGAGGCTGCCGAGGGGCTTGCCCGTGTCCTTGGACTCGAGCGCGGCGAACTCGTCGGCCCTGGCCTCCATCGCATCGGCGATGCGGAACAGGGCGAGCTGCCGCTCGGAGGGCGTCGCCTCGCTCCAGACGGCGAACGCGTCCTTGGCCGCCCGGTAGGCCGCGTCGACCTGCTCGGGGCCGGAGTCGACCTCCGTGCCGTACACGTCCTCGTCGACGGGCGAGACGAGATCCAGGGTCGGGGCGTCGGCGGGAACGTGCCGGCCGGCGATGAAGTTGTCGAGGGTGGAGAGCGCCATGCGCTCAACCTACGCCAGGAGCGGAGAGGGCGGAACGACTGAATCCGCAGGTCGAAGGGCTTCGATCCGACGGAATCGGTTGTCAAGGGGGCCCCGCGCCTGGCAGACTCGCCCTCGTGCCACCTCGCGGGCGAGAGAAGCCGGGACCGGTCGCGCTCGACGACGTGTCGAAGGCGATCGTCGAGCAGCTGCAGCAGGACGGCAGACGGTCGTACGCCGACATCGGCAAGCACGTCGGCCTCTCGGAGGCGGCCGTACGGCAGCGCGTGCAGCGGCTCACGGAGACGGGCGTCATGCAGATCGTCGCCGTCACCGACCCGATGCAGCTCGGCTTCTACCGCCAGGCGATGATCGGCATCCGCGTCTCCGGCGACGTCCGCCAGATCGCGGACCGCCTCTCGGCGCTCCCGTCCGTCGACTACGTCGTGCTCACGGCTGGCACGTTCGACCTGCTCGTCGAGGTGGTCTGCGAGAACGACGAGGACCTCATCGAGTTGCTGAACGCCGAGATCCGCACGCTCCCCGGCGTCGTGTCGACCGACACGTTCGTCTATCTCAAGCTCCGCAAGCAGTTCTACAACTGGGGGACGCGCTAGAGGCCGAGGTCCTCCCGGACCTCTGGAGACCGGTTCAAGGAATCGACGAGAGCACCTCGAGTTCTCGAGGAAGGAAGACACCATGACCGTCACCGACCAGCTGGTCCCGGGGAGCGCACCGCTCGACGACGAGGGCGCCGCACTCAGGAGGAGCGCCGCAGACCATCTGTGGCTGCACTTCTCCCGGCAGAGCGTCCTCGAGACGCACGGCGTCCCGATCATCGTCCGCGGCGAGGGGCACCACATCTTCGACGACCGCGGCAAGCGGTACATCGACGGGCTGTCCGGCCTGTTCGTCGTGAACGCCGGCCACGGCCGCCGGCGCCTCGCGGAGGCGGCGGCCAAGCAGGCGACCGAGCTCGCGTTCTTCCCGCTCTGGTCGTACGCCCATCCGTCCGCGATCAAGCTCGCGGAGCGGCTCGCGACCGAGGCGCCCGGCGCCTTGAACCACGTGTTCTTCTGCACGGGCGGCGGCGAGGCGGTCGAGACCGCGTTCAAGCTCGCGAAGCACTACTTCAAGACCGTCGGCAAGCCGATGAAGCACAAGGTGATCTCCCGCGCGGTCGCCTACCACGGCACGCCGCACGGCGCCCTCGCCCTGACGGGCATCCCGGCGATGAAGCAGATGTTCGAGCCGCTCGCGCCCGGCGGGTTCCGCGTGCCGAACACGAACATCTACCGCGCCGAGGAGATGAACGCACCCACGGAGCCGGAGGCGTTCGGCCGCTGGGCCGCGGACCGGATCGAGGAGCAGATCCTGTTCGAGGGGCCGGAGACGGTCGCCGCGGTCTTCCTCGAGCCGGTGCAGAACGCGGGCGGCTGCTTCCCGCCCCCTCCCGGCTACTTCCAGCGGGTGCGCCAGATCTGCGACAAGTACGACGTGCTGCTCGTCTCCGACGAGGTGATCTGCGCCTTCGGCCGCATCGGCAACACGTTCGCCTGCGACACGTACGGCTACGAGCCCGACATGATCACCTGCGCGAAGGCGATGACGAGCGGCTACTCCCCCATAGGCGCGACGATCGTGTCCGACCGGATCTACGAGCCGTTCTCGACCGGATCCGCCTCCTTCCCGCACGGCTACACCTTCGGCGGCCACCCGGTGTCGGCCGCGGTGGCGCTCGAGAACCTCGACATCTTCGAGGAGGAGGGGCTCAACCAGCGGGTCCGCGAGAACTCGCCGAAGTTCCGGGCGGCGCTCGAGCGCCTGCT
>DASYJR010000215.1:0-8594 GCA_035996305.1 Amnibacterium sp. | reverse complement strand
TCGCGCGGCACGCGACCGGTGAACGTCCTCATGCCGGCCGGCGAGGGGTCGCTGGGCGACGAGGCGCTGATCTTCGGGACCCACGAGCTCGCGGAACGTGCGGGCCGCCGAGCCGCGTTCTGGGTGCTCGGCCCCGCGCCCTCCCTCGAGGACCGCGGGCTCCACGAGGTGTGCGACGCACGGACGATCGTGGGGTGCGCCGTCTCACGCCTCAACGGGCACGGCCGCAGCAGGGCGCAGGAGGCCGACCTGGTCGTCGTGGGCGCCGACACCATCAGCGGCGACTACGAGCACCGGTTCCTGGCCGCCCGTGTCGAGGCGCTGAACCGGGCCGCCGCCGCCGGACGCTCGGCGAAGCTCGTGAACTGCAGCATCAGCCGTGCGCCGTCGACCCTGTCCGTGCGGCTGCTCCGGCGGCTGCGGCAGGACGTGGAGGTGTGGGCACGTGACCGGCCCGCGCAGGCGCGGATCAGCGCGCTGCTGAGCCGTCCGGTGGCGCTCGCCCCGGACGTCGGCTGCCTGGTGGCGCCTCGAGGGTCCGGTGCCTTCCGTGCTCCCGGCGACGAGCCGTTCGCGGTGTTCGTGCCGAACGCGCACTTCTCGACGTACGTCGGGCTCGACGAGGCGGCGCTGATCGACGCGTGGAGCGAGGTGATCCGCGCGCTGCCGATGCGGGTCGTCGTGCTCCCGCACGACGTCCGCGAGTTCCCGGGCGACGTCGCCCTCGCACGCCGGCTCGCTGCGGCCGCCGGCGCGCCGCTGTATCAGCCCGTCGACGTGCACGACGCGAAGGACGTCCTCGCTCGCGCGTCCCTCTGCGTCTCGGCACGGATGCACGCCTGCGTCGGTGCCCTGTCCAGCGGGACGCCGACGGTGGGCCTCGAGTACCTCGAGAAGTTCCGGGGGCAGTTCGACTGGTACGGGTCGCTCGGCCGTGCGGTGCCCGAGGACGCGGTCGCGGACGCGGACGCGATCGGACGGGCGGTGGCCGAGGTGCTCGAGCGGGACCGCGAACGGTGGGCGGTCCCGTCCGAGTGGTTCGCGGAGAGCTGGCTCTGACGTGCGGCGGATGCTCGGGGTGCTCCGGTCCACCGGGCTGGTCTCGCGGTCGGGGGCGAACGCGCTGGTCGCGCAGATGCTCACCCTCGCCGCACTCGTCGTCCCCGTGGGGTTCGGCCTGACCTCGGCCCTGCCGACCGTCGTGCTCGCCGCCGCGATCGCGTCGATCCTCGGCTATCCCGCGACGCTCGGGGCCGTCGTGCGGGTGCCCCCGATCGGCAGCGGCGCGGCCGGCCGTGCAGTCCTCCGGCGATCCCTCGCGGCGCTGCTGCTCACCACGGGCGCGGTGACGGCCGGGGCGCTGGTCGCCGACGCCCGAACCGCGGCGCTCGCGGACGTGCTGCTCCAGGTCGCGATGGTGCTGCTCGGCCAAGGGCTGTTCTTCCTCGCCCAGGCGCGCTCGATCGCGGCGCTCGACTTCGCCTCGGTCGCCAGGGTGCGGCTCCTCTACGGCGCGGGCTCCGTCGTGCTGACCGTCGCCGCATGCGCCGTGTTCCGGTCGGCGCTCGCGCTCTCCGCCGCATCCGCCCTCGCCATGACCGTCGCGGCGCTGTGGGGCCTCGCCGCGCGGCTCCCGGTGAGCGCCGACGGCGCGGCCGACGGGGCCGCCCCGCCGGAGCGCCTCGGCCGATCGCTGCGCGAGGGGCTCGCCGTGGGGTGCTCGCTCGGGTTCGGGAACGTGGCGACGCAGGCGCCGGCCCTCGTCCTCCCGCTGCTCGGGCCGCTCGCGCCGGCGTGGTCGCTCATCACCCGGCTCGGGAACGGGTTCCTGACCGTCGGGGGCAACATCGTCGGGCCCGCGGTCGCCATCCGGTTCTCCCGCGCGCTGCAGCGGACGGATGCGGCCGAGCTGCGCAGCGCGTTCGGTCTCGCCGTCCGGCTGAGCCTCGCGCTCGGCGGGGCCGCGGTGATCGTGCTGGCGGGCGCGGCGACGGTGGAGTGGCGGGCGGTGGTCGCCGAGCCGATCGGACCCTGGGCGCTCGCCGCCGGGGTGATCGGGTTCTGGGGGACCCAGGTCGTCCTCGCGCCGATCGGGAACCTGCTGCCGATGGTGCCGGGCGGTGCGCGGTACCGGATCGCCTACGACGTGTCGCGCGTGATCGCCTTCCTCGCGCCGATCGCGCTGGTGCGGGACCCCGCGCTGCTGCTCGTGCTGGGCGCGGCCGGGGCCGTGCTGAACCTGCTGTTCGTGCTCGCGCTGCGCCGCGTCGTGCTGGGCTTCGGCGAGCCCGTCGTGGCGCGCCGCTCGATGAGCCCCGTGTGGCCCCCCACGCCTGCCGACGTCCCCGCGCGCGACGTGTCCTTCCGGTGAGACGCACGGCGCGGATCCGGTCGTCGGCGACCGGTGATCCGCGCAACGCCCGCGGGTTCCTCGGTCCGGGCCGCCGGTTCCCGTAGCATCCCCGACTGGTCGGCGGCTCGCGCGACTTGACACATCTTCGGGGGCGGCGCTGAACGCAGCACGACGCACGGGACGCGCTCGCGCCCGGTTCGGCGCCTCGGTGCCCCGTCACCGGACCCCGCCACGCCGGCGCGGCGCGACCGCGGCCTTCGTCGTGATCGGCTGCGGCCTGCTCGCGCTGATCGTGTGCGTGCTCTGGGTGGGCGATCGCGCGCTCGTCGCGAAGAACGCCCTGCAGCAGGCCCAGGGCGACCTGACGACCTTCAAGTCCGAGCTCGGGCAGCCCGGCGCCCCGAGCACCGTGGCGCTGTACCGCCGGCTCGAGACGAGCACGGCGACGGCGGCCAGGCAGACGAACGATCCCGTGTGGGCCGCGTTCGAGCAGCTGCCATGGATCGGGCCCGATCTCAAGGCGTTCCGGCAGGTGTCCGAGCTGACGGACACGCTCGTCCGGCACGGCGTGCAGCCGATCGCCGCCGCCGCGGACGGCATCAGCGTGAACAGCCTCAAGCCGGTCGACGGCGGCCTCGACATCGCCCCGCTGAAGAAGCTCACACCGGCGATGGTGTCGCTCGACGACGCGATCCGCGAGGCGGACGCCTCCGCGGCGCGGATCGACACGACCCACCTGCTGCCGCAACTCGCGCAGCCGATCGCGTCGCTGCGCGCGACGCTGCAGAAGGCGATGCCGATGACGGCGGAGCTGCGCAGGGTGATGCCGGTGCTGTACCCCGCGCTCGGCGGCACGGGCACGCGGCACTACCTGCTGATCTTCCAGAACAACGCGGAGGAGCGCGCAAGCGGCGGCAACCCGGCCGCGATGGCGATGCTCGACGTCGACCACGGCAAGATCAAGCTGGGCAAGCAGCCGAACTCGGGCGACTTCCCGCACCCGTACAGCACCCCGCCCCTGACCTTCTCCGGCGACTGGGCGCGCCTGTACGGCCCGCACACGTCGGGGTACGTCACGAACATCACCTTCACCCCGGACTTCCCGCAGACGGCACGGATGGCCCGCGCGATGTGGCGGACCCAGTTCGGCGGCACCGTCGACGGCGTCGTGTCGTTCGATCCCATCGCGCTGTCGTACCTCATGCGCGCGACGGGGCCGATCAAGCTGCCGACCGGCGAGCTGCTGACCTCCGACAACGCCGTGCAGTACCTGCTCTCCGGGGTCTATGCCAAGTACACCGATCCGACGGTGCAGAACGCGGTGTTCGCATCCGCGGCACAGGCGATCTTCAAGGCGGTGACGAGCGGCCAGGGCAGCCCGAAGGCGTACGTGGCGCAGCTCGCGCCGATGCTGAACGAGCAGCGGCTGAAGGCGTGGAGCGTCAGGAAGGACGAAGAGGCTCTGCTCCTGACCTCGCAGGCCGGCAACATGCTGCCCGCCGACAACACCACGGCGACGACGTTCGGCGTCTACAACAACGACGACGCGACCTCGAAGATGAGCTACTACATGGACGCGAAGGTCGACGTGACGGCGAAGACCTGTCCGGCGAAACCGCCGACCTACACGGTCTCGACGACGGTGACCGACACACTGCAGACGTCGCAGATCAGCGGTCTCACCCCGTACATCCTCGCCGCGCAGGCCCACATCCCGCGGGGCGGCGACCGGCAGTGGGTGCAGCTCTACGGGCCGGTCGGCTCGAAGCTCGTCTCGGCCACGATCGACGGCCGGAAGGTGGTCTTCGGCAACGATCAGAACTGGCGGTTCAACACCGTGTGGAACGCCACCGGCCTCGACATCGGCCGGCCCGCAGTGAAGGGCGAGCTGTTCGGCCGGCCGGTCGGCAACGTGAGCGTCACCACGGCGCCGGGCCAGTCCGTGACCGTGAAGGCCGTGTTCACCGGGGCGACCACGCCGAGCGCGACGCTCGCCGTGAGCCACACGCCCAAGGTGCGCCCGGTGCCGGTGACCATCGCGCACGCCGCGTGCGGCTGACGGAAGGCCTGATGAGCGGATCCATCCCACCGCGCGGCTGAGCGGCGGCTCAGGGCGGTCGCCGGTACGCTGCTCCCGCGCATCCGCCGGGATGGGCGGGGAGGTGGGACCGTGGCAGAGCGGGCCCGCCGCAGTCCCGCCAGGCGTCGGCTGTGGATCGGGGGCTGGATCGCGCTCGTGCTCGGCGCCGTCGTCCTGATCGTGACGGGCGCCTGGCTCACCTCGCGTGTGCTCGCCGCGAAGTCCGCGCTCCAGGCGTCGCAGTCGGAGATCACGGCGTTCAAGTCGGCGGTCGGCCGGGCCGGGGGCCCCAGCACCGCGTCGCTCTACCGGAGGCTCGAAGCGGACACCCGCCGCGCCGTCGCTGCGACGGAGGACCCGGTCTGGTCGGCGTACGAGATCGTCCCGATCCTCGGGCCGAACCTCGTCGCCGTCCGGCGGGTGTCCACGATCACCCACACCCTCGTGGTGAACGGGGTCGGGCCGATCGCGGTCGCGGCCGACGGCCTGAGCGTCGAGAGCCTGAAGCCGAAGAACGGCCGTATCGACATCGCGCCGCTCACGAGGCTCACGCCCGCCGTCGCCCGCCTCGACGACGCCGTGAAGGCGGCCGACCTCGCCGTGGCCACCATCGACACGAAGCCGCTCGCCGGCCAGCTGGCGAAGCCGGTCGCGTCCCTGCGATCGACCCTCGGGCAGGTGGCGCCGGTGACGGCCGAGCTCCGCAAGGTCCTGCCGGTGCTGTACCCCGCGCTCGGCGGCACGGGGACGCGGCACTACCTGCTCATGTTCCAGAACAACGCGGAGGAGCGCGCCAGCGGCGGCAACCCGGCCGCGCTCTCCATGCTGGTCGTGAACGACGGGAAGGTGGCGCTCGGCAGGCAGCCGAGCTCGCGCGACTTCCCGCATCCGTACGCCCAGCCGATCCTCACCTTCGGCGGCGACTGGAACCGGATCTACGGGCCGCACGTCTCGACGTACGAGACGAACACCACCTTCACGCCGGACTTCCCGCAGGTCGCGCAGATGACCAGGGCGATGTGGCTCAAGCAGTTCGGCGGCCCGGTGGACGGGGTCGTCTCACTGGATCCGGTCGCCCTGTCGTCCCTGCTGAAGGCCACCGGGCCGATCAAGCTGCCGACCGGGGAGACCCTCACCTCCGGCAACGCCGTGCGGTACCTGCTGTCCGCGGTCTACGCGAGGTACACGGCTCCGAGCGAGCAGGACGCGGTGTTCGCGTCGGCGGCCAGGGCGATCTTCACGGCGGTCACGCACGGCCAGGGCGACCCGAAGGCCTACGTGAAGCAGCTGAAGCCGATGCTCGACCAGCAGCGGCTCAAGGCGTGGAGCACGCGGCCGGGCGAGCAGGACCTGCTGCTCAGCTCCCAGATGGGGAACATGCTGCCGGCGGACAACGCGACGACCACGACGGTCGGGGTCTACAACAACGACGACTCGACGTCGAAGATGAGCTACCACATGCAGAACGCCGTCTCGGTGACCGCACGCATGTGCCCCGCCCGGGCGCCGCAGTGGACGGTCTCCACCTCGATCACGGACACGGTGAAGCCGTCCCAGGTCGCGGGGCTCCCGGCGTACGTGAGCGCCAACCAGCCGAACATCCCGCCCGGCGGCGACCGCCAGTGGGTGCAGCTCTACGGGCCGGTCGGGGCGACGCTCGTGTCCGCGACGATCGACGGCAGGAAGGTCGTCTGGGGCAGCGACCAGAACTGGCGCGTCAACACGGTTCCCGGCGCGACCGGCATGGACATCCACCGGCCCGCGGTCAAGGGTGTGATGTACGGGCGCCCGGTCGGCATGGTGAGCGTGACGACCGCGCCGCAGCAGACCGTGCGGGTCACGGCGGTGTTCACGGGCGGCACGCGGCCGAGTCCCGTCGTGGCGGTCAGCCACACGCCCCGCGTCTGGCCGGTGCCCGTCACGATCGCGAAGGCACCGTGCGGCTGAGCGGACCGCTCAGGCGTTGACGGTCTCGACGGTCTCGCCGGCGAGCGCCGCGAGCGCCCGGCGCAGCTTCGTCGACGACGTCGACATCGTGTACGGGAAGTAGACGACCTCCACGCCGACCTTGGCGAACTCGGCCTCGAGGCGGAGCCCCTTCTCGGTGCCGCGCCAGTCGTCGCCCTTGAAGAAGTGCGTGAACCGCACCTCGCGCCAGGTGTCGAGCTTGTCCGGCAGCGTCTCCGGCCGCGCCTCGTCGACGAACGCGATGTGCCGCACGATCTCCAGCCGCTCGGCGAGCGGGATGACGGGCGTGATGCCCTTCGTGCGCTCGAGCATCTCGTCGGAGACGACGCCGGCGATGAGGTGGTCGCACTCGCTCTTGGCGTGCCGGAGCAGGTTCAGGTGGCCGATGTGGAACAGGTCGAAGGCGCCGGCGGCGTAGCCGATGCGGATCGAGGAGGTCATGGGCGAACTTCCGGTCGATGGATGGGGAGGCGCGGCGTTCGGGTGCCGCTGGTGGGAGAGGAACGGGGTGGAGGCGATCCCGTCGACCGCCTCCACCCGCTTCTACGGCCGCGCGGGGAGCGGCCGTGGAACGGCGGGCACGGCCACCACACCGTGCCCGTCGTGGTTCTCGGCCCGCCCGGGCGGCGGGAGCGCCGGGGAGCGGGGGAGGAGGTCAGGCACGGAGCATCTCCCGCGCACTCGCGGTCACCGGCGTCGAGCGGGCCGGCCGGCGTCGACCGGCGCTGACGCCCCGGGTGCTGTAGCCGCGCGCGAGCCGCTTCGCGAGCAGCTCGTAGGCCTCACCGACCTCGTTCCAGCTGTGCCGGGCGCGGGCGCGCTCGCGCATCAGCTCGCCGATCTCCTGGAAGCGGAACGGGTAGCGTTCGACCTCCTCGATCAGGCCCGCCAGCTGCGGGGCGGAGCGGAAGTAGAGGCCGGCGGTGCCGGCGACCTCCCGGTTGGATGCCGCGTCCCAGACCACCGGCGCCGTTCCGGCGCCCATGGCGCGGAGCAGGGAGCGGTCGGTGCCGAGGGGGGCGTGCCCGGAGAGGTAGCAGATCGCATGCGCGTGCAGCTGGTCGAGCAGCCGTGCATCCCGGACGTCGCCGAGCAGCCGGATCCGGGAGTCGCGGGCCGCGGCCATCGCGACGCGAGGGGGAACGGCGGCGCCCCGGCCGGCGCCGACCACGACGAGCGGGGACCGGGCGCCGGAGCGGGTGTAGCCCTCGACGAGGACGTCGAGGTGATCGTCGCGGTCGCCGGCGGCGACGGCGAGATGGAACCATCCGGGCACGAGCCCGAGGGGCTCGATCAGGTCCGAGGTCGTGTTGCGGAGGATCCGCGCGCCGTAGCCGATCGGCTCCGTCGGGATCCCGAACTCGTCGTCGTAGTAGCGCGCGATGCTGCGTGCGTCGGCGATGAGGGCGTCCGCCTCGCGCACGGCGAGCTCCTCGGCCCTGCGGTGGTACCGGCGTTCCATCCGGCCTTCACGCCCCCGCCTCGGCTCGAGGCCGGCGACGTGCACCGCCACGGCCGTGCCGCGTGCCCGCAGGGCGGCCACGAAGGGCGCGTTGGCGACGTCGAACACGAAGGCGACGTCGGGCCGGGGCGAGCCCCAGACGCGGGCGGTGGAGAGCGCGGAGCGGCTGAACGGCTCGAACGACCCGGCGTGGATCGCGGGCACGGGCACGAGGCGCATGCCGAGGTGCTGCGCCGGCGCGTTCCGGGCACCGGCGCGGCTGTAGACCGTCACGGCGTGCCCCTGCTCGACGAGCCGGCGGCCGATCTCCTCGACGACGGAGCCTGCGGCCACCGCCGGTGAGCCGAGCACGGCGATGCGCAACGGCCTGGGGGGCTCCGCGTGCCGCGGAGCGCTGCGGGTGGGGGAGGTCACGGGTCCTCGGGTGGGTAGGGGGGTGCTGCGGCCGAGGCGCGGGTCACGACGGCCGGCCGGCGGTACGAGCACCGATGCGTCGCCGGGGGAGGCGTGCGATCGGTGGGTGGACCGTCGGTTGGGGGTGGGGTAGCCCTCGGATCCGGCGGGGAACCGGAACGATGCGAGAGGGTGCTTCGACTCTATCGACGAGGCGCGGGCAGGGGATCCCCGCGTTGGGGGGACAGCACCGCGGACGGTGGGCGCTGCGGCCCGCCCACCCACGGCACCGCCACCGACAGCATCACGAGCAGCGCCCAGTTGCCCTCGATCAGCAG
>DASYJR010000214.1:0-5900 GCA_035996305.1 Amnibacterium sp. | reverse complement strand
CCCGTTGATGCCGACCACCGCGAGCATCTTGTTGACCGCTCCGGACGAAGCGAACAGGAAGAGCCAGAGCACCGTGATCGCGACGGAGCTCGTGACGGACGGGAAGTAGAAGGCGGTGCGGAAGAATCCGCGCCCCTTGAGGATCCGGGTGTTCACGAGCACCGCGAGCAGCAGCGCGATCGCCGTCTGGGTCGGGACGACGACGATCACGAACCACAGGTTGTTGCGGAGCGCGGTGCCGAAGTCCTGCTCCGCGAGGCCGCCGCCGGCGGTGATCGCCGAGTAGTTCTTCAGGCCGACGAAGTGGACTGAGGAGCCGAACGGCGACCCCCGGCCGCCCCAATCGCTGAAGCTCACCCACAGAGCCATGAAGATCGGGATCACGAGGAAGACGACCAGCACGATCACCGCCGGAGCCGTGAACAGGTAGCCGGACACGGCCTGGCCCCCGCGGATGCCCGCGGCGTGCCGGCGGACCGGGACGTGGGCGGTCGCACTGGTCATCGCTGGTGCTCCTCGTGATCCCGATCGACGTGATCAGCCGGTGACGACGGCCGACAGGTTCTTCTGCTCGGTGGCGAGCAGGGACTTGATGTCGACGGTCTTCAGCGCGGCCAGCTTCGAGTTCAGGTCGGTGACCACGTCGGCGGAGCCGACCGAGGTCGGCACGCCCTTCGCGGAGGAGGCCGCGTCGAGGAAGGGCGCGAGCTGCGGGAATGCGGCCTTCCAATCGCTCGCCGCGGACTGGATGGAGGGCATCACGCCGAAGGCCTTCGCGAACGCCAGCTGGTGCTTGGCGGTCGTGAGCTGCTCGACGAGCTTCAGCGCCCCCGCCTGGTTCTTGCTGTCCGCGGCGATGCCCCAGCAGTTCGTGAACTGGAGCGTGCCCTTGCCGGCGGGACCGGCGGGCAGCGGCACGACCTTGTAGTGCACCTTCGGGTAGTCGACGGTCATGGCGCCGGCGATCCAGTTGCCTTCGATCGTCATCGCGGCCTCCTGCTTGCCGAACGCCTCGCCGCCCCAGCCCGCGCCGACGTCCTTGGTGAACTTCCACCAGCCGGACTTGAGCCCGTCCTGCACGTAGGTGAGGGCCTTGACGTTCGCGGCGGAGTCGACCGTCGCCTTCGTGTTCTGATCGTTCGTGAGGTTGCCGCCCGCCTGCACCATGAAGGCGCCGAGCCGCTGGTACTCGTTGCTCGTCACGAGGCCGGCGACCTTGCCCTTGGTGAGCTTCTTCGCGACGGTGGCGAGCTGGTCCCAGGTCGTCGGGACGTCGCTGTCGGTGAGGCCGGCGGCCTTCCACATGTCCGTGTTGATCTCGAGCTGCAGCGTCGAGAAGTCCTTCGGCGCGCAGGTGAACCTGCCCTGGTACGTGAAGTTCGTGACGAGCGACGGGTAGTAGTCGCTCTTGTTCTTCAGCATGTCGCCGTAGGCGAGCAGGTCGCCCTGCTTCGCGTACGAGGCGAAGGTGTCGGAGCCGAGGTAGAACACGTCGGCCGGCTTCTTCGCGGCGAAGCCCTGCGAGAGCTGCTGCGGCAGGTTGCTCGCCGCCTGCACGGTCGCCGCCGTGCCCGACGACTTCGACCAGTCGGCGACCGCCGACTTCACGGCCGCGGTCTCCGCGTCGCCGGACGAGCCGATGAGCACGGTGAGGGCCGACTTGCTCGACGTGAGCCCGCCGGCACTCCCGCTGGAGCTCGAGGATCCCGATCCGCTGAAGCCGGATCCGCAGGCGGTCAGGGCGAGCACGCTCGCGGCGGCGGCGATCCCGGCCGCGATCCTGGTCGTGCGTCGTTGCATGGCTGGTTCTTCCTTACTGGTTCGTGGCGGACGCTTCAACGGCGGCCGCCGGTGCTGTGGGACGGGACGGTTCGGGGGCCAGGGCCGCGCGGGCCACGACGGCCGCGGCGGCGGACCAGGCCTGCGGGCGGCAGGCCGCGGGGTAGGGGACCGGGGTGCCCGCGGCCGCGGGGTCGCCGCCGTGCAGCTCCGGCATCCGGAAGCCGAAGGCGGCCGCGGCCCGCACGAGACCGGCGGCGAGCACCCGCGCCTCCTCCGCGTGGCCCGAGCGGAGCAGCCCGTGCACCGCGATGGCGGTGTCGTGGGTCCAGACGCTGCCGCAGTGGTAGCTGAGGGGCCAGTAGCCGCCGGAGTCGCTCGCGAGGGTGCGCAGCCCGTAGCCGGAGTCGAGCCGCTGATCCACCAGCAGGGCGGCGACACGGGCCTCGTCGGCGGCGTCGAGCAGGCCGGAGCCCAGCAGGTGGCCGATGTTGCTGGTGAGCGAGTCCACCGCGGCGCCGTGGGCGTCGAGCGCGACGGCGGGGTGCCCGCCCTCCGCGTCGTCGATCCAGAACGCGCCCCGGAACCGGGACCTCAGCGCCGCCGCCCAGGCCGTCCAGCGGGCGACCTCGTCCTGCGCTCCGAACGCGGTCAGCAGCACGACCGCGGCGAGGGCGGCCTCGTGGGCGTACGCCTGCACCTCGCAGAGCGCGATCGGGCCCGTCGCGAGGCGGCCGTCGCTCCAGCGGATGCTGTCGCCGGAGTCCTTCCAGCCCTGGTTCGCGAGCCCGCGGCCGCTCTCGTCGTGATACGCGAGGAAGCCGCCGGCCGGCACGGCCCGCTCGAGCCACTCCAGGGCGCGACGGAGGTTCGGCAGCAGGTCGCGCACGGTCCCGTCGTCGAGTCCGGCCCGCCATGCGTCGTGCAGGAGCAGGATCCAGAGCGGTGTCGCGTCGATGGTGCCGTAGTAGCGGGGCGGTAGCACCAGCCCCGAGCGCAGCGGGTTCAGGTCGCGCCGCAGCTCGTGCAGGATGCCGCCCGGGCGCTCGCCCGTCGCGGGGTCGGTGCGCTCGCCCTGCAGGCGGGCGAGCACCTTCAGCGTGCCTGCGGCCACCTCGACGCCCGTGGGCAGCAGCATCCGCGCGGCCCAGATCGAGTCGCGGCCGAAGAGCGTGAAGAACCAGGGCGCCCCGGCCGCGAGGAAGACGGCGTCGGGGGCGTCGGGCAGCGCGAGCTGGAGGCTCTCGAGGTCGGCCCTCGCGGTCTCGAGCCAGCGGTCGAGGTCCGGCAGGCCGCTCGCGGGCACGGGGAGCGGGACGCGGTCCTCCGGGGCACGTACGACCGCCGCGTCGTCGTGACCGCGCAGCGTCCAGGAGGCCGTCGCGGTACCGCCCGGCGGCACGGTGACGCGCCAGCGGAGGAGGAGCGCGGCGCCGTCCGACTCCGCCTCGAGGCCCTGCGCCGTGAGGGTGGCGTGGACGCTGCCGCCCGCCCACGTCGCGGCGCCGTCGTGCAGGCGGACGGGGCTGGGCTCGCCGTGCTCACCGGACTTGACCGACGGCATCGTCGCGAGGTCCGCGGCGAGCTCGAGCCGGAGGTCGATGTCGACGGGGACGTCCCGGCCGGAGACGACGTGGAGCATCTCCGTCATCCCGTCCGCGGTGACGCGCCGGTCCCGGTCGAGTCGGACCCGCGGGTCGGCGCCGTCGTCGTCGAGACCGCGCAGCAGGCCCGTCAGGCGGATCCGGTCGGCGCGGGCCCGGTCGGTGCGCACGTGCTCGACCGCGGTGCCGGCGACCGTGAGCGCGAGGTGCGACAGCACCCGGACGTCGGACACGTAGAGGCCGTCGACGCCGCCGGCGAGCGCGCCGTCCGGCCGTGCCCACAGCTGTGCGGGGGCCCGGAGCACCACCTCCGCGTCGTGCAGGAACGGTTGCGTCATCGCCACGGGAGGACGGTACCCGGTGTTCTTTGATCGATCAAATAGGGCGGGCGGCGATTCACAGCGTGCTCTACGATTCGGGAAGCGGCGGCGAGGAGAGCGGATGCGGCGGCAACCCACGGTCACCGATGTGGCCTCCGTCGCCGGCGTCTCGCGCCAGACGGTGTCGAACGTGCTCAACACCCCGCACATCGTCCGGGCGGAGACCCGCGAGCGCGTCGAGCAGGCGATCGCGCAGCTGCACTACCGCCCCCACGCCTCGGCACGCCGTCTCCGCACCCGCCAGAGCGAGACCATCGGGGTGCGCCTCGACCCGGAGACCGACGGGATCTCCGGCTCGCTGCTCGACCGCTTCCTGCACGCGCTCGCGGAGCGCGCCGGCCGGGCCGGGTTCCGCGTGCTGCTCTACACCGCGGCCGACGAGCCGGCCGAGATCGAGCAGTTCGGCCGGCTCGTCGACGGGGCCGACGTGGACGCCTTCGTGCTCACCTCGACGCATCACGGCGACACCCGCATCGACTGGCTGATCGAGCACGAGGTGCCCTTCGTGACCTTCGGGCGGCCGTGGGGCGTCGCGGACATGACCGATCCGGAGCACCTCTGGGTGGACGTCGACGGCCGGCACGGCCTCACCCTCGCCACCGAGCACGTGCTCGCGGCGGGCGCCCGCCGGGTGGCGTTCCTCGGCTGGCCGGCCGGCTCCGGCACCGGCGACGACCGGCGGGCGGGCTGGCGGTCGACGATGGAGGCCCGCACGGACCTGTCCCGGGACGAGCTCGACGCCCTCGACCTCGCGGTGGAGGAGGACCCGAGCGACGGCGGCGTCGCCGCGCGTCCCGTCGCGACGATCGATCCGCCGCCCGACGCGATCGTCTGTGCGAGCGACTCGCTCGCCCTGGGCGCCCGGCTCGCCCTCGGCGACCGGGTGCCGATCGTCGGCTACGACGACACCCCCGTGGCCAGGGCGCTCGGGCTCAGCAGCGTCGAGCAGCGGCTCGACGAGGTGGCCGAGGGCGTGCTCGACCTGCTCATCGGGGCGCACCGGGGCAGGGCCGGCGGTGCGGAGGGGGTCGACGACCCGCAGCACCGCCTCGTGAAGCCGCGGCTCGTCGTCCGCTAACCGACCTCGGCCGCGCGGCGCTGCTCGATGGCGAACGGACTGAGCGGGGTGCGCCAGTGCACGGAGAGCGTCAGGGCGCCCTGCCGTGCGATGAGCAGCGCGATCGCGACCGCGGCGAGCGCCGGCACGGCGCCGGAGAGGAACATCGCATCCCGGGGACCGATCGTGTCGACGATCCAGCCCATCACGGGGCCGCCGATGCCCTGGCCGCCGAGCAGCACGAGGATCCAGACGGCCATCACGCGCCCCCGCACGCTGGAGCTGCTCGTCGTCTGGATGAGCGGGTTCGCCGCCATGAAGAAGAACTGGTTCGCGATGCCGATGCCGACGAGCGCGACGCCGAAGGCGACCTCGGAGGGCATGAGGGCCGCGACCGCCTGGATGGCCGCCCAGATCCCCCCGCAGACGATCACGGTGCGGAGGCGGATGACGGTGCGCCGAGTGGTGAGGATCGCCCCCACGAGCGCGCCGCCCGCGACCAGGGAGTTGAACAGCCCGTACCCGGCGGCACCCTGCTCGAAGACCTGATTCGAGTAGGAGGCGAGCAGCACCGGCATCGTGATCGTGAACACCGCGAGGAAGCCGACGAGCACGATCGGCCAGCGGATCGCCGGCCGGGCGGCGGCGTACTGCACGCCCTCCTTCAGCTGGCCCTTGCCGCGTGGGGTGGGCGCGATCGGGGTGAGGGCGGACCTGTCGAGGCGGGTGAGCATGACCACGGTCACGCCGCAGGCGAGGGCGTTCACCGCGAAGGCGAATCCGCCGCCGATCGCCGCGATGAGGGCGCCGCTCACGGCCGGGCCGATGAGGCCGCCGAGCTGGAACACGCCGGAGTTGACCGTGATGGCGTTGCGGAGGTGCGCGGGGCCGACGAGCTCGTTCACGAAGACCTGCCGCGCGGGGTTGTCCACGACGGTCGCGAGGCCGATCCCGAGGGCGGTCGCCCACACCGCCCACACCGTGGCGGTGCCGGTGAGGGTGAGCAGCGCGAGGACCGCGGAGAGGATGCCGGCCACGCCCTGCGTGACCATGAGCAGCTTGCGCTTCGAGTACCGGTCG